>JBMOHS010000275.1:0-4071 GCA_049317725.1 Blastocatellia bacterium
GCGATATCGATCTGTCGGAGGATGGCAATACCCTCTGGGTGGTCAACCTCGAGGCTCGGTCGCTTGTCCGGCTCAACGTCGCCAACGGGGCGCAACCCACCAGTCTGACTTCCTTTAGCCTCGCCAGCGCTTCCGGAACACCAACCTGCACCAACGGTGTCCTCCGTCCTTGGGCGCTTAAACTGACCAATGGCAAGGGCTACCTCGGCGTGGTCTGTACCGGGGAGAACGCGACCGGCACCCCGACCCAGACGCGCAGCTCCCTCTCGGCTCATGTCCTGAGCTTCAACCCCGCCACGACCGGTGGTACGATGGCTTTCACCCAGGAACTCAACATCACCGATATGACGTTCAATCGGGGGTTAGTCTGGAATGCGGCTGGACTCAATTATGACGGAGCTTTCCAATGGAACTATTGGGATAGCACCCTTGACGCCAGCAAGATGTGCCGTTTCGGCCCTCCCCGGCTCTCTACCTATCCGACGCCGATCTTGGGGGATATCGAATTCGACAACAACGGTGATATGATCCTCGGCTTCATCGATCGGACCTCGATGCAGTTGGCTGGATCGAACTACGGAATCAATGGCGACACCGACTTCTTCCGAAACTTTTCAGGAGGGGACATTCTCAAGGCATGCCAGAGCAATGGAACCTTCCAGTTGGAGAATAATGGGATGTGCGGCGGGGTCGCCGGCTCGGGTGTTGGAAACGGTGAGGGGCCTGGAGGCGGAGAGTTCTTCGGCCAAGAGACGACTCCATTGACAGGAGCCTCGGTACATGCCAAGGTGGGGAAGTATGGGCTGGCCCTGCTGAGAGGCTTGACAACAAGCGATGTCGTCTCGGTCATGATGGATCCGGTCACCTATACCTCAGGTGGATTGGGATGGTTCAGCACGACCGATGGAGAGAAGTCGAAGGCCTACGAGGTCTACGCCCAGGTCTGGCCTGGATCGACGGGCAAAGCCAGTGGGCTCGGCGACGTCGAGCTCTTCTGTCCCATCCTTCCGCTTGAGCTGGGTAACCACATATGGCTCGACATCAACAACGACGGCTGTCAGGATCCAGACGAAGTCGGGATTGACGGAATTGCCGTCAACCAATACAAGAATTGGGTTCTCGTGGGCCAGACGACGACGGCCAACGGTGGTCACTACCTCTTCAACGACAGCAATGTTACGCTCAATGGTGCTAGTGGCATCCTGCCGAAGCGGAAGTGAATTCTCCGGGCTTGGCGTGATGCAGTCTCCGGTCAACCTTTTCCCGATGCCGATTTTTTGTCGGTGTTCCAGCAACACGATGGAGGCCTTTATGGATAAGACGAACAGAGATAAACTTAACGAATTGGATAAACTTAAAGAATCGGCAGGTAACAGTCAGCAGAAAAAGGTTATAGACTTATCAAATATTAACTCGGCGAAAGCCACTAATGTTATCTCGAAGGCGAGTGGCAAGCGACAGATACTAATAAATTCACCGGAAACTAACCTGGAAGGCGTATATGCGTACGATATCGAAAAAAGCAGTGGGCGAGCTGAGATAGAGAACGAAGATAATAGGAGTGAATTTCTCAAAAATAAAAAAATCGAAGAAGAATCTGAATAAATATATAATTAAACCCTCGGACACGTTGAGGCGCTTCAAGTAGCTGCGAACAAGGCGACGCCAGTGGATCAACGTGTCCGAGTGTGCGCTCGATGACCCATTTATGATCTACGAGATCTCTGTGGCGCCTAACACGGGGGGCCTTTGTGCCTTGACCCTCTCGCCGCGAAAGCCGCGAGCGACTTTCGCGATTCCGACGCCGACTTGGTCAATGGAAACGCGGTGATCACCGTGACGAGCGGGGAGCGTGGTCAGTCCAACCACAATCTCGACATCGGGTTCTCGATCATGATGGTGACCTCCGGCGTGGGCGGAGGGAAGGCCGGTTGCGTCAGCCCGGGAGGCATCGCCCCAATCACGATCATGATGGGCAACATGTCGCCGGCGACGGCTCCGGATGGTCCCGGCGCCGAGTTGACGATCGATCTTCCCGCCTCGATCCTGTGGGTCGTTTCGGCTACTTCGGTGACGGGGGCGAGCGGAACGGGGACGGTAACCATCACCAGCAACCAAGTGTTGTGGAATGGCTCGCTCAACTCAGGTGACAAAGGGACGGTCACCTACTTGGCACAGCTTGGAAATGTCCCACTCGGCACCAAGATCTGTCCGTCGGCAAGCGCCAGCTTTGACACCAACCTCGATGGAGTCAAAGATACGACGCTCTCCTACGACGACGTCTGCGTCGAGACCAGCTGCCCCCTCCCCGGACCGGGGAGTGCCGTTCCCGCCAACACCGAGGGAGCTGGTCAGATTGCCGGAAGTGTCCTGATCTACAACATCTACACGTCAAGCGTCAACAGTGCCCGTCAGGACACTCGCATGACCCTGACCAACACCAACCCGCTGACGCCAGTCTATGTTCATCTCTTCTTTGTCGATGGGCAGACTTGTACGGTGGCCGATCGGTATGTCTCTCTGACGGCCAACCAGACGACCAGCTTCCTCGCCAGTGATCTCGACCCTGAGGTGACGGGATATCTGGTAGCAGTGGCAACAGACGCGACCGGTTGCCCAATCAACTTCAATTACCTGATTGGAAGCGAGCACGTCAAGTTCGAGAGTGGGCACTCTGCCGGGCTTGGAGCGATCGCCATTCCCGCCATGGGACAGGTCAGCTACGATCCCAGCCAGCCGAGGGCAACGCTGCCGTTCAATGGCGTGACCTACGGCAAGCTTCCACGGGCTCTTGCCCTCAACAACCTCCCCGCGACTATCGACGGGAACCAGACGATGTTGATCATCAACCGACTGGGTGGCGATCTCTCCTCCACGATCGAAGCGACAGGCAGATTCTTCGGCCTGCTTTTTGATGACGTGGAGACGGGCTCCAGCTTCAGCCTCAATGGCACGAGCTGTCAGATGAGGGGCATCCTCTCCCCAAGCTTCCCCCGGACGGTCCCACGGTATGACCAGGTCGTCCCGGCCGGTCGCAGCGGATGGATGAAGCTGTGGGCAGGAACCGATCAAGCCATCAGCGGAACGATGATCAATTACAACGTCAACAGTCGGTTCAGCGGAGGGCATAATCTGCACGTCCTGACGCTGACCGATTCTGTCTCGTATACGATCCCGGTCTTCCCGGTACAATAACCAGCCTTCTGGCATCCGGCTGGGAGCGACTTGACTTCCAGCTGGATGCCAGAGGCTTCTTCCATTGAATGAAAAGGACACACACATGAGGAGATCGAGCAAGAAGAATCGCTCGGTTCCCACTTGGAATCGTCGCCGCTTTTTGGGTGGGGCAGCCAGCTTGGCTGCCTTGCCCACTACTGTTTGGGGATGGAGTCCGGCGAGTTTGAGTGGAAGGGCGGGTCCCGGGGAGGATCGGGCGACGCGAGCTTGGCAACTGCGCCTCACGGCAGCCGAGCGGCAACGTCAACGGACCGTTCCGGTTCACCTGACCAATGGCGACGAGGAGCGCTATCCCAACCGCCTTGGCAGTTTCAGCAAAACCCTCCCGCACGATGCCCGGGGGGAGGTCGACCGGGCGGCCTATCAGCGCTACCTTGAGATCCTCCAGTCAGGAGCGGCCGCGGGCTTCCAGAATTTGCCCGTTGGGGGGGCCGGGCGACTGACCAGTCCACAGGCGGGACTGGCCTATGAATTGATCGGTAGCGACGCCAGCCTCTTCACCCAGCCGCCGCCGCCCGCCTTTGCCAGTGCGGCCTTGGTGGCGGAGTTCCTCGAGAACTGCTGGATGGCGCTGACGCGCGACGTCCATTTCTCCGACTACGAGATCGATCCACTGACGAACGTGGCCGCAGCGGACCTTTCGCGCCAACCAGAGTTCCGTGGGCCACGAGTCACCCCAGCGTCCACACTCGCTGGCGAGCGGAGCCGGGGGGAGGCCGACGGAAGGGAGCGCCCAGTCAGCCCAGGTACGCTCTTCCGCGGGCTGACGCCGGGCGATTTGACGGGGCCATACCTCTCGCAGTTTCTCTGGCTCGACGTTCCGTATGGCGCGGA
>JBMOHS010000276.1:0-4034 GCA_049317725.1 Blastocatellia bacterium
AGAATGGAGAATGGAGAATGGAGAATGGAGAATGGAGAATTAAGAATTGAGAATTAAGAATTGAGAATTGATCAACAAAAGGGGTTGCCCCTACAGCTCACACCGACCGTCTTGAAACGATCCCCCCTAGGTGCCGACTCCCACGCATCGCCTCAACACAGGCCGTATGGGTTACCCCATTCCTGATTCTCCATTCCCCATTTACCCCATTCTCCATTCTCCATTCTCCATTCTCCATTCTCCATTCTCCATTCTCCATTCTCCATTTGCCCCATTCTCCATTTTCCATTCTCAATTTATTTCAAGCGTAGATTCTCAATCAGCGAGATATCTCCCATCCGATACTCCACTCTGTAAGTCACCAGTTGCCGCTCATCCGCCGAGATATCGAAGCGTGGAACCGTCTCGTTGAAGAAGAAGGGGCCTCCGACAGCGGCAACCTGCTTGGTCTCCCGGGTTTGCAGATCGAGCCGGAAGAGGATTAACTTGGGGCCCTCCTTTGGGGGAGCATAGAAGAGCGCTCCAGGGGTGAGGCTCCACTGCCGCGCCACCAGCTTCTCGCGCAGTTCACCAACGGGAGCTTCCGTGCCGTTCTCCAGCTCCATCGACCAGAGTGCGTTCTCCCGGATAAAGTAGAGCGATCGGCCATCCGTCGATTCAACAGGTGCGAAGCAGTCGTTCGCATTGATGAGCCTCGCCTCCCCTGCCCCCACCGGCAATTTCCAGCACTGCAGCGTCCCCTGGCGGCGCGAGGTGTAGTAGATCCATCTCCCATCAGACGACCAGGAAGGGGTAATGTTTCGCAGATTGTCCGAGGTTTGCTGCTTGACCAAACCGGTCAAGGTCTCAACCGTGAAGATGTGCGGCTGCCCATCCTGGTAATGATCGAAGACGATGCTCGACCCGTCCGGAGACCAGCGGGGGCTGCCGAGGATTTCAGATTGCAAGTTGGTGAGCTGGCGTATGTTGGTACAGTCGGTCTTGGCGAGCCAGAGCTCCCAGAACCCTGTCTGATTGGAGACATAGACGATCGATTGTCCGTCCGGGGAGAATCGTGCCGTATGCTCCTCCCGTGAGGTGTTGATCGGGCATTGCTTGGCACTCAGTCGATCCTTCTGTTCTCCGAGGTTGCCGTGGAGTGGATAGAGAGAGATGTCTGTGTCGTCATAGGATTGGGTCACGACCATCAGGGAATTGGCCAGTGAGAGGGAGAACTGATTGAACCCGCTGGGAGTCCCCTTGACTCGCATCGGGATCCCCCTTTGCGGATCGATCATCCATAACTCACTGCTTCGCGTCCGGATCGAGAGGAAGAAGATGTTCCGGGAGTCGCGAGGCCATTGCAGGTCGGGAATCTCTGAGCGATCGTTGGTGAGCGGGTGTACCTGCTGTGTCGCGAGATCGAGCAGCATCAGATCCTCATCGACGTTGCTCCTCGATTGGACAAAGACGAGGAACTTTCCATCCGGGGAGAAGCGGGGGAGGTGGTGCCCATTGATCCTGGGCACATCGGTCAAGCGGGTCACGCGGCGCGCCTTGATCTGCCCACCCTCTTCGACGAGTGTCAAGAGCGAGAGTCCACAGATTCTCTCTGGCATCCGGTTCTCGGAGACCACCAACAGCTTTCCGTCGGGGGACCAGTCGAGCCCGTGTCCCTCCTGGATCTGGGCGACTTCCTGCTCAACCCCGCCTGGCACCGTGATGATCGCGAGGGAGTCCGGCAGGGTCGGAATCTGAGACGCTTTCAGGAAGGCAATCCGCTTGCCATCGGGAGACCAGACCGGCCACGAGTTGATTCGTCGATCGTTGGTCAGGCGGATCGTCTCTCCCTGTCCCACCTCTCCCTGCCTGACCTCTTTGATGTAGAGGTCGGCATGGTTGGTCGTATCGTCCTTGAAGGTAAAGGCGACCCATCTCCCGTCTGGAGAGAAGGTGGGGTACCCCTCGACCCCCGGCAAAGTCACCAACGGAAGCATGGTTGGAACTGGCTCGGTGGCGGATGGTGGAGGTTGTCTGGAAGAGAAGGCGATCCAGAGAAGGATCGTCCCGAGCAGTCCTCCGACGGCCAGCCCTCCTGCCAGCCACCTTCTCGACACGTAGGATCGGAACCAATCCGTGCCGTTCTCGGTCGATGGGACTGCCAGCGGCTCCACGCTGAGACCAGGGGCCGGGAGGGATGGAGTGGGCTCCTCTCTCGGCCCGTCGGCCATGGGGGAAATCTCTGGCACTTCGAACGTGACGGGGTGGTTGAAGAGATAACCTTTTCCTGGAATGGTCAAAATGAAGGATGGTGATCGGGGATTGTCCCCAAGTGCCTTCCGCAAATGGGAGACCTGTTGGACAAGGGCCCCCTCCTCGACGATCTGCTCTTGCCAGATTTCACGGAGAAGCTCGTCTTTCGAGACCAACTCTCCGGGGCGTTGAAGCAGGTAGCGCAGAATCTGCCCCCCCTTTGGACTCAACGGAACCGGCTCCCCGTCCCGGAGGAGCATCTGATCTTGAGGATCCAAACGGAAAGGGCCAAAGAGATAGGTTGTGTCGTGCTTGCTCATCGTCAATCGTGCCAAGCCTACCCAACAAGGGCCTTACATCTCGAAGGCGTAAGAAGGCGTGTGAGGGACACGCCATGGAGACGGGGTACGCGAGTCCGTCTGATCTGTTCCGTGCCGGGAGCTCCTCGCCTTACTTGATCAATTCATTTATATCTAAACTATAAGCCTGGACTTATGACAAGATCAACCAGTGCCATCCTGACCCTGCCACTCAGCGCGGACCAATTCGAGGTAGATGGGAGAAGGGCCGTCTTGCGGGATCGAGAGCCGCTATTGTATGATCTCCATCGAATTTGCTGGTTTGTGGGACTGATTTCGGTCATTGTCGGTTGGCCTCGCTTCTGTAAGTGAATCCACCGTCTACCAAGACTCTTCCGCCTGACGTGCGCTGGGTGTCCCCAGTGTCGCCTCCGGAGACACAGATTACAAGGAGTTTCCCCAATGTCGATTCGCGGTAAATTGACCCTTATCACGGTCTCTGCCTTCATTGTGGTCTACTCCATTGTCGGCGGGATGATCCCGAAGTCGACCAATCCCTACGTCCGGGCGATTGCCGATCCCGGTCCCTACCCGCAGATCCGAGTCTTCGAGGAGGTGGTGCGCTACATCGTCAACGACTATGTCGAGCGCCCCAACCTCGAGAAGGTCCGGGTGGGTGCGCTGCGGGGACTGGCCGAGGGGCTCGATCCCTACAGTGCCTACTTGTTGCCAGAGCAGGTCCAGGAGTACAAGGCCAATCGTGGAAAGGGGGACACGACGGGGCTAGTGATTGGGCAGTACTCTGGCTTCGCTTATGTCATCGCCGTGACGCCGCAATCCCCCGCCGAGAAGGCTGGACTCCGCGTTGGCGACGTCATCGAGTACATCAACGGGCAGGCGACCCGCGATCTTGGTCTCTACGACGTCAAGACCCTCCTCCAGGGCACGGTTGGCACTCCAATCGAACTCTCGCTGATCAATCGAAAGACGGCGAAGTTGAAGTTGGTTCCCGGGTCCCTCCCCGCCACTCCGATCGAGTCGAAGTTGCGTGAGGACCAGATTGGCTATCTCAAAGTGCCGATTCTGGCAGCGGGAGAGGCCAAGCGTGTCGAGACGGCCCTGCGCGATCTAGTGCAGAAAGGGGCACGTGCGGTGGTCCTTGATCTGCGGGGATCGGCGGGCGGGGCGGCCTCCGAAGGAGTCTCTGTCGCCAACCTCTTTGTTTCTGAGGGGCCCCTGGCGCGTCTCCTCGGCCGGAAAGACCAGGATGTCTCGGTCTTTGCTGCGGTTCCGGAGAAGCGGGTGACCACGCTACCACTCGTCGCGATTGTCGATCGGACGACCGCTGGTGCCTCCGAAATTGTCGCGGGTGCCATTCTCCACCACCAGCGGGGCGACGTCGTTGGTGAACGAACTGTCTTCGGGATGGGCGTCGAGCAGGACCTCTTCCCCCTTGAGGATGGCTCTGCGCTGCTGTTGACGACCGCGCGCTATGCGGCACCG
>JBMOHS010000277.1:0-4032 GCA_049317725.1 Blastocatellia bacterium
CCATACCGGCATGCAAGATTGAAGTAGAAGTTCTTGTCGCGAGCGCCCATGCCGCCGACGTAGAGGGCGATGAAGGGCTTGACCATCTGGCGGCAGAGATCGACATCGTCCCCGATGACGACGGAGACGGAGGGGGCAATATCGAAGGTCGAGAGGTCCTTCGGCTGTGCGGCCTTGGCGAAGCCCTCTTCGAGCCACTCGCGATAGACGTCCATGCGCTGCGGGGAGAAGAGGATCGGGAGCCAGCCATCGGCGACCTCGGCAGCAAGGGAGACGTTCTTCGGACCGATCGCCGCAAGGTAGATGGGGATGGAGGGGCGGTGGGGATGGAGGATCAGCTTGAGGGGCTTGCCGAGACCGGAGCCGCCAGCGCAGGGAATATCATAATGCTCCCCGTGAAATTCAAGAGGAGCGTCGCGGCGCCAAATGCGGCGAAGGATCTCGACATACTCGCGGGCACGCGTCACCGGCTTGCCATAGGGGACGCCGTGCCAGCCTTCGACAACCTGGGGGCCGGAGGCGCCGATGCCGAGGAGCATGCGGCCCCCGGTGAGAACGTCGATGGTCGCGGCAGTCATGGCCGTCATGGCAGGCACGCGGGCCGTCATCTGGAGGATGGCGGTGCCGACATTGATCCGCTCCGTCTTGGCGGCGAGCCAGACGAGCGGCGAGACGGCGTCTGACCCATAGGCCTCGGCGGTCCAGACGGAGTGGAAGCCGAGACGGTCGGCCTCTTGAGCCATGGCGACGTGATCGACCGGCGTCGCGCCCCAGTATCCGCAGTTGAGTCCAAGTCGCATGGTGCCTCCTTGAGCAGTTGGTCCGGTAGAGAGTCGGTGAATGGTGCCTCAGATCAGGTCGGGATGGGCAGCGGCGCCAACTTGTCGAGGAGGCGCTGGGCTTCGGCCAAGTCGACCTGATCGATCATGCGGCCACGGTGGAGAGCGGTGCCCCGTCCGGCGGCCTGTGCCGCCGCGAGGGCCTCGACAATGGCGACGGCCTCCTTGATCTCATCCGGGGTATGGGAGAAGACCTCGTGGATGATCGGGAGATGTGCCGGGTGGATGGCCGCCTTCCCATCATAGCCAAGAGCACGGCTGGCCTGGGAGTGGCGGCGCACTGCCGTGAGATCCTCGACGGCCGGCGAGGGGGCATCATAGGCGGGGACCTCCGCGGCGCGGGCGGCGAGGAGGAGATGGGAGCGGGCATAGAGCAGCTCCGATTCCCCCTCCGTCAGATTGCTGCCGAGGGCGCGGGCGAGATCCGAGGCACCAAACATCAGCCCCTCGACCAACCGATTCGATTCGGCGAGGGTGCGTGCAGCAAAGATGCCACGCGGGGTCTCAATCAGGCAGAGGATCCGGGGGCGCTGCCGGTCGTCTTCCCGGTGGAGCCGTCCCTGAAGGACGGCGGCGATGGCCGTCACCTCGTCGGGGTGCTCGATCTTGGGAATGACGATGCCACGAACGCCACCGGCGACGGCGGCCCGGGCATCCTCAAGCCCCCACGGAGTCCGCAGGCCATTGATGCGGACAAAGACCTCTTTGTGGGAGAGATCGACCTCGCGGAGCGTCTGGGCGAGGGCTTGCCGGGCCTCCTCCTTCTGCGCGGGGGCGACGGCGTCTTCCAGGTCGAGGATCAGCGCCTCGGCCTCGGTCTCCCGCGCCTTCTGGATCATCCGGAAAGAACCACCCGGAACAAACAATAGACTTCGAATCATTCCCCTTCTCTTTCTTCGGGCGTCCCGGCGGGAGGGCGATCCCTTCGCGCACGGCGGGCCCTGTCCCTGGCCGCTTGGTGCCAGCGTCGAATCGTCATTCCCCACGAGAGGAGAAGATAATAAACGGGAAAGCCAGCCGATGCCCAGATCACCGGGACCGGATCCGCAAATTGCTCCATCACCACCAGGGTCAGCCCTACCCCCCAGAGGAGGCAGAAGAGGCGCGTCGAACGGCTGAAGGGCCCTTGGTAGGACGGATAGAGGTAGAGGGACGGCACGAAGGTGAGGATCGAGAAGAGGAGGAGCGTCGCCAAGACCAGTCCGAAGGGCAGCCCAGGCCAGTAGCTCCAGAGCCAGTAGAGGTAGATCGCCACGACATTCCAGTAGGAGGGAAAGCCGAGAAAGAAGTGGTCGTCGGTCTTGGCGCGCGTCTGGCAGAAGCCATAGGCGCTGGCGAGCAGCGGAACGAGCAGCCATCCGGCAGCCTCGTCCGGGACGACTCCGCTGCGCCAGAGGAAGAAGAGGGGCAGCGAAGTGTAGGTGTGAAAGTCGACGATGTCGTCGAGGCGCCGTCCATCGAACCCGGGAACCAGTTCCCGGACGCGCCAGCGGCGGGCGAGCGTGCCATCGGTCGCGTCGATGAACGTCGCCAGAATCATCCAGCCGATTGCGTGGCGAAAGCCATCCGGGCCGCCCTTGACGATCGACCAAGCCATCCCGGCGGCGACGACCAGCCCGAGGGCGGTGTAGAGATGGACCGACCAGGCACGCACCACCTCCCAGCGGGAGGCACCTCTCGGAGGAACCAGAACGGGCATGATCGTGGAAGATCTCCTTTCTCAGGTTGGGTCGGTAACCGGCGTCAGGGAACGAAGCGGGCGTGGCGGATCCCACCGCGCCGTCAGCCGCGAAACGACCGGCAGGAGCAGCAGCCCGATCGACGCAGCGATCGTCTTGTACGGAAAGAGGAGCGCCCCCGAGCCGGCATCGACCCAAGCCGCCTCCCCGCCGGGCAGCCCGCCCGGCAACAGTGACGCCAAGAGCCCCGGATAGTCAATCCAGGGCGGCCAGCCAAAGAGCGGCTCCCCACCACCCAACCGCAGGAAGAGGGAGACCAGAAAGGCGACGATCGAGCCGATCCGGTTGGCTCGCGGATCGAAGAGGGCCCAAAGAAGCTGGGGAAAGAGCAGAACGAAGACCAGATCGCTGGTCAGAAACCAGAGCGCCTGGACACTGCGGACCCGCAGCGCCAGCAGGACCGCCATCAACCCAATCCCGAGGATCGAGAGGCGCAGCACCCAGCGCAGATGGCGCATCGCCAAGCCCGAGCGGAAGAGCTTGCTCACGCCATTCCAACTGATCATCGACGCCGCCGAGAGGATCGAAGAGCTGAAGCTGGAGGTCACCGCCGCCATGATCGCGCCCGTCCCCATCAGCAGGATCAGTGGTGGCGTCAACTGCTGCAGCGCCAGCGGCAGGACCTCGGCGGCCTGGTCCCCCAGCCGCTCGCGCAGCGCGGCCGGCCAGGGGTAGTGAAAGGCGGCAACCCCAATCAGCAGCGGTGGGAGAGTCAGCCCAATGGTCAGCCCCCCGGCGATGATCGAGTGCCAGCGGGCTCGCGCCGGGGTACGACACGCCAGCACCCGCTGGAAATAGCAGTTCCAGGGGATGCCGCCGAGCACCAGCATCAGGCTGACATCCCACCATCCAATTACCGCCGGCAGAGTCCAGAAGTCACCAGCCGGGGAGACTGGGGGGAAGAGTCCTCCCCGCTCCGCCCGTGCCGCAAGATACCCGTTCCAGGCCGGCCCGATTCCCCCGACCGCCTCGAAGATGAACGGCATCGCCGCCAGCAGCCCGATCACCACCAGCCCGAGTTGCAGCGCGTCGGTGAAGGCGACGGACCACATCCCGCCCATCATCGTGTAGGCGACGACGACCAGCGCCGCCCCCAGGATGACGACTCCCACCGGGTAGCCGAGTGGCCCGGCGAGCGTGGCCCCGAGGGCGACCAGCAACTCGGCGCTCCAAAAGATCTCGGCGAGAATCGCCGGCAGAAAGAGGACCATCGCCCAGGACTTGCCGAAGCGGACCTCGAACGGGTCGATCAGCGTCGTAAAGCCGAGACGCCGCATCCGCCCGGCAAAGAAGATCCCGCCCAGAACAAGGCTCAGCCCGAAGCAGAGCCCCCCTTGAATCCCAGAGGCAAGCGAGGTTCGGTACGCCCCCTCAGCAGTCCCGAGAAGATAACCCCCGTCGACCCAGGTGGCCGTCATCGTCATCGTCGCCAGCCAGAGCGGCATCGCCCGCCC
>JBMOHS010000278.1:0-3978 GCA_049317725.1 Blastocatellia bacterium
ATGCTGCTGGATCGGGTGCAGAAGGGGCAGCGTATTGGCCACGATGAGCATCAGCACCTTAAGTCCGCGGGGTTGGTCGAAGGGCGTTATCCCAATCTCATTGTGGCCGCCGCAGTTGCCAAGGCGGCGGGTGAGGCTGGTCGACACATACGTCAAAGGGGATTTGATAAAAGATATTACCTGGATCTGACCCTGGAATTGATTCGTCAACATGGACCGGTGACACGCAAGGATGTCGATCACCTCCTCGTTCCTAAGCTGCCAGATCGGCTGTCGGAAGGGCAAAAACTCCGGAAGATCAATAATCTGCTGCAGGAGCTTCGGCGAGCTGGCAGAATCGAAAACCGTGGCCAGAGGGCTAAGCCGGAGTGGGTACTCACCAGTGCCGATTCCGTGGATGGTCGGCATTAATTTAGTTGTGTCAGTTGGTTTATCAGCAGGGTTTCTGCTGTGCTCAGCCTCCAGAAAGCATCAATCATTCAAGGACTTACGTCTTTACTTGAATCTGAGAATGTTTGGCCTTTTAGTAAAGGAATTAGTAAAGACAGGCCGCCGTGTTGGAGTTTTTCCCCTGAGACAAGCAGGTGAGAGGTCAGGCGAAGGAAGAAAAACGGAAAATGCAGAGGTGTGAAACCGAGATGGAGTCTGATGGGAGGTGGGCGCGTGAGCCAGGTACTTGATAGGGACTTGATCCAGAGCAGGGCAGTCTCCGGGGAGGAATCGGCAACTGTGTTTTTTATATATACTTAGATCGCCTGATGGTACTTGCTGGGTACTTGATTAGAGGCTTGGGGAGGGAACTCGACCTCTGCCTGATGATCACGGAGGCTGAAGCATGACCACTGACATCACCGAAAAGGGCCTCGAAGGGCTCATCGTGCGGGCGATGACCGGCCGCACCGATCTGCTGGTTCCGCCGCACACGCCGACCGGCTTCGACGTACCCGTTGCCGGTGGGACTGGCTGGCTGCTCGGCGATCCCAAGCACTACGACCGCGCGTGGTGCGTCGATCTGGTCCAGCTCCGGGGCTTTCTTGAACTGACCCAGCCCAAGGTGGCCGAGGCGCTCGGCCTCGCCCACGACAGCCCGACACGGCGACAGTTTCTCGCGCGGCTCTCCTCGGAAATTGGCAAGCGGGGTGTGATCGACGTGCTGCGCAAGGGCGTCTCCCACGGGCCGCACACGCTCCAGCTCTTCTATGGCACGCCCTCGGCAGAGAACGCCCTGGCGGTGGAGCGCTATGCCCAGAACCGCTTCTCGGTATCGCGTCAGCTCGCCTACAGCAACGACGAGACCCGGCGGGCACTCGACCTCGTCCTCTTCATCAACGGCCTGCCCGTCGCGACCTTCGAGCTCAAGAACAGTCTGACGCGGCAGACGGTTGCCGATGCGATCGAGCAGTACCGACGCGACCGTGACCACCGCGAGCCCTTGTTCGCGTTCGGGCGTTGCGTCGTCCATTTCGCGGTCGATGACAGCGAGGTGCAGATGTGCACCGAGCTCAAGGGCGAGGGCTCGTGGTTCCTGCCGTTCAACCAGGGCTGCAACGACGGCGCGGGCAATCCACCCAACCCGCAGGGGCTCAAGACCGAATACCTCTGGCGCGAAGTGCTCACTCCCCGTGGGCTGACCGACATCCTCGAGAACTACGCGCAGATCGTCGAGGAGAAGGACCCGCGTACGGGCAAGAAGAGACGCCAGCAGGTCTGGCCGCGGTACCATCAACTGAGCCTGGTGCGAAGGGCCTTGGCCGATGTTGCCGGGAAGGGGGTCGGGAGGCGCTACCTGATCCAGCACTCGGCGGGCAGCGGCAAGTCGAACTCGATCGCCTGGCTCGCACACCAGTTGATTGGACTCAAGCGCGAGGGGCGAGAGGTCTTCCATTCAGTCATCGTCGTGACAGACCGGCGCATTCTCGACAGCCAGATCCAGGCGACGATCAAACAGTTCATGCAGGTCAGCGCGACGGTGGGCCATGCCGCGCGCTCGGGCGATCTGCGCCGGTTCATCGAGCAGGGCAAGAAGATCATCGTCTCGACAATCCAGAAGTTCCCCTTCATCCTCGACGAGGTTGCCGGGGAAGGGGACAAGACCTTCGCGATCGTCATCGACGAGGCACACTCGAGCCAGGGCGGCGAGAGCTCGGCGGCGATGAGCGAGGCGCTCGGCGGCCGGGCGACTGCCGACGCCGTCGCCCTCAACGGCGACGCCGAGCGGGACCCAGAGGACACGGTCAACGAGGCGCTCGAGCGGCGCATGGCCGCACGCAAGATGCTGACCAACGCGAGCTACTTCGCCTTCACCGCCACCCCGAAGAACCGCACGCTCGAAATGTTTGGCGAGCCGCTGCCGCCCGACGCTGAGGGCAAGGTCCAGCATCGCCCCTTCCACAGCTACACCATGAAGCAGGCGATCGAGGAGGGCTTCATCCTCGATGTCCTCCGCGCCTACCTGCCGGTCAACAGCTACTACAAGCTGATTGCCAAGGTCGAAGACGACCCCGAGTTCGACACCCGGAAGGCCAAGAAGAAGCTGCGGCGCTACGTCGAGAGCCATGACCACGCCATCCGCCTCAAGGCCGAGATCATGGTCGACCACTTCCACGAGCAGGTTCTCGCGGCGGGCAAGATCGGGGGACAGGCGCGTGCCATGGTCGTCACCAGCGGCATCGAGCGGGCCATTCAGTATTTCCACGCCTTCCAATCCTGCCTCGCCGAGCGGAAGAGCCCGTTTCAGGCGATCGTGGCCTTCTCCGGTGAGCATGAGTACGGTGGCGTCAAGGTCAGTGAATCGTCGCTCAACGGGTTTCCGGGCAGTGAGATTGCCAGCAAGATTCAGCTCGACCCCTACCGCTTCCTGATCTGCGCCGACAAGTTCCAGACCGGCTACGACGAGCCGCTCCTGCACACGATGTATGTTGACAAGGCGCTCTCGGGGATCAAGGCGGTCCAGACGCTCTCGCGGCTCAACCGTGCACACCCGAAGAAGCACGACTGCTTCGTACTCGACTTCCAGAACAATACCGAGGGGATCACGCTCGCCTTCCAGGACTACTACCGCACGACGCTCCTCGCCGAGGAGACGGACCCCAACAAGCTGCACGATCTCAAGGCGGCACTCGACGCCGCCCAAGTCTACTCCCCCGAGCAGGTCGAGCGGTTGGTCGAGATCTTTCTCACCAGCAAAGACCGCACGCGGCTCGATCCAATCCTCGATGCCTGCGTGGCCACCTACGTCGCCCAGCTCGATGAAGACGGACAGGTCGAGTTCAAGGGCAAGGCCAAGGCCTTCTGCCGGACCTATGCGTTTCTCTCGTCGGTGCTCCCCTACCGCAACGCGGCGTGGGAGAAGCTCTCGATCTTCCTCAACCTGCTCACGCCCAAGCTGCCGGCGCCGCAGGAGGAGGATCTCGCCAAGGGGATTCTCGAGGCGATCGACATGGAGAGTTATCGTGTCGAGAAGAAGGCCGCAATGAAGATTATTCTCTCCGACACCGACGCCGTGATCGATCCTGTGCCGGTCGAGGCGGGTGGCCGCAAGCCGGAGCCGGAACTTGACCGCCTCAGCAACATCCTCAAGCGGTTCAATGAGCAGTTCGGGACTCTCTTTGAAGAGTCCGATCGGATCACCAAGCGGTTCGTCGAAGAGATCGCCCCGCGCGTCGCCGCCGATCCCGCCTTCCAGAACGCCAGGGCGAATACCCCCCACACCGCCCGATTGGCCTTTGAGCAAGCCCTCAACCGGGTAATGCAGCTTCTCTTGAAGGATGATACGCAGGCCTACAAACAGTTCGTCCAGAACGAATCCTTCCATCGGTTCGTCAGCGATTTCGTCTATGCGATTGTCGAGGAGGGCTGAGCGGGGAATGACGCGGGCTTTAATGGAAAATGGGGTAAATGGAGAATGGAGAATGGAGAATGGAGAATGGAGAATGGAGAATGGAGAATGGAGAATGGAGAATGGAGAATGGAGAATGG
>JBMOHS010000279.1:0-3965 GCA_049317725.1 Blastocatellia bacterium
TTTGCGTGAGCCTCTGCCCTCGGAGCGAGGGCCCGGTTGTTTTTTTCACGCGAAGACGCAAAGAAACGAAGATTTTTCAGGAAGAAGGAGTCCGCCTCCATCTCTCCCCCTTCGCGTCTTCGCGCCTTTGCGTGAGCCTCTGCCCTCCCGTCGAGGGCAAAGTTGTTTTATGTCACAAGGGGGTACGAAGACACGAAAAGATCAAGAAGAGCCGACTTCTCGTGTCCTGCAGGTGATCGACCGCTTGAACGTTGGGGGGCCGGCGCGAGTCGTCTTCTGGCTGGCCGAAGGGTTGGAACAGAGAGGCTTTGCTACGCAAGTGATCTGCGGTCAGCCGGCGCACGGGGAAGAGGAGATGGACTGGGTCGGCACTACTCCGGCGCAGAGGGTCCACCGCCTTCCAGAGATGGGGCGGGAGATCTCCTGGCGTGACCTGGGGGTGACCTGGAAGCTGTTGCAGATCTTTCGCGCCTGCAAGCCGGATGTCGTCCAAACCCATAAAGCCAAGGCGGGAGCCGTTGGACGAGTAGCAGCTTGGCTCTACAATCACCTCTTTGGAGGCCGTTGCCGGGTGATCCATCTCTTTCACGGCCACGTCCTTCACGGGTACTATGGCCCCTGGAGATCGGCGCTCTTTCTCGCTATCGAGCGGGTACTGGCAGCGATGGCGACCGATCGGATCATCACGCTCAGTCGGCTTCAGCAGGAAGAGATTCTGGGCCGATACCGGATCGGAAAGCCGAGTCAGCACGTCATCGTCGAACTGGGCATCGACGAGGAGCCGGCCATTCCGGGAGCGCTCCGCGGGCTGCTTGGGAAGGGGAGCGAGAGAGATCTGATCGGGTGGGTCGGTCGCTTGACAGAGATCAAGGAGCCGGAGCTGCTGGTCAGAGCCGCCCGTACCCTTGCCGAAACCCTGCCCTCCGCCCACTTCGTCATGCTCGGTGACGGCCATCTGCGAGTACCCCTGGAATCGTTGGTGCAGGAGCTGCTTCTCGCTCCGCGCTTTACCTTTCTGGGGAGCAGGGCTGACATCCGGGCGCTCTACGGGGACCTCGCGTTGCTGGTGCTGACCTCGCGGAACGAGGGAACCCCGCTCGTTCTGCTCGAAGCGATGGCGGCTGGCGTTCCGGTGGTGGCCACTGCCGTCGGCGGCGTTCCCGATCTGATGGGAGAGCGGGTCGAAGAGCGGGGTCCCCTGACTGTCTGGTCCCACGGCGTGACCATTCCAGCAGGAGACGCTACGGCACTGGCCTCCGCCGTGGCGTTGCTCCTCTCCCAACCGGCACTGCGTCAGCAGATGGGATATCGGGCCCGAGAGTGGGTCCGTCACCACCGCTCCAAGGAGCGGATGGTGGAGCAACTCGCAAAGATTTATCAACCAAGGACGTCCAGAGAGAAAGGCAAGGCATGAGGGTTCTGATTACAGGAGGGGCTGGGTTTATTGGGTCTCATCTGGCCGAAGCCCACTTGGCGCAAGGCGATGAAGTCATGGTCATCGATGACCTCTCGACGGGGTCGGTCGAGAATCTGGAGAAGTGCCGAGACCAGCGGGGATTTCATCTCCATCTCGACACGGTCATGAATTCGCGTTTGATGGCGGAGCTGGTCGATCTGAGCGATCGAATCTACCATCTAGCCGCCGCGGTCGGTGTTCGATTGATCGTCGAGAGCCCTGTCCGAACCATCGAGACCAACATTCGGGGAACAGAGGAGGTCCTGCGCCACGCCGCGCGGAAGCGGAAGCGGATCCTCATCGCTTCAACCTCCGAGGTCTATGGCAAGACCGATCGAGTCCCATTCCGGGAAGCGGATGATCTGGTGCTTGGCGCGACGGCGAAGGGCCGGTGGAGCTACGCCTGCTCGAAAGCGATCGATGAGTTTCTGGCGATCGCCTACTGGAAAGAGAAACGCGTTCCAACCGTCATTGTTCGCCTCTTCAACACCGTTGGTCCCAGACAGACCGGCCAGTACGGCATGGTCATTCCCAACCTGATCGATCAAGGATTGGACGGCAAGCCGATCACCGTGTTCGGGGATGGATCGCAGAGCCGCTGCTTCACCCACGTCGCCGATGTCGTCCAGGCCTTGATGCAGTTGATCGAACACCCCAACGCCTGCGGGGAGGTCTACAACCTTGGCAGTACCGAGGAGGTGACCATCCTTGAACTGGCACGTCGAGTTCAACAGCTCACCGGAGGACGGTCGGAGATCGTCACCATCCCCTATGAAGTCGCCTATGAGGAGGGCTTCGAGGATATGCAGCGCCGGGTCCCGGATATCTCCCGGATTCACGCCCTGATTGGCTATACCCCCCGCCATACGCTCGACCAGATTCTTGCTGATGTCATGGCCGATCGACAACTCCGCGACAGGTCAACGGTCTTTCCGACACCTTCCAGGACATTCGCCGAACCGGGCACGCGGAGATAGCCCAGCGGGGAGCAGTCGAAGAGAGTGCGTTGGATGTTGCTGGCGTTGATGGTGACAACTCTGTTGAGCCTGGTCCTCACCTGGGTCGTGCGTCAGGTGGCGCGACGCTACGGGATGTTGGCCTACCCGCGTGGGGATCGATGGCACGACCGCCCGACCGCCCTCATGGGGGGGATTGCCATTGCCGCGGCCTTCCTGCTGGGGCTGACTCTCTTCCTCCCTGCGGATCTGGCAGTTCGTCGTCTCGTTGCCGGAGGGCTCCTCCTCTTTCTGGTCGGGTTGATCGACGATCTGGTCCAGATCAAACCTTACATCAAGCTCGCGGCTCAATTGGTCGCCTCCTCGGGGCTCGTCTTCAGCGGGCTGGTCCTCACTTGGACCCAGATCCCCCTCCTCGATAGTGGCATCACGCTGCTCTGGCTGATTGGCATCACCAATGCGATCAATATGCTCGACAACATGGATGGGCTGGCGGCTGGTACGACCCTCATCGCCACGGTTGGATTGGCTGTCACCTTTGCCCTCCACGGCCAATCCGATGAGATGGTGGTGGCATTGGTCTTGGCAGGTGCTCTGGTCGGGTTTCTCGTCTTTAACTTTCATCCGGCGTCCATCTTTATGGGGGATTGCGGCTCCCTCTTCCTTGGCTTCACCATCGCGGGGATTGCCCTGTGGAGCAATGCTGCCGAGACAAAAAACCTTCTCGTTGTCTTTACTACCCCCGTGCTGATCCTCTTGCTGCCAATCTTCGATACGACGATCGTCACGATTGGGCGATACCTCCACGGTCGTTCGGTAGCCCAGGGGGGGAAAGACCATACCTCCCACCGCCTGGTCGCTCTCGGCATGTCCGATCGACAAGCTGTCCTCCTGCTCTACGGCGTCGCCGCCGCGGCCGCGGCTGGCAGTCTTCTCTTGCAGCAGATGCAACTGCAGACTGGGCTGGCCATTGTTGCCGGACTGACGACCACCTTTGTCGCCTTTGGCCTCTATCTCGGAAAAGTCCAGGTCTACTCTCCTCGGGAAGAAGTTAATTGGCACTTCCCCGAGATCTCCTGGCTCCGCTGGCTTCCCGGTCATCCCTATCGACGCCGGTTGCTCGAAGTCGCCATCGACTTCCACCTGATCCTCCTGTCCTACTATGTTGCGTATCTTCTGCGCTTTGAGGGGGAGATTCCCCCGGCCCAACAGGAGGTCTTTCTGCGCAGCCTCCCCCTCGTCATCGGCCTTCACCTCTTCTTTCTGCTGGTGATGGGGGTCTATCGTGGCCTTTGGCACTACGCTGGCCTCGAGGAGGTTCTCCAGATCGCCAAGGGCGTCGGCGTGGCCTCAGCCTGCTCTGGACTGAGCGTGCTCTTCTGGTATCACTTCTCAGGTCCATCCCGCAGCGTCTTCTTCATTCACGCTGGACTCTTGAGCCTGACGATCGGGACCAGCCGTGTCTCTTTCCGGCTTCTGGCACGAATGCTCCCTCGTAAGCAGCAGTCGAAGACGAATGGAATTCGTGTGCTGATCTATGGGGCGGGGGATCG
>JBMOHS010000280.1:0-3924 GCA_049317725.1 Blastocatellia bacterium
GACGAGACGAAGTGGTAGTTCACACTGAGTGGCTGCCAAGTAATACAAAAATCACTGAAAAATCGATCGTCGAGACCACAACGACCTCATTTTTTGTCCAAAGTTCAGTCGGCCAATCTCTCTGGAATCGGCCGAGGGAAAGAGAGGCGGCAGATCCCCCCCGTCAGATTTGGCACGACGGCATCAACGAAAGGAGCGCACAATGATGATCTTCTGGGTCTTGGGACTCTGGTGGCTGCTCGCCCCCTGGCTTCCGGCGGGCGGGTCCAACCCCGGCAATGAAGCGGTGACGGCCGCGCCGCGCCCGCTCGAGATCGACTATATCGATGTCGAAGGAGGGGCCGCGACCCTCATCATCACCCCCGCCGGGGAGTCGATCTTGATCGACGCTGGCTGGCCAGGCTTTGAAGACCGCGACGCCAAACGTATCGAAGCCGCCCTCCAGAAGGCAGGACTGCGCGCAATCGACCACCTCATCATCACCCACTACCACACGGACCATTACGGAGGGGTCCCTGCCCTCGCCAAACGGGTCCCGATCCGTCAGGTCTACGATCACGGACCGATGAGCGAGCTGGCCGAGGATCGCGACTTTGCGCGGAAGTATGCTGCCTATCAAGAGGCGATCGGGGGGCGCTCGACGACCCTCCGGCCGGGCAGCTCGATCCGACTGAAGTCCCTCCCTGGCACGGCTCCGGTGACCCTCCGCTGCCTCGCCGCCCGGGGGGAGGTTCTCAGCGAGCCGCGAATGGCCGCCGCCCCGAATCAGTCCTGCAAGGAGGCGACCTCCCAGCCGCCGGACCCCAGCGACAACGCGAGGAGTCTCGTCTTGCAGCTTCGCTACGGCAGTTTCGACTTTCTCGACACAGGGGATCTGACCTGGAACATCGAACAGCAACTCGTCTGTCCGCAGAATACGATCGGCGAGATCGACCTCTTCCAGGTGGGGCACCACGGGGCCAACACCAGCAACAACCCGGTCCTGCTGCGCAGCCTGCAACCGACCGTCGCCATCATGAACAATGGCCCCCGCAAAGGAGGCCATCCCGAGACGATCCGGCAGGTGCTGGCCATTCCGCTGCTCGCTGACCTCTACCAAGTGCATCGCAATGTGACGATCGATCCCGAGCTCAACACCTCGGAGGAGCTGATCGCCAATCTGGAAGAGACCCCGGACGCAGCGGCCATGATCGTGGTGCGGGTCGAACCGCGGAAACGGGAGTTTTCCGTGACCAATGAACGGACGGGGGTTCAGCGGAACTATCCGCTCAAATGATCGGCAGGCAGCGAGGAGAGGTTCTGGGGAAGGATTCGATCAAAGCTGGGATTCGATCATCCCGGCGGCCCGATCAGCGATCATGGCGACGACAGCGTTTGGATGGCCCCGTGGGACTCGCGGCATGACGGAGGCGTCAACGACCCAGGCGCGCTCGATCCCGTTGAGGCGCAGGGACGGATCGACAACCGCTCCCGGGTCTGTTCCCATCCGGCACGTGCTGGTCGGATGGTAGACCGTCTGGAGCTCTCCTTTGAAGGGGGACGCCAGCTCTTCGTCCGTCACGAGGGCAGGACCGGGAAAGATCTCTTCGGCCAAGCTCTCGGCCAGGGGAGAAGTGGCCGCGATCTGGCGGGCCAAGCGCCCGGCCGCCAACAACGCCTGCATGTCGGCTCCGGCTGGATCGCTGAGGAGCCCAAGGTCGATGATCGGCGCCTCGAACGGATCCTGACTCCGCAAGCGGACGCTACCCCGGGATTGGGGCGCGATGACGGCGATCCCGAAACTGATCGCGTCGATCTGCGGGGGTTCGAGCCCCTGGTTCCGCCACTCGAATGGTGCGAAGAGAATCTCGAGGTCCGGGGGAGCGCCGGCCCGCCCGGCCAGGGAGAGAGGGGCAAAGGCCATCGCCTCGGCCGCGTTCGAGGCCAAGTGGCCGCTCCGGAAGAGCAGATACTGCAAGAGCGACGACAACGATTCTGCCCGCCGGAAGGTATCGTTTCCCCGCGTCCGATAGATCACCGCCGACATCGGATGATCCTGCAGATTGGCCCCGACCTCAGGGGCATCGAGGACCACCGGGAGACCGTGGGCCTGCAGATGGTCCGCCGGTCCAATCCCTGAGCGCATGAGGATCGTCGGCGATCCGAAGGCCCCGGCGGAAAGGACCACCCCACCGGCGCGGATCACCCGCTCCCCCTTCCCTTCCTCGGCGACGACGACCCCAGTGGCCCGGCCCTTCTCGATCAGCAGACGGACGACTTGTCCGTGGCGAAGTACTGTCAGGTTGGACCGACGCATCGCCGGTTTGAGAAAGGCATCATAGGCGCTGAAGCGGCGCCCATCCTGGTGGGCCAACTCAACAATCCAGGCACCCTGGTAATGGCCACCATTGTAGTGCGGCTGATCTCCGAGGCCTGCCTGGCGGGCAGCGGCCACAAATTGGTGGGAGAGCCAGTGGGCGTGGCGATTGGGCGCAACCGCCATGGGTCCGGTTCGTCCACGTCCCGGGCCCCCTTCCGATCCACCCGTCCACCCCTCTTGGGCCCGGAACGTCGGGGCGACCTCTTCCCAACTCCAGCCCTCGGCGCCCGCCTCGACCCACTCCGAAAAGTCTGCCGGGTGGCACCACTGGTGGATCTGGGCATTGATATTGGACGATCCGCCGAGCATCTTGCCCCGCGGGATGAAGACCCGACGATCCGCCGCGTGGGTCTGCGGCTCGCTCTCGAACTGCCAATCGAGCGGTGTCCGGAAGAGCCGCGCAAAGCCTGCGGGCACACCGACAAAGCGGTTCGCGGGGTCCCCACCAGCCTCGATCAAGAGAACCCGCCGATGCCCGGATCGGGTCAGCCGTTCCGCCAGCACCGACCCCGCCGTCCCCGCACCCACCAGAATCAGGTCAAATGCCCCTTCGTGCGTGGCCATTGCGCTGTCTCCTCCATCCAATGGAAAGATGATCTGGAAAGATGATCGCCAGCATCCCGACCAGCACCAGGAAAGGTGGAGGAGAGGAGCGATCCTCAGTTCTCGGTCTGTGTCGCCGGCACCGCTTCTGCTGCCGCCAAGGGGAGAGCGCTCTCCAGGGTCGCTGGGGCCGTCGAGTCGCTCGTCGAGGGAACCAGCGAGGTTACCTCGCCAACGATCAGCACGCCCGATGCCTCCTTCGAAAAGACCAGCTTGCCAATCTCCGGAGAGTAGTCGATCAGGAGAAGGTCTCCAAAGGTGACTTGGTTGGTCGCCATCAGATTCGAGAGTGGATAGACGAGGAATCGCTCGATCGCCCGTTTAAGGTGGCGGGCACCGTACTTGAAATCGATCCCCTCGTCGAGAAGAAACTGTTTGGCCGCATCGGTGCACTTGAAGACAAACTTGTTGCCCGCTCCGCGGGTGATGCGTTCCTGCACTGCGTTGAGTTCGATCTCGAGAATCAGGCGGAGATGCTCGTCCCGCAGACTGCGGAAGACGACCACCTTGTCGATCCGATTCATGAATTCGGGAGAGAATTTGCGGCGGGCAGCCTCGACGGCGGTCCGGTAGATCTTCTGGTCGACCTCGGTATCGATGCTGCCGCTCTTCGGTGCAAAGCCAATACCGCCAGAGATCAGCTCGCTCATCTCGCGGGCTCCGAGGTTCGAGGTCATAATGACGATCGATCTGGAGAAGTCGACCCGGCGGTTGTCTCCCAGCGTCAGCGTCGCCTTGTCGAGGATGCCCAGCAGGAGCTGCCAGAGCGCGTCGCTTGCCTTTTCGATCTCATCAAAGAGGACCAACGACAGCTTGGTCTTGTCGGAATGGGAGCGATCAAGGTTCTCCTGCGTCAGCATCGGTGAGGTTTCGCGGTGACCGAGATAGCCGGGAGGCGAGCCGATCAGCTTGGCGATCTCGTGAGAGTGCTGGAACTCGGCGCAATCGATCTTGGTGATCAG
>JBMOHS010000281.1:0-3876 GCA_049317725.1 Blastocatellia bacterium
GCCCGTCGAGCCCCTCCTGGGTCTTCTCCAGAAGCTCTTCGATCTCGAGCGGGCCCCGGTTGAGATAGCGGGAGACTTCAGCGACGAGCGAGAGCGGAGAGAAGCGGTGCCTCTCCCGGCGCGAGGTCCGGTCAATGGTCCGACTGCTGGAAGCACGTGCCGCGTCCGTGCCCGTCAAGCCGTCCTGCTGCGTTTCGATGAGGCGGTACTTCTCGACCAGTTCGCTCCATCTCTGCGGATCGGCCCGCTCCGGGATCAGCTCCAGCCCCGTCACCAACTGCTTCTCGCGCATCTGGTACTGCTTGTGGACGCGCACCAGCTTGATCTTGACTGGCGGCTCGACCACCTGAACCCGAACGCGCTCCTTCTCCTGACCGGTCTTCTGCAGCTCGTCGGCACTGATGCGGAAGTTCTCCTGCAGCTCATCGTTGAGCGTCTTGAGGTTGTCGTCAGAGAGGAAGACGTGGCCGGTGTGCTGGGCCTGCCCGATCGAGCGCAGGCAGCGCATCGTCGCCTGCAGGACGAAGACCCTCGACTTGGGCTCACGGAAGAGGCCGACGGCGAACAACGACCGGCAGTTCCAGCCTTCTCGCCCCTTGTTGACCAGCAGGATGAACTGCTTCTCCGACCCTGCCGTGTCGAGCCGGTTGAACTCCCGGATGTCATCGTTGGTCGTCAGCTTGTCGTCGCCGACGTTGACGAGGATGCGCGAGGTGCGGATGCCGTGCTTGAAGAGCGCCCGCTCGACGGCTGGCCGCAGTTCGCCAGTCAGCTCGTCGATGGTCGTCGCGAAGAAGGCCAGCTTCGGCAGCAACCCTTCGGGCGCAACTCTCCCGACTCCTTGAGAAAGTTCTCGATCGCGAGATCGACAAACTCATCGCTGCGGGTGTTGGCATAGCCGTGCAGCGTCACCTTCTTGAGGAAGCCCTTGTCGATGGCCTCCTTGAGCCCGTAAGCATAGACCACCTCGGGCAGCACCTCGCGCCCGACGTAGGGCGTGCCGGTGTAGTTGTAGCAGGCGACGACGCGCGTCCCCGCGGCGTTGAGGCTCGCCGCGAGGATGTCGATCGTCGTGCGCAGGCTGGTATCGGTCTCCTTGGCCCCGAGGCCCATGTCCTTCGCCAGCGCCTTGCCAAAGGCGTGGTGGGCCTCGTCGACGAAGATGCCCAACTGCTCCAGGCGGCGCAGCTTCTCGAAGCGCTGGTTGGAGGTCAGCTCGCCCTCATCTTCCGGCTGGTCGAAGTTGTAGAGGTCGGCGGCGTCGGCATAGACGCCGGTGGCGGCAATCTTTTCCCCGGTCGCCCCGAAGAGCTTGTCGGTGGCGGTCTTCTCCTTGTGCTGGCGCTTGAGGATGATCTTCTGCGTGTTCGAGACGATAATGTTGAAGCGCGAGCGATCGAGCGTGTCGAGCGAGGTTCCCGCCTCCTCAAGGTAATGAAAACGCAGGTGCGTCGTCAGGAAGTTGACATACTCCGGCGGGACGACTCGCGTCAGGTCGAAGGACTCGATCTCCTTCAGCGATTGCAGCACCGTCTTGTCCGGCGCGAAGACCAGTGCGTTGTGGCAGTAGCGCGGGTTCTTCTCGTACTTGTTGCCCAAGAGGAACTCGTAGAAGATGCAGGTCGCCATGAGGATGGTCTTGCCCGTCCCCATGGTCAGCGCGAAGATGTAGTTCGGGTAGGCCCGTGAGTTCTTGCGCATCGATGCGAAGACGGCCTTGTACTGATCCTCCGTGATCTTGTCGAACAACCCCAACTGCCCCGTCTGATCCGAGACGATGCCCCCCTCGGCCCGGCCGGCGAAGCGGCCCTGCTTCTCGTACCACTGCCGGAAGATCTCCTCGACCTTGGCGTTGTCGAGGAACTCTTTGAGAAAGACATAGGTCTCGAGGGCCTCGAACTGTGGCTGGCGCAGGAAGGCCTTCGGGTTCCTCTCCGGGTTGTTGAAGTCGAGATACTTGCGCGTCAGCTCCTTGTAGTGGCTGCGGATCGTCCCCCGATGGTTCTCATGGAACTCCCAGAGGACTTGAAAGAAGGCAAAGTCGAGTGACGTACTGACCGACTTGGCGGCACGATTAGTCGCCATGGCTGATGCTCCCTTCCCACGACTCGGAGAGCAGGTCGGTGATCTTGACCCGGATCGTGCCCGCGTCGCCCGGCACCTCGTAGACGCCCTTGACCAGCTCGTTCTTGCCCGGGATGTCGACCACTGCCGGTTGCAAGACCGCCCCGTCGTAGTTCCAGTCGATCAGCACCGACTCGACCAGCTCCCTCCAGTCCTCGACCGACTCCTTCTGCAGCGAGAGCTTCTGCAAGAGGTTCATCGGGTAGAACCTCTCGATGACCAGCTCGCCCTTCTCGATGGCAACCCTTGCCTGCGAATCGCGCCTGAACTCGAGATTGGCCTTGTCGCGCAGGATGTCGACCACCTCGACTTCGATCTTGAACGGCTTGGCGGCCAGTTCCAGTTGCGCCGCCAAGTCCGGCTCGTGCCCCATGCAGACGAGGGTGATCCTCTCGATCGGATTGTTCGGGCTCTCGTTCTGCCGGCGCTCCCACGCCTTGTAGTCGAACCCCGCGATCAGTTCGTTGAGGTCGGCGCGGGTCGCGATCCGGTTGACCGGCATGATCTTGACCATGCGCCCGTCCTTCTCCCCATCGAAGACGGTGCTGAACTCGAGCTTCTGGATCTCCAGGGCTTCGATGAGAAGGTCCTTGGCTTGGACGGGATTGCGGAAGATGTCGTAGTGGTTGACGTTGTAGATAGCAAATCCAGGTGGTGATGAAATATTCTGAGCTGATTGAGCTGTAGATAGCGCAGTTGATATTTGCTGAATAGTTAAGTTGACAGCTCCGATATTAATATCACCACCGATAAATCGTCGTCCAGTTTTGATTGCAGCTACGGCTGTAGTACCTGAACCAACAAAGCAGTCAAGTACAAGATCTCCGGAATTTGTGCTTGCGCGCACGATACGCTCAAGAAGTTCAACAGGCTTTTGTGTTGGATAATCATTGCCACCCTTCATGCGTCCTGTATCTGTCCAAATAGTCTGCAATACCTGGCCACCTCGTTCGTCCAAATAACTAACACGACATCTAGCTGCGCCACGTTCAAGGTTTCTTAGGTAAAACTCACCTCGTTCAAGTGCGGCATCCATTTCCTCAACTGATGCATAAGGCCACACTCGCTTGTTGGATGGACGAGCACCACGCCAGCTAAATCGACGACTCGAATCGTTTCCTTTATATGTACAATCGTCAAGTTTGAACCTTCTACCTAGAAGATCATTGTCGGATATATATTGAATTGTTTCACCGTTTGGCAACCTCACTAAGCTGTACTCTTTAAGAGCCGATTCGGAGAGATCAACCATAACCTCCTCCCAGTTATAAATTACCTTTTCGCGATTTTTTGCGTACCAAAATAGTGTGTCGTGAACCCAGCCAAGGCGGCTCTTAGCATCATTGTGTGGGTCAGTTCTTTGCCAAATCACTTCATTTTGAAGATTAGATGCACCGAATATTTCATCTAGAATACAGCGAAGATGATGACTTCGGTGCCAATCACAGTGCAGCCATATGCTTCCATCGTCTGCCAATAACTCACGCATGAGACATATACGGTCATACATGAACTGTAAGTATTCATCGTTATTCCAAATGTCTCCATATTGCTTCTCCTCGAAGGGCATAAAATATCCTTTAACTTCTTTCCCTTTGAGGTGAATAGTCTTTCGATAGTCAGCTTTGGAATCAAATGGTGGATCAATATAAATAAGACGGAAAGCGCCTCGAAATTCTTTTAATAAATGACTGAGTACCTGGAGGTTATCGCCCCAGTAGATCCTGTTGCGCCAGCCATCGACCTCCTCGC
>JBMOHS010000282.1:0-3859 GCA_049317725.1 Blastocatellia bacterium
CGCGGCTTCGCGTGAGCCTCTTCCCTCGCCCCTCTTCCCTCGCCCCTCGCCCCTCTTCCCTGCGGGCTCGTTTGTTTTTTCTCACGCGAAGGCGCGAAGGTTTTCAGGGCAGGCAATTGTGAGATGCAAGGCATACTTTACAAATACGACGATTATTTGTAAGGTACGCTTGCATGATTGAACGACCATTCTGGAAACAACGGATCGAAGAAGCGTGGAAGGAAGCACCGATCGCGTGGTTGAGCGGCGTGAGAAGGGTTGGGAAGACGACGCTGGTCGAGAGCTTCGGGGCGGATCGGATCTTCTACCTCAACTGTGATCTGCCGCGGGCAGGCGAGATGGTCAAGGATCCGGAGCTCTTCTTCCGGGGGTGTGACAAACCGATTGTCGTCTTCGATGAGATCCACCAGCTTGAAGATCCGACGCGGATCCTGAAGATTGGGGCGGACGTCTTCCCTGGCTTGAAGTTACTGGCGACTGGATCCTCGACGCTGGCAGCAAGCCGGAAGTTCAAGGATACGTTGACGGGTCGGAAGCGTTCGGTCCATTTGACGCCCATCCTCTGGGATGAGCTGGCCGCTTTTGGCGCGACCCTGCCGCAACGGCTCCACCTGGGCGGGCTGCCTCCGGCCCTGCTGGCCCGTTCGAAAGGGGTCAGCTTCTACCGGGAGTGGCTCGACTCCTTCTTCGCACGTGACATTCAGCGACTCTACGGATTCCGCGACATCAATCGCTTCAATGCCTTCCTGGAGTATCTCCTCGGGCAGAGCGGGGGGCTGCACGAGGTGACCAGAACGGCCTCGGCGCTGGGCATTTCGCGTCCGACGGTCGAGAGTCACCTCCAGGCGCTGGAACTGACCCATGCGATCACCGTTGTGCGTCCATTCCACGGAGGCGGACAGAACGAGATCGTCAAACAGCCACGGATCTATGGGTTCGATACCGGCTTTGTCAGCTTTGTCCGCGGCTGGGACACGTTGCGGCCAGAAGATCACGGGAGCCTGTGGGAGCACTTGGTTCTCGAATATCTCCAGGCCCATCAGCCTGATTCTGCCATCCGGTACTGGCGGGATCAGCGAGGGAATGAGATCGACTTCGTCGTGGTTCGCGGTCGGGATGAAGCCGATGCGATTGAGTGCAAGTGGGATCCAGCGGCGTTTGACAGTCGGGCGCTCCGTCAATTTCGCAGTTTCTATCCTCGCGGGAGAAACTATCTCGTCACGCCATCGGCGGAACCTGCGTGGCCAAAACAGTATGGCGACTTGCGAGTAACGATCTGCACACCGTCAGGGATGGACCTGGGACGAGGGTAACGGGCCAGACGCCTGAGGGGGCAGATGAGGCCGATCGCAGCCCCACTGTGCCTGACTGGTGGCCGCTTGGCAGGACGCCATTCGATCACATTCCCGTCGCGTCTGGTCAGTATCTCCGGTTGAGTGGAAAGGAAGGCCCCCTATTTCCGAATGGCGGAGAGAGGGCCGAACAATCCTTTTTGCGGCGTTCCTTGAGAACAAGTTCAGGCGGTTCCCCTCAATCCAGGGTGTCACCTTGTGCGGGGAGGCGGCTGGTCGGCTTGGCCGATTCATGGGAGAATCGGCAAGACTTGGGAAGTCGCATTCCATGCCGGCAGTGGACAGATCTTGGAAGAGGTGACGGACCGGGTGAGTGCCAACACCTTGCCGCCACAGATCCGGAGAATGGATACAGATGCCGAGGGGGCAGGCCGTTGAGATCGGCAGACCCGATCGGCCCCTCTCCTCCAGCCGGGGGGGGGCCTTGAGCGCCGAGGCGGCACTGATCCTCGACGGCTTCTCGCTGCTGGAAGGGTTGTCGTGATTTCTTGAACGATCCAGAAGAGGAGACTGAGGTGGCGGCCACCAATTTCAACACTGAAAACCGTACCTATCGGCAACTGGTTGGCAATGGCCTGACCTACCGCGTTCCGCGCTTTCAGCGGGATTACTCCTGGAGTGAGGATGAGTGGGAAGACCTGTGGGTGGATCTTCAGAACACCTTGCCAGCGGATGGAGAACCGGCCCACTATCTGGGCTACCTCGTCCTGCAAACGGCGGACAACCGGATGTATGAAGTGATCGACGGTCAGCAGCGGCTGACGACGATCAGCCTGATTGTGCTCGCCTCGATGCGGCTGCTCGCCAAACTCGCCAAGGAAGGGGAACATCCGGAGCAGAACCGGGCGCGACTCGAACAATTGCGTGTGACCTACATTGGCTATCTCGATCCGGTAACCCTGACCACCCGGAACAAGCTGTCGCTCAATCGCAACAATGACGGCTATTACCGGGACTTTCTGGTTCCGCTGGCAGAACATCTGCCACAACGGGGGGTTCCGGCTTCGACAAACGGGATGCGCCGCGGGTTCGAATGGTTCGAGCGACGGTTGCGCGAGCAGGTCAAGAATGCGGCAGATCCAGGAAGGGCCTTGGCCCAGTTCATTGAAACAATGAGCGACAAATTGTTCTTCACGGTGATTACCGTGGCGGACCAGTTGAACGCGTACAAGGTCTTTGAAACCCTCAATGCCCGTGGGGTCCGTCTCTCGGCAACAGACCTGCTGAAAAATTACCTCTTCTCGGTCTTGGCGCGTGGGGAGGAAGCCTCGCACGAGATGGACGAACTCGAGCGTCGCTGGGAGAACATGGCAGGACGCCTTGGCAACGAGAGCTTTCCGGACTTTTTGCGCATGCACTGGAACAGTCGCCAGAGATTTACGCGGCAAGCGGAGCTGTTCAAGGCAGTCCGGAGTTGCCTGCAAGACCGTCAAGCGGTCTTTGCTCTACTGCGTGAGATGGACGAGGACATTGATACCTACCTGGCCCTCACCCAGCCCGAGGGCTCGGCATGGTCCCCGGCCTGGAAACGAAGCGCGGAGGAGCTGCGCATGTTCTCTGTGCGCCAACCGTATCCGATGCTGATGGCGGCAAGGCGCACCTTGTCCGATGCCGACTTTGGTGACTTGTTACGCGCCACTGTCGTCTTGGCTTTCCGCTACAACGTGATTGGGGCCCAGAATGCTGGCGAGCAGGAACGCGTCTATCACGCGACGGCCTTACAGTTGCACCACAAAGAGGCCACCACGCTCGGTCAAGTTCTGGTCCATTTGCGGCCCGTCTATCCGAACGATGACGCATTCAGGGCTGACTTTGCCGAGAAGGTCATCAAGACGACCCAGGCGCGCAATGCGAAGATCGTGCGCTACATTCTGTGCAAGCTGGAGAAACAGGCTGGCGGTATCGAATTCGATGCGGATTCCCCCGCTTATACCATCGAGCACGTACTGCCTCAATCGCCGGAAGATGGCTGGGAGGCGTTCAACGACCGCGACCTGGAGACCTTCGTTCACCGGTTGGGAAATATGGTGATGCTGGAGGCGGGCAAGAACAAGGGGATCGGCAACAAGCCATACGCCGAGAAATGCCCGGTTCTACTGGGCAGCAGCCTGTCTCTGACCAGAAGACTGGCGGAGGAGAACAGCGACTGGCTGCCCGAACGACTGGCTGCCCGGCAGAAACAGCTTGCCCACCTTGCGACTGCGGTATGGCGCATCGCCCAGCTTTCGTGAGGGCAATAGCAGGAGTCTCTCCATCAACGGCTCCCCTCGGTGTCTCTGCGTGGGCCTCTTCCTCCCCTAGTAGTGGGCCCGGTTGTTTTTTCTCACGCGAAGGCGCGAAGCCGCTAAGGTTTTTCGGGGAGAAGGAAAAACCAGTATCCCTCTTTCAATCTCCTCAACGCTCTCCTCTTATCTCCTCTCCTCCCCCCTTAGCGGCTTCGCGTCTTCGCGTGAGCCTCTTCCCTCGCCCCTCACCCCTCGCCCCTCTTCCTTCTGGGCCTGGTTGTT
>JBMOHS010000283.1:0-3800 GCA_049317725.1 Blastocatellia bacterium
TAGTCGCGCAGGACGGCCGGTGTGTCGTAGGCGGGATCGAGCGTGACGCTTAGCAGCCGTGCCTTGGGGGGGAGGGCGGCGTGGATCTTGGCGAAATGGCGGCTCATCAGCGGGCAGTAGTCCGGGAGGGGGCAGCGGCTGTAGATGAAGGTCAACACGACGGTCTCGCCCCGGAACTGGTGGAGGCGGATGGCTTCGCCCGCCTGGTTGACCAGGCGGAAATCGGGGATCTCCGCGCCCGGTTCCGGCCCGAGTCCACCCGCTGGCTCCGTTCCGTTCGTCGTCAATCCCGGATCGGCGACCTGTGTCACCGAAGGGGACTCGATCCAAGACCGCTCGCCGTCGACGACGAGCGTCGCCTGAATCGTTGCCCCGGGTGCGAGGACGTCGTAGACCCACTCCTCGTGGAGGGTGAAGGGCATGGTCATTGCCTCCATGTATCCGGGGATGACTTCGTGCGCGATGGTGACCTGCCGCTTCGCCTTGTCGAACGAGACGATCCGGCCTTGCAGGTTGTACCGCTGCGCATTGCTGGTCGCCGTCGGTGGTTCCGAGCCTCGACACCCGATCAGGGTCATCCCCAACAGCGCCGAGAGAGCCATTCCACCGACTCTCCACCCCATCTTCCCATTCCTGCTGATTCTCATGGCCTTGCTCCTTGGATCCGTGAACGCTCTCTTGCGTGTTGCTCTGTGTTGGCCGCTCCCGTCCGCCTCAGCTGTTGGGGAGTGGGGGAAGACAGGCGGCAATGGCATCGATCTCGATCAGAAATCCGTGATGGAGCGTCGGGACGGGCACCACGGTCCGGGCAGGTCTGTGCGCCCCAAACGCTCGCTGGTAGACGTCGTTGACCCGGCCCCAGAGTCCGATGTCGGTGAGGTAGACGGTCATCCGCAGGACTCGCGAGAGGTCGCTGCCGGCCGCTTCGATGATCGCCGCCACGTTCCGCAGGACCAGCTCCGTCTGGGCCTCAATCGATCCCAACTCTCTGGCCCCGGTTACTGGATCGACCGGGAGCTGCCCGGCGACGTAGACGACCCCCTGGTAGACGAGCGCCTGGGAGTAATGGCCGGCGGGGATCGGTGCCGTCGGAGTCTCAACCCGTTCGATCTGTGCGTCTGAGCGTCGCTCTTCCATCTTCTCCTCTCGTGCCTACCAGCCCAACTGCAGCGTGAACTTGAAGGTGCGGCCATCGTTGAGGGTATTGGTGATCGCACCGAAGTTGGGATTGGCCAACTCCGGGCCCGGTTCCGCAAACTGGGCGGTATTGAAAAAGTTGATCGACTCGGCCCGAAAGGTCAGCCGCATCTCGCGGAGGATCGTCCAGTTGCGGCTGAGGGCGGCGTTGACATTGCGGATCGGCCCCTTGCGGAAGACATTGTTGCCGAGGCTGCCCCGTTGGTTGTTCAATCCCATGAAGGCAAACGCCGAGCGGGGCAGGAGCGCCTTCGAGGTATCGGGATGGCCAATGGTTCGACCGAGGATCGAGGGGTCGAGCAGCATCGGTCGGTCGCCCCCATTGCCGTCGACATTGCCCAGCCCGGGGGCATCCGAGCCGGTCGTGACGCTGAACGGCGTCCCACTCTTGAGCAGCACGATGCTCGAAAAGGTCCAGCCGTCGAGGATCGCCTCCGCCGTCCGCGCCGCCGGATGGGCCCGATTGCGCATGAACCCAGGCGCTTGGAAGGCATAACTCGAGCGAGCGAGGAAGGCATGGGTCTGATCGAAGAAGCTGAGCCCTTTCATGTCCCGATGGACGTCGGTCTCGGTCTGGCTGCGGCTCAGTCGCGAATCCCGCTCGTTGGCGGTGTTGGTGTAGGCGCTCCCCAGGTCGATCGCCTTGCTGAACCAGTAGGAGGCATCGATCGAGAGCCCGCGCCACGGCGGGAGGATCAGCGAGGTTCGCGCCGCATCGTAATAGCCACGCGAACCATTGAGCACCAACCGGTAGTCGGCGATGCTCGGATCGTTCCGGCGCTCGTTGATGGTGCGGGTCGTCCGCTCGATTCCGGGAACCTCTTGCGCCCGGTTGAGATACCACATGACGAAGAGCTTGTGCGAGCGGCTCCCGGCATACCCGAACTGCAAGCGGACCGGCAGGTTCCACTCCGGCTCCCAACTGAGGTTGTACTGGTGGGAGTAGGGCGTCGCCAGCTCCGGGTCGAGGTCGTAGATCGTCGGGAGCGGCCGCTGTTTCGTTCCATCCGGGTTGGGTGTGTTGAGCGGATCGAGCAGGTTGGGCGCGTTGACGACGATCTTGTTGTTGAGTGGAGGGCTGAAGCGGATCTGCTGGTAGGTGACGAAGAAGATCTCCCCGAAATGGATTCCGTAGGCCCCCCGCCAGACCCCGAGCGAGCGGGGCATCCGCCAGGCAAAGCCGACCGAGGGCCCGACATTGTTCCAGTCGCTGTCGAAGGGCATCTGGTTGAGCCCGTTGACCTCGATCGGACGGGTGATCGGTTGCCATCGCACTCCCGCCTGGAGGGTCAGGTTCTGGCTCCACTGATAGCGGTCGCCCGCGTAGACGTTCATCTCCCAGACGCGAAAGCCCCGGTGGATATTCCCGACCGATTGGATTGACATCGATGGCCGCCCCAGCCGCAGGTTGGTGATGCCGTCGGTGCCAAAGTCGTTCGAGAAAGCGAAGAACCCCCGATGGACATCGGTCTCGCTGCCGTTGACCTGGCGCCGGATGAGGGTGGCACCGGCCGACCAGTTGTGGCGGCCAGTCTGGCCGAGCCACTGACCCGCCGTCCGGATCTGGTTCTGTGCCCGATCGATCGGGATCGCCCCGTCGGGACCAAGCCCTGTCAGCCCCGCCGGCGAGACGAAGGGACCGACCGCATTCTCCTCCGGCTGCAAGAGCGAGGTCAGCCGGTCATAGCTCACCGAGAAGTTGGCGAGGACCCCAGCGCTCCACGGTTGGCTCCAGACGATCCGCGCCAAGTGGGACTTGGTTGCCGTGTCTGGGTTCTGTCCCGCCACCAACTGGAAGGCATCGACCGCCTGTGCCGTGTACTGGTACTGCAGCGCGAGGCGCCCGGGCCGGTTGGCTGGCCCGAGCGTCTGATCGATCCGCGCTCCCGCCTGCTGATTGTCGATCCGTTGCGGCGCATTGGTGTTGAGCGCCCGGGGATTGATGTCTGTCCGGTTGGGCAGCTGGCGTGGATAGGCGTTGAGGTACCGCTCGACGATTGGTCGCAGCCGTGGATCGGTCGTCAACGGCGTCCGCTCTTCCGGGTTCGGCACCAGCACGTTGCCGTTGACCACCCCGCGCAACTTCTGTTGCGCCCCGTCGAAGGAGAGCCGGGTGCGGCCGCTCAGCGGGACGACGAAGTTGAGACCGTAATCGTTCTCTCTCGCTGGTTGGACCTCTCCCACCTGGAAAAAGGACCGGGCGGTGAAGATGCTGTTCTGGTGCCCCTCGTAGACTTGACCGTGAAAGCCACTGCGGATCGGGCCCGGGACCGTCATCGAACTGCGCGGCGCATTGCCCAACTCGGCGGCAAAGTAGCTGCTCGCGGGAGAGAACTCGCGGACGAGGGTCGCGGTGGTGCCCAGGCGGACGTTGAGCTCCTTGAGCGCATTGTTGTCGACCAAGTTGAACTGGACGTTCTCGTTGCGACGACTCTCCCCGGAGGCCGTGTCGGTCTTGCCGAGGAGGTTGAGTTCCACGCGGCGGCTCGCCTCCTGGGCCCGCCCCTCGTCCCCCGCCGGCTTCTCTCCGCCTGACGGGGGAGTGCTTGGCGTGGTGGCCGGCGTGGTGGCCGGCGCGGTGGGTGGAGGGGAGGGTGGACGCG
>JBMOHS010000284.1:0-3755 GCA_049317725.1 Blastocatellia bacterium
AGGCAAGGGTCAAACGCTTCTGCTCAGGCTCTTCTTGCATCCTCTTCTCCGTTTGGCCCCTCCGTTTGCCCTGCACCAATGAGCGAAACAACATTATCTGATCAGGGGCTGGTCGAAGGCTTCCGGGTTGTCGAAGAGGGATTGGGCTTGACAGGCGCTGGCTTGTTCGAAAGACCGTATCCCAAGCCTCGCATCTGCTGACGAACCTCTGGGGGGAGCTGCTCCAGCGCCTTGTCGAGCTCCTGTGGCGTAAAGGGGCGGGTCAGCATTTCAGGAACATTCGCGGAAGTTCCCGGTAAGATGGGGGGGGTGCCGGGGGGTGCCGTTGGGGAAGGTTGTGGGGCGGCCGGGGTTGGGCTGGGAGTGGAGGTGGGAAGAGGAGTGGGGGGAGCGACCCGATCCATCACTGTCTTCTCCTCGCGACAACCCACCATCAGGAACAGGAAGAGCACTGGCCAGACAGCCACCGAGGCTCTCGTCTGGCGTTGTCGCAATTGCAAAGGAAATTCCAATCGTTTTCTCATCTCAACCTCTCTTCTCTTCTTTTTGTTGCGTCACTGGGTAGCGGCAGAGCCCCGAATCGTTTTGGGCAGGCTAACCAGGTTGGCAAAGAGACGCAAGGGCCCCGGCACGCCCGCAGGAAACTGACGAAACCAAGCATATGCGGTAAAGACATAGTGCCCCTTACCGTAAGAGGCGATCAGTTGACCTCCTCGCTGGAGCGTCCCTCTCTCGTCGGGAGCGGCAAGGAGAGGGGTGAAGCGGGCGTCCCACTCACTCAAAAAGTAGAGGCCGCGTTCCTGGACCCATCCCTCCCAATCAGCCGGCCCGATCCGGTTGGGCGATTGGAAGAGGGGGTGGTCGGGAACAAGCAAGGTCACCGGAGCCCGTTCATCCGTGACCCGGACACCTCGTTGCATCTGGATGGGGTAGGGGGCGAACTGGCCCCGGCTGTACTCCTCCTTGTTGTACTGGACGATCAGGGTTCCGCCATTGGCAACATAGTCGAGGAGGCGGTTGTTATTGGCGATGACGTGTTCATTGACCTCGTAGACACGGATCCCGAGAACAATGGTGTGGTAGGAGGAGAGATCACCGGATGCGAGCTCGGCAGGGCCGATCAAGTGGACGTCGACACCGAGTTGTTCGAGGATCCGGGGGCCCTCATCACCACTGCCCATGACATACCCGACCCGCAATCCGGAGGCGACCTCGACATCGAAGAGGCGGAGCTGGGTGCGGGCAGGGCGGTAGACAAAATGGGTCTCAATGTGGGGATAGGAGATGGGCGTGTAACCGATGGTGAAGCGCTGGCCACGAGCCTCCGCCTCCGCCTGGAGATCGAAGGTGCCGGTCTGGCCCTGCGGAGGAGTCACACGGAAGAGACGGGCGGTCTTTTCGCCTTGCCGGGTAAAGCGCAGGGGGCGCGGATCCGACTCGACCTGCCAACCGGCAGGGACGGCGAGACGGGCCACTCCCTCCAACGGCTGGCGTCCATTGTGGGAGATCTCGACCGAGATCTCCCGGGTCCGCTGGGGGCTTCCCGCCGGCAGGACGAGCAGGGTTGGAGTGACGGTCAGGGTGAGTGCGGGGGCGACCTTGAGGCCCCGTCGAATCTCTCCAAAGGTCTTGTCGGCAAAGCGAAACTCGACGGGTTGATCAATGACCACCCGCTCGCCGCCGAGGGTGAGTGTCAACTGCGCGGTGGCGACAGGTGGGTTGAATGGCTGGTTGAGTGGCATCTCCGGCGACCAGTCGAACTGGTCGCGAGTGCGCGGTTGCGCCAACCAGTAGGGCTGAGTGGGGGCAGCCCCTGCCGGAACCTGGGCGCGAAAACGGACCACGTGGTCGGGGGCCTCCCGCCCACGCAGCATGGCCATCCCAGAGGAGGGCTGCTCCGCCGCCGCTGCGACCGTCGTGACTGACCATCCTGCGGGAACGCGCAGGCTCGCCTCCGGAGCCACCTTGCTCCGCTCGCTCCGCCCGTAATAGAGATGGGCCGCGACTTCCACCGACTCCCCAGGAGTGACAATCTCGGTATTGCTCAACGCGTCGACCACTACGCCGAGCGATTGGACCAGTGCCGCAGAAAACTCGCGCTCTTTCCGCTGCAGGATGGCGGTGAGATTGCCCTTCCCGAGCGGGTCCGAGAGGCCAGCAACTCTCTGCTGCAGCGCCCGCACCTCCCGCAGGCCGTCTGCGAGATGGGGTGCGATCGCCTCCGGCCGGCGGACATCCAGTTCGGAGAGGGCGCGATCCGCCAGCGCTTGAATCTTGCTCAACGCCGGAATCAACGACTCCCCTTCTGGACCGGCCAGTCGGGCCGCCCCGACGAGGCGGGTCTCGATCCCCTCGAAGAGCGATCGCTCGCGGCCGGAGGTCGTCACCTGCGATTGCCAGCGGGGGAAGGAGCGAACTTGGCTGCCACGGGGCTGGATCATCCCGAAGTCCTGGGAGCGATGTCGACTCCGGCCATCGGCGGCCAATTCGGCGTAGGAGCGACCAAGGACGGGGTCGAAGACTCCGACATCAAATTCGGCGCAGTCGGCTTCGCAAGTACCCCAGATTCGGCCATAGACCTTGAGAACCTGCCAAGGGAGGAGCCCCTCACGCGTCAGGTTCGGAAAGCGGGCTGGGTCTGCGGCGGCTCGAATGGCTTCCGGAGTGAGCAGCCCGGCGACTTGGTGCTGACCGTGGCCATCCCGCGGTGTACCGGTGAAGCCGCTGACCACCACCAGTGGGCGCATCGTCCGGATCACTCGTACCATATCCTCGAGGAGATCTTCCCGGTTCCACTTCTGGAAGGTCTCCTCCGGAGATTGGGTGAAGCCGAAATCGAAGGCCCGGGTGAAGTACTGCTCGGCACCGTCCAGCTTGCGTGCCGCGAGCAGCTCCTCGGTCCGAATGACGCCGAGGTTCTCCCAGAGCTCGGGCCCAATGCCGTTCTGGCCTCCCTCCCCGCGATTGAGCGAAAGATAGGCAACACGGGCCCCTTCTCCGCGGGCAAGATAGGCGAGGAGTTCCGTACTCTCGTCATCGGGATGGGCGGCGGTATGGAGGACACTGGCGATCGTCGGCAGACGTCGGAGGGAGAGAATCAGCCCGGAGACCCCCCGATCTTCGGCTGAAGGGCGCGTATCGGCGAGGACTTTTCGCGTTCCCCATGCCATTCTGGGCAGTCCGACAGCCATTCCGACGCCCAGTGCCGCCACCAGGATCAGGAGAAGCCTCGGGAGTCGTCGCCCTGCTCTCATCGATTCCCTTCCCGCCCGACTTCGATCGTGCTGCTGCTTGCTCTCCATCTGCCCACGTCTCCTCTCCAGACCAGATCCCACGTGCATTTTCCAGATCTTCTCCCTTTGGTCCCTTTGGCGTTGGGGTGAACTCCGGCGACAGTTCATCGAGGCCCCCTTCGGCCATCAAGCTTGCCCTGGGGGCTGTGGCTGCACCAGGGCCGGCGTTGCGCCACCGGTCAGCCGACTGACCACCATGCCAACCAAGACTACGGCGACACAGCCGACTACGTTGTACCACAGAAAACTGATTCGCGTGGTGTTGGCAACCACCGCCACCGTGGCCATTCCTGCCAGCAATCCGACAAAAGCGCCGTGTCCATTCGCCCGACGCGTCCCGATGGCCAGGACGAAGACCCCGAGCAGGGAGCCATAAAAATAGGACCCAAACTTGTTGACCACCTCGATCAGTGACCCGAGCCGCCCCGCCTGCAACGCCACTAGACAAGCAAAGATCCCCCA
>JBMOHS010000285.1:0-3739 GCA_049317725.1 Blastocatellia bacterium
TTCTCCATCATCAGCGGGGCGATGTCGTTGGTGAGCGAACTGTCTTCGGAATGGGTGTCGAGCAGGACCTCTTTCCCCTTGAGGATGGCTCTGCGCTGCTGTTGACGACCGCGCGCTATGCGGCACCGTCCGGCAAGATCTTTACGGTCGATGGGGTGAAGCCTAATGTCGAGGTCAAGCGAACTGACCTGGCCGAGGTGGCACCGGGCTCCCCGGAAGGACAGGAAGCTGCTCCCGCGGAGGAGCCCAGCGCTCCCCCCGTTGTCGTCGCCCCCAAATCGAGCGATGACACGATGCTCAAGAAGGCTCTCGAGATCCTTCAAGCAAAGATCCGCAAGAGTTGACCCGCAGCTGGAAGCATCGGATGGACCGCGCTTCTACTTCAAGTGAACGTTCTCGAGCAGCGAGATATCACCCACCCGATATTCTACGTCGTAGGTGAGGAATCTCTCTTCCTCGGGTGAAATATCGAAGAGCGGAACCGTCTGGTTGAAGAGGAAAGGGCCTCCGAGAGAGGAGATCCGCTTTGTCTGCCGGGTCTGCAGGTCGAGTCGGAAGAGGGCTATCCCGGTGCCCTCTTCTTGGAGAGCATAAAAGATTGCCCTGGGAGTGAGTCGCCACTGTCGTGTCACGAGCTTCTCACCCAATTCCTCAACAGGAGCTTCCTTCCAAGTCTTCAAGTCCATCGACCAGAGAGCGTTCTGTCGGGTAAAGTAGACCGTCAGACCATCCGCTGATTCGACAGGCTCGTCGCAGTCATACTGATTTACCAGCCGTGCCTCCCCGCCTTCCTCCGGCAATTTCCAGCACTGCATCGTTCCCTGGCGCCGGGAGGTGAAGTAGATCCATCTCCCGTCGGATGACCAGGATGGGTTGAGGTTTTGCAGACTGTCGACGGTTCGCTGCTTGACCAACCCGGTCAAGATCTCGACTGTAAAGATGTGGGGTTGGCGATCCTGGTAATGCGCAAAGACGATCCTCGATCCGTCTGGAGACCAGCGGGGGCTGCCAAGGGTTTCGGAGCGCAGGAAGGTGAGCTGGCGCTCCTTGGTGCAGTCGGTCTTGGCCAGCCAGAGTTCCCAGACCCCTGTCTGATTGGAAGCATAGACGATCGACTGTCCATCCGGGGAGAATCGCGCCGAATGCACTTCCCGTGCTGTATTGATCTGGCATCGTCGGTTGTTCAATCTGCCCGATACCTCACCAGTCAGCGTGTGGAGAGAGATGTCGATGTCGTCGTACGATTGGGTGACAGCCATCCACGAATGGGCCAGCGAGAGAGAGAACTGGTTGAACCCGCCGGGAAGGGCGACGACTCGGGGAGGAGCCCCCTGTTCCGGGTCGATCGACCATAACGCTTGGCTGCCCGCACGGGTTGAGAGGAAGAAGATGCTCCGGGAATCGCGAGGCCATTGCAGGTCGGAAATCTCTGACCGGTCGTTGGTGAGCGGGCGCACCTGCTGCGTGGCGAGATCGAGCAGCATCAGATCCTCGTCGACATTGCTCGTCGATTGGACAAACACGAGGGACTTCCCATCCGGGGAGAAGCGGGGGAGATGGTGGCCATTGATCTTAGGCACATCGGTCAGGCGGGTCACGCAGCGTGCCTCGATCCGTCCCCCCTCTTCGACGAGTGTCAAGAGCGAGAGCCCACAGATTCTCTCTGGCAGGCGGTTCTCGGAGACCACCAACAGCGTTCCGTCCGGGGACCAGTCGAGACCATGCCCCTCCTGGATCTGGGCGACCTCCTCTTCGACTCCGCCTGGTAGCGTGATGATCATCAGGGAGCTCGGTTGCGTCGGCAAGAGAGGGGCTCTCAGGAAGGCAATCCGCTTTCCATCCGGTGACCAGACCGGCCACGCGTCGACTCGTGGATCGTTGGTCAGACGGATTGTCTCTCCCTCCTTGACCTTTTTGAGATAGAGGTCGACTTGATTGGCAGTGTTGTCTTTGGAGGTAAAGACGACCCATCTCCCGTCCGGAGAGAAGGCCGGTTGCTCTTCGACCCCCGGTAAGGTCACCAGAGGGAGCACCGTCGGAACTGGCTGCTTGTCGGACGGTCGAGCTGGCTGGCGAGAGAGGACGATCCAGAGAGTCGTCATTCCGAGCAGCCCTCCCACCACCAGCCCCCCTGCCAGCCACCTCCTCGACAAACGGGATTGGAACCAAGCCGGGCCACGCACCTTCCTCAGCGCTGTGGTCAATGGGTCTCCCTGCGGCTCGTCGCGATGAACGCTGACCGGGAGGGAGTGAGTGGGCATCCGTTCCACTTGGAGCGTGACGGGATGATTGAAGAGATAGCCTTTTCCCGGAATGGTCAGAATGTAGGACTGCGTGCGGGGATTGTCGCCGAGGATCCGACGGAGCATCGAGATGTGCTGGGTCAGGTAGCCCTCTTCCACGATCAGTTCTGGCCAGATTCGGTCGACCATCTCTTGCTTGGGGATCAACTCCCCGGGACGTTGGACGAGGAGCCAGAGAATCTCCCAGCTCTTTCGCCGCAGGGGGATCGGCTCTTCGTCCCGGAAGAGTTGTTTAGCTTGAGGATCCAGTCGAAAGGGACCAAAGTGATAGCTTTTCTGTTGCTTGCTCATCGCCAATGGCACCCCACTTGCCTCAGTGGGCTCTCAGGAGTCCGAGCGTGCAAGGGGCTACAGGTCGGGGGACAACGGCCCGGGGGTCGATCTTCGTCAGTCGGACTGCCTCATTCCAAGTCGGGTCAGAGACGCCCAGCCAGACCGTTTCACTGAATAAGGGATTATAAGCCTCGACCAATCACTAGATCAATCAAGGCAGGATCGATCCTCCATCGGCACCAAGGCCCTCGGCGGGCCTAGGCGTTTTTTGGGGGGGGACTGCAGCCGAAGATCATTTGGCGTCTACCAGCAGCGAGAGAAAGTCGAAGAGCTCCCGGGTCGCCGGGTCCGTGGGGAGGCCGAGTTCGGCATTGATCCGCTGGTGTGTTGTCTCCGGTACCCCGAGCGAGCGGACCGGCACCTCGGCCACCTGGAGCGCGGTGCGAAATCGCACTGCCTGCGCCGTGACATCGGGATGGCCAGCGACGTAAAGGAGCAGGAAGGGGGGGATCCCTCTGCCTTTCGTGACGTGGGTGACGGGGGAGAAGGCGAGGTGTTTCTTCGGGTCATTGCCAAATTTGACGCGGTGTCCAAAGGTGGGCAAGGGGAGGCCGTGGAGGGTCTGTCGCAGCTCGGCGGTGAGGATCATCGCCGGGATGTCGTAGGTGTCGCCGTCGACCGCGACGCAGCCCCGGAGCGCCTCGAAGGGCACTCCCTCGGCCTGCAGCCATCGCTGATCGGTCGAGAGCAAGGCCGCCAGTTGGGCCCCAGAGGAGTGGCCCATGACGAAAATGCGACGCGGGTCCCCACCGTAGGTCGCGATATTGCGGTAGACCCACCCGACCGCTTTCGTGACATCCCGCACGACCTCTTCCATCTCGACCTGGGGCAGGAACCGGTGGTTGGTCGAGACGAAGACGAAGCCACGCTCGGTGAAGGCCCGAGGCTTCAACTGAACCAAGCTCTTGTCGCCCGTCTGCCAGCCGCCGCCGTGGATCCAGAAGACGACCGGGCGGTTCTGGGCCTTCTCCGGGGCATAGACATCGAGCATCTGCCGCTCCTGCGCGGGAGTGGCGTATGGGATGTTGAGCGATTGCGCCTGGGCGACCGAAGCGAAGAGGCAGAGGGCGAGGAGGGTCTTGGTCATCTGGGTCCTTTCAGGG
>JBMOHS010000286.1:0-3729 GCA_049317725.1 Blastocatellia bacterium
GCACAAAAGGGACCATTTCGACGCGCCGATGTCGGACCAAAGATGGCAACGATCGGCGTCCCGGCCGCTGCCGCGAGGTGCATTGGCCCCGTATCTCCGCCGACGAAGAGTCGTGCGCGGCGGGCCAGGGCAAAGAACTCCTTGAGGTTGACGTCGACCTGCACCAACCGGCCGGTTCGGGTATGAGACAGGATCTCCGCCGCCAGCGGCTCCTCTCCCGGACCAACAGTCAGAAAGGATGGCAGCCCACGCTCCTCCCAGAGCCGATCGGCCAGCCGCGCAAAGCCTTCTGGACTCCAGAGCTTGGTCGGCCAGCCCCCCCCAGGATTGAGAATAGCGAACTCTCCTCCCACCGAGTGGCTCAGGCGATCGGCGACGGCCTCCTCGGCCAGCGGGACCGTGATCGGAAACGCGTACGGAACGTCGATCCCGACCCCGAGGTGCGCGACCAACCCGAGGTACTGCCGGATGATGTGGTCTCGCGGATCGGTCGCCACCTCCTCGGTGTGAAAGAGGGACGCCACCCGCTCCCGCAGGACCGCGCGCGCGAAGCCGATCCTTCGGGGGATCCCGGCGAGCCAGGGAATTGTCGCCGATTTAAGCAGCCCCTGAAAATCGATCGACAAATCGAAGCGACTCTGACGCAACTTGCCAAACACGCACCGTGCTTCCCGCCACGCCGATTGGCTGAAAGGGGTTCGCCGCCAACCTTTGAGGGAGACTTCGATTCGCTCATCGACCACCGGCGTTCCCTCCAACAACCGCGAAGCACCGCCTCGCTCGACGACCCAGCTCAGATGGGCCTCCGGGAAGTGCGCGCGCAAGGCCGCGACGGCCGGCAAAGTATGCACGACATCTCCGATAGCTCCGAGTTTGACGACCAGGATTCGCATGTCACTGTGGGACCACCGTTGAGATCTGAGGCCCTCATGCCAACTGCCGGCTCGATTGTGCCTCTCTTCCGCGTTGCAGCAGGCTCTGAATGGCCGCTGCCGGGTCTGGACGACCGAAGACCGCGGAGCCGGCAACGACGATCTCCGCGCCGGCGGAGACCACTTCGGCGATGTTGTCTGGGCCGATGCCTCCGTCGATCTCGATGCGGACCCGTTGGCCGATTGGACCCGCGTTGTCGAGCAGACTTCGCAACCGCCGCAGCTTCCTCGTCGAACCGGGCAGGAAGGCCTGCCCTCCAAATCCCGGATTGACCGACATCAGCAGGACGAAATCGAGCTGCTCGACGCTCTCTTCGACATACCCGAGTGGAGTCCCTGGATTGAGGACGACTCCCGCCAGACATCCGACCTGCCGGATCAAGCTCAGCGATCGGTGGAGGTGATAGGTCGTCTCGGGATGGATCGAGATCATCGACGCCCCCGCCTTCGCAAAAGCCGGAATGAACTGGTCAGGATTCTCGATCATCAAGTGGGTGTCGATCGGCAGTTGGGTTACCCGTCGCACCGCTTCGACGATCAAGGGGCCAACGGTCAGATTCGGGACGAAATGCCCATCCATGACGTCAACGTGGATGTAAGCGGCCCCGCCAGCTTCCACCGTGGCAATCTGCTCACCAAGTCTGGTAAAGTCGGCGGAGAGGATGGAGGGCGCGATCTCGATCATGCGGTCTCCTTGGTCGATGAAGCCAAGATCCACTCTACGGCATCCAGCAGGTTCCCGGCAATCAGCTGGGGCGGGCGCTCCCAGGTGGCCTGATCACGCTGGATCTCTCCCTCGCCATACCCGGTCCGGACGAGGATGCCTTCGGTTCCGGCGGCAAATCCAGCCGCCAGATCCCCGTACCGATCCCCGATCATGTAACTTTGGGAGAGATCGACTGGCCATTCGGAGGCGGCCCGGTAGAGCATCCCGGGTTTCGGCTTGCGACAATCGCATCCGAGGGACGGTTCTGTCCCGTTTTTGGTAAGCAGACCAGGGGGGAGGTGGGGACAATAGTAGAAGGCATCGATCCTTGCACCCGCCTGCGCGGACAGCTCTTCCTGCATCCGGGTGTGAAGTTGGTGCAGAAAGGGCTCGGTCAGGTAGCCACGGGCCACGCCCGACTGGTTGGTGATGACGATCGCCAGCCAACCAGCTTCGTTGATGCGGCGGACTGCCTGGGCCGCGAACGGGTAGAGCCGAAATTGATCCATCGATCGGAGGTAATCGACCTCTTCGTTGAGGGTTCCATCCCGGTCCAGAAAGATCGCTCGCTGTCTCATCGGTTCTCTCCCGCTTCTTGGAGCAGCCGCGCCACCTCTTCTTGGACCTTCTCGACGGTGAGCCGGGTCATGCAGCGGTGATCGATCGGGCAGTCCCGGTGCATGCACCGGGCACAATCGATCCCCTCGGCCCGCAGGAGGCTGGCCCGTGCTCCTCGCGGAGCCGTCTCCCATTCGTTGGTCGGACCGAAGAGGGTCAAGACCGGCCGCCCGAGCGCCGCCGCGATATGGGCAGGACCTGTGTCATTGCTCACGACCAAGGCGCAGGCCTCCAAGACTCCCAGCAGCGCTGGGAGTGTCGTCTCTCCCGCCAACCGCACGACGTGGGTCCTGCGGTCGACCCGGCTGGCGACGGTCTCGGCAAGGGCTCTCTCCCCCGGGCCACCGATCAGCACGATGATCGCACCATACGTCGTCGCCAACCAATCGGCCAGCCGGGCATAATACTCGGCTGGCCAGCATTTGGCCCGACTGTTGGTCGCCCCCACATTGAGCGCAATGAGGGAGGTACTTCCCGGCTTGATCCCATGCCCCTGGAGAAGCCTGTCTGCTTCGTGCCGGGCCTCCTCTCGGACGCCAAGGTGGGGGAACTCCATCTCTTGGCCCGCTGCGCTGGAGGTCTGTCCGAAGACCGACTCGCTGGCCGAGATCAGGTCGAGGTAGTCGTAGATCTGGTGTCGATGACGCGGACCACGGGGCAGACCGGTCGTCAACAGCCAACCACGCCCCTCGGCTTCATACCCGATCCGCTGGGGGATCCCGGCTAACCATACCAGCAACGCCGCTTCGAGTGCATTCTGGAAGAGGATCGCCAAGTCGAAGCGCTCGGCACGAAGTTGGGCCACCATCCTTGCAAACGCACGCCAACCTTCCTCGCGTCGACGGTACGGGAGGAACTGATCGACCCATGGAGAAGTGGCGAAGAGCTCTCCCGTCAATGGGGTCGCCATGAGGACGATCTGTGAGCTCGGGAAGCTCTCCCGGAGCCGTTGCAGCGCGGGCGTGCTCATCACGGCGTCCCCGATCCAGTTCGTTCCCCGAACCAGGATCCGCTCGGGGCGTCTTGGCGCTTTCTCTCTCGGCGGCCGCTCACTCATTGGTCGCGCCCTCCCACTTCTGCCGCTCCTGCAGGGACGTGGATGGCTTCGAGAATCGCGGCAGCGAGTGACTCGGGGGAGGCACCGGCTTCGACCGGGATGCGGACGTTCGCTTGCTGGTAAAGAGGGAGGCGATCAAGATAGCGTTGACGGGCCACCGATTCGTGGCGGGCGAGCGGGCGATTCGCCCCATCTTGCTGAATGCGTTGCCAGCAGAGGTCAAAAGGGGCATCGAGCCAGACGGTGATTCCGCCCAGCTCCATCATCTGGCGGTTCTCTGCCCGCAGGATTGCGCCACCCCCGGGGGCGATCACCCGGGGTGGTTGCAAGGTGAGGGTTTCGCGGAGAAGGGCCGTCTCTCTGTCCCGGAATGCGGGCTCCCCGTCCCGGTCGATCAACGAGGCAATCGGGCAGCC
>JBMOHS010000287.1:0-3684 GCA_049317725.1 Blastocatellia bacterium
TTGAACGAGCGATGGGGCAACCACAAGGGTTGCCCCTACAATTCCTGCGGGCCGTGTTGAACCCAGGAATACACACACCAGTGAGACCGTGCCAAGCGGGTCAGTCCTTGCTTCTCGGCGATTCTTTGACGACACTGACAGCCCTACCGACCCAACGCATGGAGAGGAACATCGCCCGGGAGCATTCATCGCCTGGTTTGTCCAAGGCGATTCGTCAGCTCGACTGGGTTTCGGCGAAAATCCAAAACCGCGACAACATCGACGATTCCTTCTGTCAACAGGTAGTAAATTGCATATGGAAATCGGTCGGATAATGCTCTGTAAAATCCACGGTGTTTTTCGTGAATGCCACCAGTCGATTCAAGTTTCCGGAGATCCTCTCTGAGGCACACGAGGAAGTAGTCGTCTAAACCCGCCGACTGTTCACCATAGAAAGTTGCGGCATTGACGAGATCCTCACGCGCCTCATCCCTGAGTTCGACGTTCATTCAAGCGCTCCCTGACATCATCGAATGCCGCTTCAAGTGGCAAGGCAGGCTTGCTCGAAGGATTCTTGATCCGCTCAGCCAAGACCTCGCCGTGCCAGTCAGGGGAGGGAAAGCCCGCCGGATTGGCAGACAAATCCCGCCAGAGAATGTTGATCGCCTCCAGTTTTTCCTGGGGCGTAAGTGCAGCCAGCATACTTTCAAGGGACATAAGGGATTCCTCCACTGGCAAATGTATCCCGAATACCGGTGAGCTGCCAAGATCTCATCTCCCGGCTGGGGGGAGGGGGGGCAGCAGAATGGAGAAGGGGCCAAGCGGGTCAGTCCTTGCTTCTCGGCGATTCTTTGGCGACACTGCCAGCCGTACCGACCCGTCGAGAGGAGGAGATCCGACGGTGGGTCTCCCTGATCAACCAGAAGAGGACAGTGCCGGAGACGAAGGAGGGAGCGCGATGCAGGAAGGAACGTGGAGCGAGGAGTGGTCGAGGCGAGCCAACCGCCGGCGAGGGCCGGGGGGCGCGTGGGGGATTGGCTGGGTCGTAGGGGTGGCGCTCTGCCTGCTGGCGGGTCTGGCCGCGCCGGGCAGGGCGCAAGAGGCAGGGCGCCGGGCGATCACCCACGAGGATGTCTGGTTGATGAAGCGGGTCGGTCCGCCGGTGGTCAGTCCGGATGGCCGGTGGGTGGTCTTCTCCCTCGTCGAGCCGGCCTATGAGGAGAGCCAGCAGAGCAGCGATCTCTGGCTTGTCCCGGCGGATGGCGCGACGCCCCCGCGCCGCCTGACCAGCACGCGCGGGGCCGAGTCGGGCGCGGTCTGGAGCCCGGACAGCCGTCGGTTGGCCTTTGCGGCGCGCCGGGAGGGGGATGAGGCGGCGCAGCTCTACGTTTTGGAGGTTTTGGCGGGTGGGGAGGCCCAGCGGGTGACGAGCCTCAGCAGCGGCGCACGCAGCCCGCAGTGGCGGCCCGATGGGCAGGCGCTCCTCTTCCAGAGCTCTGTTTACCCTGGGGCACGCAACGACGAGGAGCAGCGTCGGCTGGCCGCCGAGCGCAAGGCGAGACGATACCGCGCGCGGGTCTACGACAGCTTCCCGATCCGCAACTGGGACCGCTGGATCGAGGAGACGCAGACGCACCTCTTCGTCCAGCCGATCGGGGAGGACGCGGCGGCCAAGGATCTCTTGGCGGGGACGAGCCTCGTCGCGAGCCCTGGCTATGCGGGCGCGACCACGGCGGGCGGGGACGACCTGCAGCCGGTCTGGACGCCGGATGGAACCGGCATCGTCTTTGTCGCCTCGACCGACCGGAACAAGGGGGCCTACGCTGAGACGAGCACGCACCTCTACCTGGTACCGGCGGGTGGCGGGGAGCCCAAGCGGCTGACCCGGCCGGGGAGCAGCTACAGCCGACCCCTCTTCAGTCGAGATGGAAAGGGGCTCTACACGCTGGTCTCGCCCGAGTCGGAGAAGGTCTATCACCAAGACCGCCTCTCCCGGATCGACTGGACGAAGGAGGAGAAGGAGCCGGTGCTGGTGACGAAGGGCTTCGATCGATCGCCGACGAGCGTGGCGATCTCACCGGACAGCCGGCTCGTCTACCTGCTCGCCGAGGAGGCGGGGCATGAGAACCTCTTCGAGGTGCCGGCGCTGGGGGGCGAGGTGCGCCGCGTTCTCGAGCTGAAGAGCGGGGTCCTGACGTCACTGGCGATCGGAGGAGGGGGCAGTGCCCCGGTGCTCGTCGCCAATTGGGAGAGCGCGGTCAGCCCGGCCGAGGTGGTGCGTCTCGACCTGGGGCGCGAGGGCGGCCAGTACCGACCCCTCACCCGCTTCAATGCCGAGCGCGTCGCCAAGATCGATTGGCAACCACTGCGCCATTTCTGGTTCACCAGCCAACGCGGCAAGCGGATCCACAGCATGATCGCCCTGCCTCCCGGATTTGATGAACGGAAGCGCTACCCGCTCTTCGTACTGATCCACGGGGGGCCGCACACGATGTGGCGCGACCAGTTCTTCACCCGTTGGAACTACCACTTGTTGGCCCAGCCGGGCTATGTCGTGCTCTTGACCAACTACACGGGCTCGACCGGGTTTGGCGAGGCCTTCGCGCAGGCGATCCAGCTCGATCCGCTGCGCGGGCCCGGGGAGGAGCTCAACGAGGCGGCCGATGCGGCGCTGGCGCAATTTCCCTTTCTCGATCGGGCGCGACAGGCGGCGGGGGGAGCGTCTTATGGAGGACACCTCGCCAACTGGCTGCAGGCGACGACGACCCGCTACCGGTGCCTGATCAGCCACGCGGGACTGGTCAACCTCGAGTCGCAGTGGGGAACGAGCGATGTCATCTACTCGCGGGAGCGCAGCAATGGCGGGCCTGTCTGGGAGCAGGGGCCGGTCTGGCGGGAGCAGAATCCGATCCGCTACGCCGCCAAGTTTGCGACCCCGATGCTGCTGACGGTCGGGGAGAACGACTTCCGTGTGCCCCTCAACAACACCCTCGAAAATTGGAGTGTGCATCAGCGGCGGCAGATCCCGAGCCGCCTGATCGTCTTCCCGGAGGAGAACCACTGGATCCTGCGCGGGGAGAACAGCCGGTTCTTCTACCAGGAGGTCCACGCCTGGCTCAAGCGCTGGCTGGAGTAGATGCGGAGAGGGCCGCACTACCCGGCAAGGGCCGAGGCGACGGCGGCGATCTGCTTCGCGTGGCGGTCCTGGTGTTCGTGGAGGAGGATCATCCACTGATAGGCGGTGAGGGCCCCCAGCCGCGGGTGGGAGAAGGTCTGCCCGCTGAGGTCGACAGCTTCCAGTTGGGGCTGAAGGTTGCGGAAGCCCGCGAGGGTCTCCTTCATCTGGGCGAGGGAGGTCTCGACGGGGACGCCACCCGTCGGCTCGACCTGTGGGGGGGCCTTGACCGGGGGGAGGGGAGACTCTGGGGGACTGCTGGGCAGGACCGATCCGAGCTCGAACGGGACGGCTGGGCCCGCGCCCGATTCGGTGGCCTCCCGGAGCAGCTTGCCCGCGATGCGCAGGAATCCGCGGTTGACGAGGCTGAGGTGCTCGATGATCTCGGCGATCGTCCAGCGATCGGCCACCGGGCGGAGGCTCCAACGATCCTCTGGAATGGTCGCGAGAAGGGCGAGCAGCCGTTCGTGAGAAGACTCGTTCGCGGCAAGAATGTTGGCAACGTTGTGAAAGGTCATAGCGGTATCCAC
>JBMOHS010000288.1:0-3646 GCA_049317725.1 Blastocatellia bacterium
ATGCATCAATCCGTTGGCCAGCATGCTCGTCAGAGTACGAGATCACGTGCCACGGTGCTTTAAGGTCACCCACCTGTCAAGGGCAGGTTCAAATGAAGCCACGACACGGCGATGTGGAAATCCCTCTTTTTTTCCGTCCGGCTCCATCCACCGACCGCTCCCCCTATGCGATCTTCTCCCGCCGGTCTTATCCCGTCGCTTAGATCGGCAATGCCGTAACTTTCCGGCTTGCCGAAGACTGGGAGTCGATGGCACACGTCGGGCAGGGAGGCGGTTCTACAGAGGGAGCAGGAGAAGAATGGGAAGAGGGAGGCTCAGGGATGCTGAGAGTTCTGCTGACAGGGGACACCATGGGACGCCCGGGTCGAATCGTGCTCGAGGAGCGACTGGGTGATCTGCGCCGGGAGCGGGAGATCGACCTGGTGGTGGCCAATGTCGAGAACGCCGCGGCCGGGTTTTCGATCACGCCGCGGATCGCGGAAGATCTCTTTGCCGCGGGGGTCGATGTCATGACCTCTGGCAACCACATCTTCGACAAGAAAGAGGTTCTCGACTACATCGTCCGGGAACCGCGGCTGTTGCGGCCCGCCAACTACGCGCCGGGAGTCCCGGGCCGAGGGCGATGGACAGGGCGGGTGCGGGGCGTGCCGGTGACGGTCCTCAACCTGCAGGGGCGCGTCTTCATGCCGCCGTGTGACGACCCTTTCCGCTGTGCGGAGGCACAGATCTCCTCGCTCGACGCGGGCCACCGGGTCATCCTCATCGACATCCACGCCGAGACGACTTCAGAAAAGATGGCACTCGCTCGGTACCTCGATGGACGGGTCTCCGCCGTCGTCGGGACGCACACCCACGTGCAGACGGCGGACGAACAGATCCTGCCCGGCGGGACGGCCTATCTGACGGACTTGGGCATGACCGGGCCCCACGATGGAGTGATTGGGATGCGAACGGATCTGGTGCTGGAACGGTTTCACCGGGGACTTCCCGGTAAGTTCGAGCCCTCGACGGGCGCGATCCGACTGAATGGGTTGATCGTCGAGATCGATGAAACGACCGGTCTCGCACTACACGTCGAGCGCGTCAGCTTAGCCCACTAAGTCTTCCCTGCCCTCCGGAGCTTTCCTGGAATCTGGCCCGAAATCTGGCATTAAGCCGGAACCATCACTTTCTGGCAACTTGACGGAGAAATTGGCCATGACCGAGCAGGCCAACGTAGTGGTGATCGGGGGAGGCGTCGTCGGATTGGCGATTGCTGCCGAACTCGCCCAACATCTTGAAGACGTCTTTCTGCTGGAAGCGCTCCCCCGTCTCGGGCTGGGAACCTCGACGCGGAACAGCGGGGTCATCCACGCGGGCATGTACTACCCGACGGGCAGTCTCAAGGCGCAGCACTGTGTCCGCGGCGCGGAGATGCTCTACGGGTTCTGTCTTGCCCACCACGTCCCCCACCGGCGGGCCGGGAAGCTGATCGTCGCCTCGACGGAGAAGGAGATCCCCCGGATCGAAGCTCTCTGGGCCCAAGGGGAGCGCAACGGTGTCGCCGAGTTGCGCTTGCTGGACAGGAACGGGATGCGGGCCATCGAGCCGCACGTCGCGGGAGTTGCCGCGCTCCACTCCCCGCGAACCGGGATTCTCGAGCCGGAAGAGCTGGTTCGCGCCCTCACGCGACTCGCTCAGGAGCGTGGGGCATCCCTCCTGACCCACACCCCTGTCTTGGCGATCGAGGCTGGGCCCAAGTCGCTCTCCCTCCGAACTCCTCGGGAAGAGGTCGCAGCGCGGGTCATCATCAATGCCGCAGGGCTCTATGCCGATGAGGTCGCCGGCATGGTCGGCCTGCGGACCCACCCAATCTATCCATGTCGGGGCGAGTATGCGGAGGTTCTTCCTCCGCGGCGAGACCTCGTCCGGGGGCTAGTCTACCCAGTTCCAGATCTCACTGGCCACGGACTCGGTGTGCATTTGACCCGAACCCTCGATGGGCGGCTCCTCCTCGGCCCCAACGCGCGCTATGTCGACCGGAAAGACGCCTACGAAGGTGGCTTGGCCCCGCTCTCCAGCTTCTACGAAGCGGCGGTTCAGCTCCTGCCGGACCTTCGCCCGGAGGACCTGCGCCCCGGCTACAGCGGGATCCGCGCCAAACTGATCCCTGCTCACGGGCCGACATTCGCGGACTTTGTGGTGACGCACGACCCACAGTGGCCGTCGATCATTCACTTGCTGGGAATCGAATCGCCCGGGCTGACCTCGTGCCTCTCCCTGGCGAGGACCGTCGGCGAGATGGTCAAGGGCCTCTAAGACCGATTGTCCCACTCTCCCTCAAGGACTGATCAGTCGCTCTTTTTTTGACTGAAGGTACCGGTTGAGGAGGAAGACAACGACGATGGTCATCACCAATCCAAGGCCAATCCGTGGGTAATGCTGACGAAAAACGTCAGCTGCCCGTTCACCGTACCGAACCGCCATCCATCCTTCGAGGGAGTAGCGAACCGTCCGCCCGATGGCCAGCGCCAAGAGAAAACGCCAGACGTTCATCCGGAAGACTCCGGCAGTGATCAAAAAGATTTTGAGGGGAAAGGGAGGGGGGAGGAGTGCCCCGACCAGCACCGACCAAAGGTCATAGCGGTCGAGCAGACGGGAGACCTTCGCAATCCGCTCGGAGTCGAACCGCCGGAGCGCCGCCTCTCCCGTCTTCTTGCCGAAGTAGTAAGGAATGAGACAACCCAGTGTCGATCCAATCACCGCGGCGGCAACATAGAGCGGCATCAGATGGTGATTGAGATGGGAGAGGGTCATGACCACCGCGTCCGGCCCTCCCGGCAGCGGGAGCATCCCGGCATCCAGAAAGGCGATCAGCAGGACTCCGAACGCTCCTAACCCAAACAGCCCCGCCTGCAGTGTCTTGAGCGTGCCGCCGATGCCAGCCAAGAGAGGATTCTTCATCGATCCATTCATCCAAAGAGGTCCATCAATTCCAGGAATCATCAATCCGAACAGGAGACAGCCGCGACCTCTTTCGGTGAACTGCCACGCAGGCGAATGAGCCCCCAGCGCGCCAACAGAATGAGCCCCCCGACACAGAGAATGCCCACCAGCACTTCCAGGAGGTGGTTCGCCAGCCAATCGATCATCTTCAGGACCTCTCGGCGAAAGAAGAAGGCCAGCACTCCCCAGAAGTAGTAGCGCACCATTCGGGCAATCAGAATGACGACGGCAAACCGGCCCGCAGGGTACCCAAGAACCCCCGCCGTCGCAACAAAAATCTTGAAGGGCATCGGCGGGGGCAGCAGAGCGGGAATGAGCAGGGCAACCAGCCCCCACCGTCGATAGAGCGACTTGACCTGATCGAGCTGGCGCGGGTGGAAGCGCCGGGAGACAAATCGCTCTCCCCGCTGGGCAATATGGTAGAGTGCCAGACACCCAATCACCGATCCAACCGCCGGGAAGAGTGGGAAGTACCAAACTTCATGCGGTCGATTAGCCACCCGAGCGACCGTAATGTAGTCGTTGACTTCCGGCAGGGAGAGCAACGACGAATCGAGCGCCCCGATCAGGATCATCAGCGGCCCCGCCAGCGAAACCGGAACCAGCACCACCTGCCGAGAGAGCTCCAGAAACCCATCCAGAAAACCGTCCAACATCTTGA
>JBMOHS010000289.1:0-3591 GCA_049317725.1 Blastocatellia bacterium
GCCTTTTCATTCGATATGATTCGAGCCGAGAACCTCTCCAAACGCTACCAGATCTACGATTCCCCCGCGGCTCGGTTGAAGGAGCTACTCTGGCGCGGGCGGCGTCAGTATCACAGGGATTTCTGGGCCCTCGAGAAGGTCTCGCTCGAAGTGGCGACCGGCGAGGCGCTCGGGGTGATTGGGCGCAACGGGGCCGGGAAGTCGACCTTGCTGCAGATGATTGCTGGAGTGCTCCGACCGACCACGGGGCGGGTTAAGGTCGATGGGCGGGTGACCGCCCTTCTCGAACTCGGGAGCGGGTTCAACGCCGACTACACAGGTCGCGAGAATATCCTCCTCAGCGGACAGATCATGGGGATTCAGGAAGAGGAGATGCGGCGCAAGCTCGACATCATCGTCCGCTTTGCCGAGCTGGAATCCTTCATTGATCAGCCAGTCAAGACCTATTCGACGGGCATGTTGATGCGGTTGGCCTTTGCCTCGGCGATTCACGTCGATCCCGATGTGCTGATCGTTGATGAGGCCCTCTCGGTCGGAGATGTCTACTTCCAGCGCAAATCGCTCGACCGGATGGACTACTTTCGCAAAGCGGGCAAGACGGTCCTCTTCGTCTCACACGATCCGGGGCTGGTCCAGCGTTTCTGTGATCGAGCCCTCTGGTTGGAGGGTGGCCGGGTGATGATGCTTGGTCCGGCGCGGGACGTGGTGACAGCCTATCAGGCATTCTGCATCAAGCTGGAGGATGAGCGATTACGGGACGCCGCGCGCCACAGTGGCCTGGGGGCAGTGGAGCATCAGGCTATCCTGCGTGAGTTGCAGTTGACTGGGACACGCTGGGGCAACCAGCAGATCCGCTTTTCCGGGGTCGAGCTGATCAATCCACGTGGAGAGGCGACGTGGGTCCTGCACAGCGGAGAGCCGGTGACCATTCGTTTGCACATCGAGGCCGACGAGTCCTGGCCAGCGCCGATCTTTGCCGTCGATCTACATCGCTACGATGGTGTCTATCTCGGGACGATCAACAACCTCGACACCGCGCCGGCGACACTGCCCCTCGTCCCCGGAACCAATACCATTGAGTTCCATCTGCCAACCTTGGAACTGGCCTACAGTGTCTACTACCTGTCGCTCAAAGCCTTTACGGAGGATGGGGCACCGGAGTGGAAGGACCCGGCGGATGTGCACCATCAGATGTACCAGTTCAACGTCCTGACGGAGCGCCCGATCCACGGGTTGATGCGCTTTGAAGGGGAGTGGCGACGACCGGTCGGTGGGGCCGTCTGGAAAAACCCTGCGATAGGTGGGTACGAGTGAAGGGAGGGGATGTTTCGATGCGGATCGCGACCATTGTGCAGTCGACCTCACATCTCGACTACCGCGCGCGCGTCCTGGATGAGCTGGAGACGGCAACTCCCCCTGAGCCGACCGCGTACGGATTTGGGCAGTGGGTGGCGGTTCCAGTCGCGCAGACCGCGGCGATCGGTGTCCTCTACAATTCCCAGCTGATTGTTCCGGAAGGGATGACAACGGGGCCACGGCTCTCGACCCCATCCGAGCAGCGAGCGATCTTCACACCAGACTATTTGCGGGAGCAGGGGATTCTGCTCTCGATCCTGTTGGTGGGATGGCGGGAGGGGGAGGCGTACCATCAAGGGGTGCCACGGCTGGTGATTCCCGTGCAGGCTCCAGTTGAGACCCTTTCTCCGTCAGAGGTTCGTTCTTTTCACCAGGGAGCGGATGGGGGGGTAGCCTTGGCCTACTATCCAATCGTGGCCGCGCACGCAGGACTCTTTGCCCCTGCCTTGTTGGAGTCCATTCTGGACCAGCTCGACGATCTGGTCTCTGATCTTCAGCGTGCCCGGCTGCGGATCCTGCGGAAGAGCCTCGCTTGGCAGACGCGGGTCGAAGCGCTGCGGTGAAGGAGACAGGCAATCTTTCGGGTGGTCGGGAGTGGATCGTCAATAGGTTCGGTGGTGCGGTGGTTGGCGACGATTCATCGAGAGAGGATTGACAGGTATTTATGGATAGTCAATTGGATGTGCATCTTCCAGAGGAGACTCAGCAGTGGGAGCGGATGAAAGAGGATTGGAACCAGCGGGCAGTCGAGAATGCCCGCTGGTACATCAATACCGCTCGGTTGGATCAGACGGAGGAGGAGTTTCACCAGACGGGGCTGCGTGAGATCGATATCTGGATCCTGCCAGAACTGGAGTTGTTGACCCAGGGACGGGACCCGAAAACCCTCCAGTTTCTTGAGATTGGGTGCGGGATTGGGCGGATGACCCGGCCCCTGGCGGGAATCTTTGGGCACGTTTATGGGACCGATGTCTCGGGGGAGATGATTCGGCAAGCGAGGGAGCGGTTGGCCGACCTCCCCAATGTCTCTCTCTGGGAGACCTCCGGAGGCGATGTGGGGCCGATTCCTGATGAATCGATCGACATCGCCTACTCCATCTTTGTCTTCCAGCACGTTCCGAGTCGGGCGGCGATCCGGGCAACGTTGCTCGATGCCTGGCGAGCGCTTCGGCCCGGGGGGCTCCTCCGGTTCCAGACGAATGGTGTGACGGCCGACTCTTTCATCCAGTCGGAGAAGAATACCTGGATTGGGGTGAGTTTTTCCGAAGCGGAAGTGCGGGCCCTCGCGCGGGAATTGGGCGCTCAATTGGTTAGCCTCTACGGGGCGGAGACGATGTACTGCTTTTCGACTCTCCGGAAGCCTCTTGAAGGATCAGGGCGGCCAGCCGTTGATGCCTTGCCAGTTATTGAAGCCGTCGCCTGCACCAACCGGCCAGACTCCCCAGCTGTTCCGCTGGGTGGACCAGACGCCTGCCTCTCTCTGCTTGTCTCGGGGATTGAACGCGAAGCCCTCGATGCCAACCGCTGGGCGCTCCGGATGGGAACGATGCGCGCTCCATTTCGCTACGCTGGACCCATTCGGCCTCACTTTCAAGCGGCGGCGACGGCGCTCTCTCGACGTCCTCTTGATGAGCTGGCCTACTTCGAATCCCCGATTCCGGAAGGGCTCGTGGCAGAGCAGACCCCGGTGCAGCTCCTCTTGGACGACCAGCCGATTGGAAAGCCTGCTTCTGTCCTCCTTGTGGGTCTCCCACTGCGTGCCGCCAAGATCGTCTCCGTCCGAAACTTGGTCGATTTTGGCACCGACGTCCACGTGGCCGGACCGAAATCCCGGTTCACCGTCTTTCTGGAAGGGCTCGACGAATCGATCTCACCCGCGACCTTCCGGCTGAGGATCGGCGGCCAAGACCTGCTCCCCGACCACGCTGGCTTCGAGGCTGTCGTCGCCAGCTACCTCCTCAACGCTGCGCTCCCCGCTGGACTCTCTCCAGGTCCTGCACTCCTCGAAGTCTTTGCCGATGGGGTCGAGACAATCCCACTCGAAGTGGACATTCTCCCCTGATTTTCTTCCGACCGGTGGAGCCAATCTCACCCACCTCTGGAGCGATGCCCTATGGCTTCCGCGCGGCCTTCTTCGAAGGAGCGGCCTTCTTCGCAGGAGCAGCCTTCTTCGCGGGAGCGGCCTTCTTCGCGGGAGCAGCCTTCTTCGCGGGAGCAGCCTTCTTCGCGGGAGCA
>JBMOHS010000290.1:0-3589 GCA_049317725.1 Blastocatellia bacterium
GGGCCCTGGAATCTGGTGGCAGGAAGGTTGGAGGACCTCTACCAGCCGGACGCGGTGATCATCGACGAGCTCTACCAGTCGAAGCTGGGAGTGACCGGGCTGGGGCAGGTGGTCGAGATCCAGGGGCGCCGCGCGCGTGTTGTCGGGTTGACCCGTGGGATCCGGACCTTCACCACCTCCCCGGCCGTCTTCACCACCTTCGATCGGGCGCGGCAGTACGTCGGCTTGCCAGACGATCGGACGCTCTTTCTGCTGGTCCGGGTGGCGCGCGGAGCCGATCCCGAAACCGTGCGAGCGGCAATCAAAGGCCGGTTGACCCACGTCGACGTCTTGACGACGGGAGAGTTCGGCCGGCAACAGGCTTTCTACTGGATGTTCGAGACGGGAGCGGGCGTCTCGGTGCTGATCGCGGCACTGCTCGGATTGGTGGTTGGCGTGGTGGTGGTCGCCCAGACGATCTATGCCTCGACGATGGATCACCTGCGGGAGTATGGCACGTTGAAGGCGATGGGTGCCTCCAACCGCTATCTCTACGGGGTCATCCTGCGTCAGGCGGTCATCAGTGCGGGCATCGGCTACACGGTCGGCATCTGTATCAGCCTCGTCGTCGCGACGATCAGCCAGCAGACGACGACGGCGATCCTGCTGCCGGGCTGGATCCTGGGGGCCTTGTTCATCTTGACGTTGCTGATGTGTTCACTCGCCTCGATCGTCTCGATCAACAAGGTGACGCGACTCGATCCAGCGATGATCTTCAAGGGATAAGCGGGGGATCAGCGGGGGGGAGAGGGCAGATGGCACTGGCAGTCGAGATCCAAGGGGTCAGCAAGAGCTACGGGGAGGGCGATGCGCTGGTTCACGCCCTCGTTGGCGTCGATTTGACGGTTCACCGGGGCGAAATGCTCTTTCTGATGGGGCCGTCGGGAAGCGGCAAGACGACTCTCCTCTCGATTATGGGCTGCATTCTGCGCCCGACGAACGGCTCGGTCCGCATCGCTGGAGAAGAGGTCGTTGGACTGAGCGAGCGGGAGATGCCGCGCATCCGGTTGCGCCGGATCGGGTTCATCTTCCAGGGCTTCAACCTCTTCCCGGCACTGACGGTCCAGGAGAATATCGAACTGGCCCTCGACCTCAAGGGCATTCGTGGACGGGAGGCACGGCGACGGTCCGGGGATCTCTTGGCTCGAGTCGGGCTGAGCGACAAAGCCGCCCAGTGGCCAGCCAATCTCAGTGGGGGGCAGAAGCAGCGCGTGGCGATTGCGCGGGCGCTCGCCGGTGAGCCCGGTATCATCCTCGCCGATGAGCCGACAGCGGCGCTCGATGGAACCACTGGACGGGCGATCCTCGATCTGCTCCGGGAACTGGCCCATGAAAAGGGGCGGGCCATCGTCATCGTCACGCACGATAGCCGCGCCCTCGCCTATGCCGACCGGCTCGTCACGATCGAGGATGGCCGAATCTTGCGGGAGGAACGTCAGGGATGAGAAAGCTGATCATTGGGGTTGCCGGATTGGTCCTGCTGGGGGCCCTCGCCTGGGCGGTCGCCAGTCGGGGCGTGAAGACGGAGGAAGAGCGGCCGATCGCCGAGCGCCCCGCGATTCCCACCAAGCGTGTCGTCTCCGCCTCTGGCCGCATCGAGTCGATCTCTGAGGAGATCCCCCTCGCCGCGGAGATCCCCGGCCGTCTCGTTGAGCTGCTCGTCGAGGAGGGGGCCAAGGTCAGCCAAGGCCAGCCGCTCGCCCGGCTCGACGCGCGAGAGTATCGAGCTCAAGTCGACTCCGCCGAGGCCTTGGTGCGCCAAAAAGAGGCCGAACTGCAACGGCTGCAGAATGGCTCACGCGAGCAGGAGCGGCGCGAGGCGCGGGCGTTGACGCGGGAGGCGGAGGCCCTCCTCGAAAATATGCGGACCGAGCGGGATCGCCGCGCCGGCCTCTTCAGCAGCGGCGACATTGCCCGGGAGGAGGTCGAACGCGCCGAACGTCAGCTCGAAGTCGCCCAGGCCCGCTTCGAGGCCGCCACCGAACGCCAGCGGCTGATCGAGGCTGCGCCACGCGACGAGGACCTCGCCCGCGCGCAGGCCGAACTCGCCCTCGCCGAGGCGAGGGCCGCTTCGACCCGTATCCTCCTCGGCAAGACCGTCATCCACGCCCCGATCGGCGGCGTCATCCTCCGGCGTCATCTCCGCGTCGGCGAGGTCGTCGCCGCCAGCCAGACGGGGGCCCTCCAACCGATCTACACCCTCGGCGACCTCTCGCGCCTCCGCGTCCGGGCGGAGATCGACGAACTCGACATCGGCCGCGTCCAGCGCGACGATCCCGCCTATGTCACTATCGACGCCTACGGAGATCGGCGCTTCCCCGGCCGGGTCGTCCGCCTCGGTCAGCTTCTTGGTCGCAAGACCCTTCGCTCGGACAACCCTGCTGAGAAGACCGACACCAAGATCCTTGAAGTTCTCATTGACCTCGATCCCGTCGATGATCTCTCCGTCCGGCTGCTCGTCGGACTCCGCGTCCAAGTCTTCCTCCCGGAGAGTTCTGCTCCGTGAGGGCGCTTTCGCACCCGGCTCCGGCTGACCGATGGCCCTTCCGGCTGGAGAGATCAGTCCTTCTTGCCTCCAAGGAAGATCCCGAACTCGAAGACGATCCCGGACTTTCCATTCGACGCATGGTTCGGGATCTTGTACCCCAGGACCGCGACAGTCCGCGGCGTTGGGTGGTAGACGATCCCCGGCGTCAGGAATCCGAAGTCGTGCCTCCCGGAGAACCACTCCGCCGTCACCATCCACTTCTTCCCGAACTTGTGCTCGACGGCACCGATGAAATGGACGGTGTCCCGCTTGAACAACTCATCCGTGCCCCCGCTGATCCCGGCCGTGATCCGCGTTCCACTCCCTGGCAGCCGAAAGCTTCCGTGGCTGTAGGTGAAATTGCCGACTCCCCGCCCGGTCGTGGAGAAGATCGTCATCTTCCCCACGGTCAACTGAACCTCCCGCTCAGCGTGCGTCTTTTCAAAGAGCCGGATCCCTGTCTTGAAGCCAACCCCAATTGAGGCATTCGGTGTCTGCGGCCAGCCGTGGTTGTAGGAGGTCAGGGCCAGCTCCGTGTTGCCCCCAATCCCCAGCGTCAGAAAGTTGGTTCCATACCAGAACCGGCCTGGCTCCCTGACCCGCGTCTGGGTTTCGTGCATTAAAAAGACCTGCCCCCGTGGCGTGATGTCTGCCGAAGGCATATTGATGATTGCCTGTTGTCCCAGGACCTCTTTGTGCCCTGCGAGGACGACCACACCTGTAATGAAAAGAACCCGAGTATACAAACTGGACAAACCTTCTCCTCCCTTCCTTGATCCACTCGGTCATCTCGTTACCATCTCTCCTCTTGGAGGTCAGAGGCAAAGCAACCGGCGTGCCCGGCCTCGCTGTGGCCCGCCGACCCCTCTTCTCTGGAAAAAATGGAAGGGAATCGGTCCGACTACCCTTCTTGCGTAGCAGATCGAGCCGCTCACCAGACGAAGGCACTTGGGCAAAATGGCGCAATTTGTGGCGAAATGGATCATTGGGAGAGGGGCGGGAAAAGGGTCGAGGGGCGAGGGG
>JBMOHS010000291.1:0-3575 GCA_049317725.1 Blastocatellia bacterium
AGCCGACGACCGCCATCTCCGAACCGGCCAGCAGCATGTTGCGCCGACGCAGATTTGAGCCCTCCCCGCGTGCGAAATCGAGGAGGAACTGTTTCGGATCCCGACGGAACTCGGCGACCGCTGCCGCGAATTCACGTTGCAGCCGGGCAGGGAAGGACTCCTCGACCAGCAGAAACTGGAAGTCTCCCGTACCGGGTTGTGGCGCCCGCACTCGACGAAAGACCTCGCCAAGGTTCTGGAGCCCTGCCGTCAGCCGCGAGAAGAGGGATCCGGCCTCCGGAATCGCGAAGTTGAGCTCGGCGGTCAGATTGGGCGATTCATTGAGCGTTTGGGTAGGCGGCGACGTGAGCGGTCGGGTCGCGACTGGGGGGGGCTCTTCGAGAGGGAAGGGGGACGAAGGCGCCGTCTCCACTCGATTGATCGGGGCTACGGGCGCCGTGATTCGTTGCGGGGCTTCGGGAGCCGCGGCTCGTCCCGCGATCTTCTCTGCGGGAGGGCTGACCGTTCCAACCGTTGAGGCGGGAGGTACCGCCGCTCGTCCATTTCCGTTCTCACCGCCCGCATGGAGATCCGATCGGCGAGCAGACGGCTGGGAGAGGCGCTGATAGTCCTCCTGGGTCAACAGCAGTTCCGTATCGTTGGGACAATACTGGAAGCCGTTGGGATAGTTCTGCTTGCATACCGGACAAATTTTCATGTGGCGCTTACCTCACCCGCAGAATCTTAAACGTCGACTCTACAAAACACAAGTAGGGGATCCCACGTCGCTCCCCCTCCGCTTCTTTACTGATCGCGCACTCGCCGGTGCAAGCCTACGCTCGATTCGTCAGCCGTTTTCTCCCCTCACGACAGCAGAACGGCTCGGAGAGGCCCCCCTTGCAGAGGCGGGCTGGATGGGGGGGGGGCAGGATCAGGCAGGAGACTCCCGGTACTCCTCGAGTTTGCGATAGAGGGTCTTGCGCCCGATGCCAAGGAGTCGGGCGGCCTTGGCCTTATCACCCTCAGTATGGAGGAGCGTCTCGAGGATGACTTGCCGCTCCACCTCTTCCATCGTCAGGGGCAGGGTCAGCACGAGCTGGCTGGCGGCGATCGGGACCGATGAGGCGGCGCGCATGGCCTCCGGAAGATCGGCCTCGGTGATCGTGCGCCCGGTCGCAACGATCACCGCCCGTTCAAGGCAGTTCTCCAGCTCACGAACATTGCCCGGCCAGTCGTGCACTTTGAGGATCTGGAGCGCCCGGTCAGTGATCCCCGCGACGCGGCGTCCACTTTTCTGTTGAAATCGTTCGATGAAGTAGGCGGCGAGCTGCTCGATATCCTCTGGCCGCTCCCGCAGCGACGGAAGGGCGATCGGATAGACGTTGAGTCGATAGAAGAGGTCGCGACGGAAGCGTCCCTCCTGGATCTCTTCCTCAAGGTTCTTGTTGGTCGCCGCGATGACCCGGACGTCGGTGCGGACCACCTCACGACCGCCAATTCGCGTCAGCTCTCCATCCTGGAGGACCCGCAGGAGGCTGACCTGTGCCGAGAGGCTCATTTCGCCGATCTCGTCGAGGAAGAGCGTTCCACCGCTCGCCTCTTCGAAGCGGCCGATGCGACGGGCACGCGCATCGGTGAAGGCACCCCGCTCGTGCCCGAAGAGCTCCGTTTCGAGGAGGGCCTGTGGGATCGCTCCACAATTGATCTTGATGAACGGGCGAGCCGCTCGCCGCGAGTTGAACTGGATCAGGCTGGCGATCAGCTCCTTCCCCGTCCCCGACTCCCCTTGGAGCAGGACGGTAGTTTCGCTGTCGGCGACCGAAAGCGCCATGTCGATGGCTCGCCGCAACTTCGGCGAAGAGCCGATGATCCGTTCCCCGGCCCGGGCATCGTTGAGCTGTCGCTTGAGGCGGATCACCTCAGCGGCGAGGCGGTCCTTCTCCAGGGCGAGGGCGAGTTGGTTGGCCAGCCCACCGAGGAGCTGCACGTGGTACTCGCTCAGTTTGGTCGGATGGGCGTACCAAACCACGGCGAGAATGCCGAGCACCTTCTCCTTGACCGTCACGGGAACGATAAGGGCCGTCTTCCCCTGAATGACGTGTGAGAAGAGATAGCGGGCAATGGCCGATTGGCGGGGATGGTCGAGCCGGAGGGGACGCCGGTGGGTGATCACCTCTTGGATCGCTTCGTGTTCGGGCAGACGCAGGCTACGGGCGACGCGATATCGTGGCTCAATCGATTTGCGCAGATCGAAGCCACGGCGTGCCCGCAGCTCGCCGAAGTGGAGCAGCTCGCCTCCCCCGTCAAGAATCGCCAAGCATCCATAATCGGCCTGGAGCAGCTCGAGGGCCCGGTCAGTGACGAAATCCCCGATCTCGCCGACATCGGTGCGAGTGCTGATCTCGTTGGAGAGATCGAGCAAGAGCTTGGTCAGCTCGACCTCCCGCTCCTTCTCTTCGTAGATCTGGGTGAACTGGAGCCCGATCGAGATCTGGCTGGCGAGCCACTCGACCAAGCGGATCTCTGTTTGGCTCCAGGAGTGTGGCTCGTGGCAATAATGGAGCCCCAGCACGCCAAGCAGTTGGTCGCGGAAGATGAATGGCGAGACGAGGACGGCACGGGTCCCGATCAGTTGCAGCGTCGTGCGTACCCAGAGGGGAATCTGCGCGGCGCGGCTGTCGTCGACGGAGAAGTGGCGTGCCTGGGGCAGATACCTTTGGATCGTCTCGAGGGGAACCAGCTTGGCGGGGATGTTGAGGCCCAACCCCGAAGCCAACGACTCGTCCCCGAGGTATTCGTGGCTGACGCGGTAGCCCCCCTCGTCGGTGGGGGTGATGATATTGCAGCGGTCGACCCCCAGCCGGCGCCCGATCTCGTTGACGGCCGTTTGGAGAAAGCGGTCGATGTCGAGCAGACCAGCAGCGTCTGGTTGCAGATGTTGCAGAATCGAGTGTCGCGCCTCAACTAAGGCCAGCAGACTTCCCTCGACTCCTGGTTCCTCCCGATCTTCCCGTCTCTCCATCAATTCAACTCCACGGCTAGACGGGGATCGAGGTCACCGATCCGTAATCGTGTGAGAGCACCTTGCCGCCGCGACTCCCCGCTTCCGGCAGCCCGAGAACGTCATTCCAGGAGTGGCGGATCGGCAGGACCAGCTCGGCGGCGAGTTCCCCCACCGTCATCCCGTCGAGGAAGCGTCGGTCGAACTCCCGAAAACTGTGTGGTGGGACCATCAGGAACTCCCCGCGGTAGGCGTCCCGGGCGGCGAGGAAGTCGACCCCGGCGAGCAGACCGGCGACGGTGATCTCGGGGCCAAAGAAGGTACTTGGGACGGCGACGACGTGCAGCCGGGTCCCGAGCCGGTCGTTGAGCTCTTCCACTGCCTGCCGCAGCATCGGGTAGAAGACCTGCCCGGTCGCCAATGTGCCGTAGATTCGCTGGGCCCGCTCCGGTCCAAAGGTCCCCTTCCCGCGCATCCGTTCGAGTTGACGCAGCCGCCGGGCGTGCGCCTCGAAGAACTGCCGCACCATCCCGACGCCATCTTCGATCTGGGGGTAGGCGTCCTCGTCGGCACCGCTGCCGCGCACGATGCGGTA
>JBMOHS010000292.1:0-3557 GCA_049317725.1 Blastocatellia bacterium
TCAAGACCGTCGCGGCTGGCGAGGGGACGCTCGTCAGCGTGCAACGCCTTGCCCCACGTCGCTATGCCGTACGGGGCCAGATCGCCGTCGACAAGCCCCCGACCGTTCGGGTGGTCGAGGTCGATGACCCCGCGGCCTTCGCCCGCGCCGTTTTGATCGAACGGCTCGAGGCGCACGGGGTCTCGGTGAGACGCCCAATCGATCCACCTCCCTCACCCACGGCGCTTCCCTCCCCCAGCGAGTATGAGCGCCTGCCGATCGTCGCCTCTCTCACCTCCGCCCCTTTCGCGGAGAGCCTCAAGGTCATCCTCAAGGTGAGCCACAACAACCACGCCCATATGCTCCCGCTCCTGCTCGGTGCCAGGACCGGCTCGCGGAGCCATGCCGGCGGGATGCGCGCCCAGGGAGAGGTGCTACGCCAACTGGGGCTCGACATTGCCAGCTTCTCCCTCGGAGATGGCGAAGGCGGCGACCAGGCCAACCAAGTCTCCCCACGGGCCACCATCCAGCTGCTCCACCTGATGGCCGTGCACCCCCAGGCCCGTGCCTTTCGTGACTCCCTGCCGATCCTCGGCGTTGATGGGACTCTCGCCGAGGCGGTTCCTCCCACCAGCCCCGCCCGCGGGAAGGTCTTCGCCAAGACCGGAACCTACGTCATCGCCGACCCACACAATGGTCGGCTCCTTCTGCGCGCCAAAGCGCTCGGTGGCTACGCGACTGGTGCCAGTGGCCGCCCCCTCCTCTTCGCCCTCTTCCTCAATAACGTTCCCCTCCGGTCTTCCGCCGAGAGCAATCGCCACGGTGCCACTCTCGGCAAACTGGCCGAGATTATTCAACAATGCCTCTGACCGTCCCGTCTCTCTCTTTTTTCTGGCAGTTGAGTTGATTTCCATATTGGAGATTGGTACCTGCTCACGGCATTGATGAAGATCGCGAGCGGTGGAGGCTAGGGGATTGTTGGGGCCTACCTCAACGAGAACCCGAAGGGCTTCACGCAGGGGCGCATTCTCCACACGTTGACGACGACGCGAACGGCCGTGATCACCATCCCGGTAGTCCGACCTGACTCGAACTGATCGGGCAATCGATCGACAGACAACCCGGGGCCTTCCTCTTGAGCCATCAGGAGGAGGGCCCCGGTTTTTATTAGTAGCCCTATCGTTCCGACCAGTCCCAAGGTAAATACTCCTGAAAATGCTGAATTATTGAATATGCCTCATTTATTCAAGATTATTCACCCCCCAACAAATTACGAATGAGCTGTAAACAGAAGGGAATTAACTGAATCGAGCAGAAATCTAACCAACAATCGACCCGTACAAGAAATTTCATTAAGGACAAAGATCAACACCTCACGCAAAGCCCGAACTGAGGAAAAACTATGCACATGGCAGAGAAAAGTTCGTTGAAGATACAGAGAAAGAGTCAACGCCGAAGGGTCTGGTTCCTTCTTGTCGTTGGGATAGCATTTTTTGTTACTGTCTACTCGATTACAGAGAAACATCCATGGAAAGTCCGGGCGGAACAGACCCGTGGCACGTGGAGGGACTGGATCAAGCGGCCAACTCCCCTTCCGTCTGTCGTGGCACCACCTAAGACAACGACTCCAAAATCATTGACACAGGCTGGTGTCACCTTCGTCGTCAACAGTACTGACGACACGGCTGACGCCAATATCGGAGACGGCATCTGCGCCACGGTGGGAGCCGTCTGCACCCTTCGCGCGGCACTGGCCGAGGCCAATGCCACTCCCGCCGCCGATATCATTACGATTACCGCCACGGGAACCATCCAACTTTTAACGGCGCTGCCCGAAATTTTGGAGAGTGTGACGATCAACGGTCCGGGGGCGAATCTTCTGACAGTCCGTCGCGCGCAATCCCTTCCGATCGCGTTTGACGATCCTCCTCAACCTTCCCAATTCCGGATCTTCCACATTCCCGTGACCTATGCTGAGATCGTCCTTACGGGGATGACCATTTCTCATGGGACTTCGGTTGGGTGGGGCTACGGTGGGAACATCTATAGCCGCAGCAAGATCACGGTCTCTGATTGTGAATTGCTCAATGGTGTGGCCGGAATCACTGTAGCTACCAGGAGCGGAGGGGCCGGGATCGCGATCGATAATGCCGACGCGACAATCGAGCGGGTCTTGTTCTATCAAAACAATTCTCGGGTGCTGTCCAGCTTTCAGCATTTCAAGGACTCGTTTGGAGCCATTCTATTTCTGGCGAGCGGGGAGACCCCCCGCACGCTCAACGTGACAAATTCGACCTTCGTCGATAACAGTATTGCGAATGGTGTGATCACAGGTGGAGGTGGGATCCAAGTCTATGCGGAAGCGGGCGTGGAGGTGACCACCAATCTCACCAATCTCTCCCTCTGGAATAGCGGGACATGTCCAACGCTCGGGAGTCATATCATCGGCGCCGGCACGAAATCGACCTATCGGGTACGGAATACGTACTTCTCTACCAACTGGGCAGGCAACTACTTCTTCTCGACAGCGGACGGGGCGTTGACCACAGACAACCAGATCATCTCGTTGGGAAATAACATGGTTGACACCGCTTCCGATTCGACGACGTCCAGCGGGGACACGTTTCTGAATGCGCCCGGGGATATCAAGGGAGTGACGGAGGTTGGTTTCAATGGCGATTTCTCAAATTACGGGTCCACTGTCCGTTACCTCGCTCTGCTGCCAGGCAGCCTGGCCATCGATGCTGGCAGCTCGGCGGGGGCGCCAGCAACCGATATACGAGGAATTCCCCGCGATGGAACACATGGTCTCCCTGACATTGGAGCTTACGAATCGAAGCGGTTCACGATGGTGATCGACCAAGGGGACAATCAGTCGGTCCCCCCAAACACTAATTTCCCAAATCCGCTGAGTGTAATGGTGACGGCTAACGATCCGAATGAACAGGTTAACGATGGTTTTATCCGCTTTACCGTGCCGGCGACTGGTGCCGGAGCTATCCTTCCATTGGATGGACTGCGAGTCGACGCCACGACGCGGCGAACGAGGATCAGAGATGCGAAAGCGACTTTTAGTAGGGTCCGTGCGAATGGAATTCCTGGTTCTTATGTGGTTCTGGCGAGTGCTGCAGGCGTGTTGACCCCACGCAACTTTAACCTGACGAACACCTCTCCCCTCTCTGTCGGCTCGATTACGTTGGCAGGGACAAACCCGACAACCGCCAGCACGCTCACCTACACGGTGACATTCAGTGGCAGTGCGAGTAGCAGTGCGACAGGAGGATCGGTCTCCAATTTTGAACTGACCGGAACAGAGTTGGGAGATGCCTCGATCACCAGCGTGACCGGGTCGGGTTCGACACGGACGGTCACCGTCAACCGCGGAACGGCGACGGGGCTCATTGCGCTGCGGATGGCCAATTCTACGGGGATCTCTGGCAATGGATCCCCGGTGAGTAATCTCCCCTTTACCAGCGCAAGTTCCTACTCGATTGCGCCTCTGGTGACATCGATCACGCGGGTGGGACCGAATCCACCCACCGGGAGTACGGTCAGCTTCCTGGTGACCTTCAGCGAGA
>JBMOHS010000293.1:0-3550 GCA_049317725.1 Blastocatellia bacterium
CGCGCCTCTCGCTCCTGAGTCCGTCGCGCCTCGGTCTCCCGTTTGTCGTGCAATTTCTTTCCGCGCGCCACCCCGATTTCGCACTTGACGAGGTTCCCCTTGAAGTAGAGCCGGGTCGGGACGACCGTCAAGCCCTTCTCGCGAATCTTCGAGAAGAGCCGGATGATCTCTCGCTTGTGCAGCAGCAAGCGGCGCGGACGGTCCGGCTCGTGGTTCTGGCGGTTGCCGTGGGTATAGGGGCTGATGTGGACGTGCAGCAGCCACGCCTCCCCCTCCGTCACCCGCACATAGCCCTCTTTGAGGGTCACCTTGCCGGCGCGGAGCGATTTGACCTCGGTCCCCGTTAGTTGGATCCCCGCTTCCCACGTCTCCAGAATGAAGTAGTGGTGATAGGCCTCCCGGTTGGTCGCAATGATCTTCTCGGTGGTCTTGCGGGGGGCGGGTTGAGCTGCTTTTTGTGTCATATCGAGCGTTCCATGCTCAGTTCTATTCCGATTTGAGAGGTCGATCCATCAGATCCTCGACCAGTTGTCGAGGGCTCACCTCCTCGGAGAGAAGGCGCTGGACGGCAGCCGTAATCGGCATCTCGACCCCGTGGCGGCGTGCGAGTTGGCAAGCGGCGTCTGCCGTTCCCACCCCCTCGGCGACCTCCCGCATTCTGGCGAGGATCTCCGGGAGGCGCCGACCGCGTCCCAATTCGACCCCAACGTGACGGTTGCGGGAGAGATGGCCAAAACAGGTCAGGACGAGGTCTCCCATTCCCGCCAGCCCCGCGAGCGTCTCGGGATGTCCTCCCAGCCGGGTCGCAAGGCGCGTCATCTCTGCCAATCCCCGTGTCACCAGCGCCGCTGTCGTATTGTATCCCAAGCCAAGCCCGTGGACGGCTCCCGTCGCCAGCGCCATCACATTTTTGAGCGCTCCGCCGATCTCCACCCCGACGACATCGCGGCTGGTGTAGAGGCGGAACTGTCGTGTGGAGAGCGTCTCCTGGACAGTGGTCGCCCAGCCCGGCGAAGCCGAGGCGACGACCAGCGCGGTTGGCTCCTCCCGCGCGACTTCAAGGGCAAAGCTTGGCCCGGAGAGGACCAGGTACCGCGGCGGAAACTGACCGCGCATCACCTCTTCCACCACCTCGGCGGTGCGTCGCCCCGTTTCTGCTTCAAGCCCCTTGCTGGCATTGATGAGGAGGGTCTCGGGATCGAGCAGTGGCGCGATGCGCTGGTAGAGCGCCCGTATCCCGGCGGAGGGAATGGCGGTGACAATCATCTCGGCCCCGGCCAGCGCCTGCCCCAGATCTCCTGTCGGCTCGAGGCAGGAAGGGAAGGGGAAGCCCGGCAGCCGTTCCCGGTGTTCCCGGTCCTCAGCGAGCCGCGCCGCCTGCGTCGGTTCGCGATCCCAGAGTCGTACCTCGTGGCCGGCCCGCGCCGCGACCAGCGCCAACGTCGTTCCCCAACTGCCCGCCCCGAGCACGGCGATCCGTCGCCGCTGGCTCATACCGGGCGAGCCTCCGCACACGTGGCCCTAAAGCGGCTCTCTGTTCCTGCTCGCAGCCGCCGGATGTTCTCCCCACGGCGCGCGATGATCTTCTCGGCGGTCTTGCGGGAGACGGGTTGAGATGCCTTCTGTGTCATATCGAGCGTTCCAGGCTCAGTTCGGTTCCGATTTGAGAGGTCTGTCTTTGCCGTCCGCGTGCCTCTCCTCCTGCCTCACCTCCTCCGGTGAAGTCCCACTCGGGTGAATCGACACGCCGTGCCCCCGCCCACCAACCTCCGCGGCTTCGTGCACCCGTGTCTATTCCTCCCTTCGAGAGCCCGAAGTCAACTCCAGGGCCTTCCAGATAATACAAGGCGACCCCCTCTCGTACAATTGTTCGCTCCGTGATCAGGGGAATCTCCCGCTTGGCGGCCCCTCCAGCACTTCTACCGCTACCGCCCTGCGCACCGCGCTAGCCTTCAGAGGTTCAGCTCTCGCAGAAAGAAAACCTCCTCTCTGGTGAACGGCTGTCAGGTGAGGCAGGACCGGGATGGGAAGAAGGGGGTGGGTCATCACTCTCCTCAATCCACTTCCTGATCCGCGCCATAGATGTCAGGTTTGATAGAGAGCGGATTGACTTTTATGCAGCTTTAAGAGAAATTTTCTCTCAAAGTGACGCTAAAATCGATTATTGAAACTTACGATTATTAGTTGCAGAGCTTTTTTCGATTTGAGGTGGGAAGATGCTGATCAGTTTGGCGCTGGAAAACTGGATGTCATTTCGCGATAAAGTGACCTTCTCAATGGTTGCCAGTCGTGAGCGGCAGCACGCAGAGCGTATTTCTGCCCTCCCTCGCTACAAGGCGAAAGTTCTTCCGATCGCTGCCATCTTTGGTGGAAATGCCTCTGGAAAGACCAACCTCTTCAAGGCGCTCCATTTTGCCCGATTTCTTGTCGTTCGGGGGACGCACCCGGAGAGTCAGATTCCAGTCCTTCCCTTCCGCCTCGACGCCGAGTCATCGGATCGGCCAAGTTCCTTCTTGTTTGAGCTGCTGTGCGGTGAGACCATCTACGAGTTCAGTTTTTCCGTCACACAGAATGCAGTGCTGCGGGAGAGATTGGTCGAGATCTCCCCGGCGAGCGAAAAGGTTCTCTATGACCGTCACGATGGTCGCCCAAATTTCGATCGCTCATTGAAAAAGGATCAATTTCTCCAATTTGCCTTCCAAGGGACACGCGAGAATCAGCTCTTCTTGACCAACGCAGTATCGCAGAAGGTTGACCATTTTCGCCCGGTCTATGACTGGTTCAATCAGAACTTGATACTGATCGCGCCAGATTCCCGGTTTGGGCAATTCGATCTTTTTTTCGATGAAGGCCATCCGCTCTATTCCAAGATGAAGGATCTCCTCTCTCAGCTCGATACCGGGATCTCACATCTGGGCAGTGATGAGATCCCCTTTGAACATCTCCCCGTCCCAGAGCCGGTCAAAGCAAAGCTGCGTGAGGATGTTCGGGAGGGAACGACCGTCCGCTTGGTCGTTCCTTTGCATGAAAGATTTGTTGTGACGCGGAAGGAGGGACATCTGCTGGCGAGAAAGTTGGTGACCTTCCATTCCACGGCAGATGGAACGCCAGTCCGCTTTGACATTGACGATGAGTCAGATGGCTCACAACGGGTGATCGACCTTCTCCCTGCCTTCGTCGAATTGATCGGGCAGTCCTCCAAGAAGATTTTTGTTGTGGATGAATTGGATCGCAGTCTTCACGCGGTCTTGACACGTCAGCTGATCGAAATCTATCTGTCGACCTGCTCTGCCGAGAATCGCTCACAACTCCTCTTTACGACACACGATCTGCTGTTGTTGGACCAGGATCTGCTGCGTCGGGATGAGATGTGGATTACCGAGCGGGAGGCCACGGGGGTGACCACACTTCTGTCCATCAGTCAATACAAGGATGTCCGTTCGGATAAGGACATCCGCAAAAGCTACCTGCAGGGGCGGATGGGCGGCATTCCGCGTCTCGACTTGGCCGCGACCACGGCTTGATCCGGGCACGTCGTCGACTGAAAGGA
>JBMOHS010000294.1:0-3518 GCA_049317725.1 Blastocatellia bacterium
CTGGTCCCCGGGAGGGCGGACGAAAGAAGAGCAAGAAGAGGAGCAGGATGCCGGCGGCAAAGATGGCGGGCTTGCCCCAGAGGGGCATCCACTCAATCGCCTGGAGTTCCTCTTTTCGGGAGAGGTCCTTCTCGGCAGTTCGGCTGGCGATCTGCTCCTCGAGGACTGCGCGCCGTTCGGGGGGAGCCCCAGCAAGGGACTTCTGCAATTGCTCGATCTCGGCACTGAGGGAGGCGACACGCGCTCCGGCCTGTTGTGAGCGGGGCGTCGTGTGTTGCGCTTCGATGACCCCGGCGATCTTGGCCCCAATGGCCATGCCCAATCCGAGCGTGAAGAGTACGAGCAGGCCTTGCGCCTGGGCACGGATCCGGTTTGGGGCGACCTGATCGGTATAGATCTGCCCGGTCACAAAGAAGAAGTCATAACAGATCCCGTGGAGGACGATGCCGACGATGATCATCCAGCGGACTTCGTCCGGTGCGCCAAACGAGAAGAGGGCATAGCGGACGACCCACGCCAACATCCCCACGCCGAGCATCCACTTGACTCCCAGCCGGGCAAAGAAGAAGGGCATGACCAGCATGAAGAAGATCTCCGACATCTGGCCGTAGGACATCGTCTGTCCAATCGGCAGGCCGGTCATCTCGACCATCCGGCTGGTGATCTGGTAGTAAAAAGCCAGGGGGATGCAGACGAGGAACGAGGCCGCCATGAAGATGAGGTAGGATCGATCCTTAAGCAAGGCGAGCGCGTCGAGCCCCAGCAGTTGCCGGGCCGTGACCTTGCCCTCCCGGACAGGGGGCGTGTGCGGGAGCGTCAGGCTGTAGAGCCCCAGCCCGATGGCGCTGCCCGCCGTGAGGTAGAACATGGTGATGTTCTTCTCCCAGCCCAGGAAGGTCAGGGCCAGCCCCGCAGCGATCCATCCGATCGTTCCCCAGACACGAATCGCCGGAAACTCCTTCTCCGAGTCGGACATGTTCTTCATCGCCAGGGTGTTGGTCAGGGCGAGCGTCGGGAAGTAGGTCAGCGTGTACCCGAAGAGGGTCAGGTTGATTGCGTCCGGTGTCGCCTGGGACGTCATCTGCGTCGTCGCGTAGAGGATGATCGCGCCGCCCAACAGGTGGAGCGCTGCCAGCACTCGCTGCGCCGGGAAGAAGCGATCCGCGATCATTCCCACAAAGAATGGGGAGATCATGCTCGCGATTGGCCCAACCGAGTAGGTCCAACCGAAATCGTTGGCCCCGAAGCCGATGGTGCCGAGGTAGTTCGGGGCAGTGACATACCACGATCCCCAGACGAAGAACTGCACGAACATCATTGCCGAAAGTTGTACACGTAGTTTCAGGTTCATGGTCGATTCCTGGTCCCTTGTCTTCTTGTTGGTGTCTTGCCGAAAAGCGGTTGCGATTGTACCCGACGACAAGCAGGAAGGCGAGTCGGAGAGGGGCGCTTCCCGGCCGTCTTCTGGATCAATTTCCCGCCTCCCCAGCGGCGTTGCTTGCCATGGCCCTGTCAGATCGGTGACAATCAGCCCCTTCCTGCCACGGCATCCGACTTCTGAGGCGCGCGGTCAGGAAGGGAATCTTGAGGACGGTGGTCGAATGGGAGTATGACAGAGAAGATCAAATACATCGGAATTGACCTGGGGGGGACCAACATCAAGGCGGGGTTGGTCGATACAGAGAGCGGAGAGATCAGTGCTGTCCAGTCGACACCGACCCACTCGCGGGAGGGCCACGACGCCGTCATCGCCAACATGGCCCGGTTGGTCGGCCAGATCGCCCAGGACGCCGGGATTCCTCAGGCCGAGATCGGGGGGATCGGTGTTGGATTGCCGGGTTCAATCGATATCGACCAGGGAAAGACAGTCTTTCTCACCAACCTGCCAGGCCATTGGATCGATGTTCCAGTGCGGGATAATCTGGCTGCGCTGACGGGGATCCCCGTCGCCTTGATCAATGATGCCCGGGCCATGACCTTGGGGGAGTGGCGATTCGGCGCCGGGCAGGGAGTCGACATCGCCTGTCTGACTCTCGGGACGGGGATTGGAGGCGGGCTGGTCATTAACGGCCGACTCCATCTGGGGCCAACAGGTTCGGCGGGAGAGCTGGGCCACGTCAGCGTCGATGTCAACGGTCCGCAGTGCGGGTGTGGCAATCGGGGGTGCATCGAGGCCTTCGCCTCGGGGCCGGCAATCTCGGCGATGGGGATGAAGGCCGTCGTGCAGGGCCAAGAGACTCTCATCGCCCAACTCGCCGACGGGGACCTCAACCGGGTTACCCCGGAGCTGATCTGTGAGGCGGCCCTCGCCGGAGACCGGATCGCCCGAGAGATCTACCAGTTTGCCGGGATGATCATCGGGGCTGGCGTCAACAATATCATCCTCTCCGTCAGCCCTCGCCGGGTGGTCATTGGCGGGGGAGTCGCCGCCGCCGGTGACCTGATCCTTGATCCGATTCGTCAATCGGTGCGGGAGCGGTGCTTTCTCAAGGAGGTCGATGAGATCGGCATCGTCCCAGCCCTGCTGGGCAACAACGCCGGCCTCATCGGCGCTGCCGTCTGGGCCCGTCAACACCTGCATCCCGCTGCCTGAGTGAGCGTTTTCCTCTCTGGGGTGGCAGGCACGCCGCTAGCGTGCCCTTCCCGTTCCCCACTTGAGCGCCTCGACGATCATGGTCTGGTACCACGCGCTGGTCCAGATGTCAGGTCGGTGGCCAAAGGCGTTGTAGAGCACCTTCCCCTTCCCATAGTCCCGGTGGTAGACCAGCGGGAACTCCTTCGCCTTGATCCCTTTGAGCGTCATGTCGGTCTTGGTCGTGTCGAGGCTGACCAGGATTTTGACCTTCGACGCATCGAAATTCTTCAGTTGATATATCTCTTCCTGAAAGGTCATCGATTCCGGGAGATGGCGGGTGACGGGGTGGGTCCGATCGTCGACACGGACCGTGACCTCGGTATTCTGCGTCCACGGGTGGCCGTCAAACCATCCGTTGATCATCTCGCCATAGGCGGGCCATTGGTAGAACGTATCCGTGGCGCTGTGGAGCCCCATGAAGAAGCCCCCCTCGCGGATCCAGTTGAGGAGGAGACTCTTCTGCGATTCGCTGAGCGGCAGTTCCCCGGTGGTGTAGAAGATGATTGCGTCGTAGTTTTTGATCGCTGCGGGCGTCAGGGCCCGCTCCGCCATCTGCGTCAAGGTGACCTCAAACCCGTGGGTCGCGCCAAGTTTCTCCATGATCTCCTGGGAGAGGTGGAGAGATTGGTGACGGAAGCCGAGCGACTGCGTCACATAGAGCACGCGCATCTTCCGCGATTGTGCCAGGAGGGGGGAATTTCCCAAGGCGATTACGACCAGTGCCAAGACCAGCGCCAAGCGGAGAGAACGGAGCAGCAAGCGATCAAGCAGGATTGGCATGGGGGATCCTCAGAGAAGGTGGGTCGGAGTGGGGGACCCACTCCACACGCCACGTGGGGGAGTCCCGGAAGAGGAGAGATCGATTCGCTCTCCCCTCTTCCGG
>JBMOHS010000295.1:0-3507 GCA_049317725.1 Blastocatellia bacterium
CCACCCGTTGTCGTCACGGGGCCGGTCGGGGCGGGCTGATCGAAGTAGTAGGTCAGCCACCCGATCATCATCTCTTCCCACGTCTGCTCTCCCCAGCGGACCTCGATCGATGGATCTGGGTTGAACCGGTTCCCCTTCGAGTTGTCGAAGTGGGCGATGCACTCGATCTTCGTGCCCTTGGGAATGGCGATCGGCTCCCGCGGGACATAGTAGGTCTGCCAGTTGAAGTCGTACCGGGGGACCTGCAGGAGGATCCGCTCGCTTCCGTCCGGCGCAATCGCCTTGATCACAAAGTCCTTCCCCCGCAGGTGCATGTGGGGCATCAAGCTGACGATGTGGGCATCTTCCCGGAAGGTATAGAAGGACTTGACTTGGTGATGATCCGCCCCAGGCGGAATCCGGAATCCCGTGTTGAGCACTGGGCGCGTCGAGAGCGGATGGCGCGGGGGCTCCTTGGCATACTTGAGCCCGATCGTCGTCACATCCTTCGTCTCGGTGCCATTGGGCGTGTAGTGCATCTGGAACCGCAGCTTGGCACCCGCCGGGATCTTCTTGGCCATCCCCTCCCGCATCACCGTCGGCTGTTCCCCTGGTGCATAGCCGGCGAGGAGATTACCCTCCGCCCGCGATGGGTTCTTCGGGTCGACGATGTAGACGATGACGTGATGAAGCGCCGCCCGCCCGGTACTGCGGATCTCGGCGGCGGTGATCCAATGGTCCTCGCGGAAGTTGGTGTCGACCAGCAGGTACTTGTATGGCACCACGCCCGTTGCCGGGACGATCTGCTCGGGGATCGAGAAGGTCTCATCCGGCAGGCCGATGTTCCAGCCCGCGACGTAGGTCGGGGCCGGCGGCAGATCCTTGGCCGATCCCTCCTTCGCTCCGCCATCGACCCAGGCGACGATCGTCTCGATCTCCTTCTCGCTCAGCCGACGGTTGTTGATCCAGTCCCCGTGATTGGGGTCAGCGTGCCAGGGTGGCATCTCCCGGCTGACGACGCTCGTGCGGATCGACTTGGCCCAGGGCCGTACCTCACGATAGCTCATCACCGAGAAGGGCCCAATCTCCCCCGCCCGGTGGCACTCGGCGCAGCTCTTGAAGAAGATCGGCGCGACGTCCTTGCTGTAGGTCACGGCGCGTGCCGCCGGCTTCGCCTCGCTCGTCCAGTGGGCCCCCCAGTGGCCGTCCCCGAAGATCGTCACCGCCAGCGCCAGTCCCCAGACTGCGCGCCGGACGGGGCTCACCAACGCGCGCTCTCTGCCTGCCTCATTCTTCCAAAAGTCCATCGGTCTCTCCTTCCAATTTGTTCCACCGCGGGAAGGGAAGGGCTACTGACGCGCGACCTCTTTCAGCCGCCGCGCCCGGACAGGTTGCCCTCCCTGCTCCATGACCATCTCGATCACCTCTCCCTGCTCATCCCGAACGAAGGTCGTCCGCGCCGACGACTCCTGCGAGAAGAAGGTCGTCTCGTTCTCCGGGTAGATCTCCCGCTTGCTGAAGAGACCACGTCCAACGACGAGGCCGGCCCCCTTCCGCGTGATCGTCAGAATGGTGTTGGCATCCAGCTGGTAGCGGCCAACGTAGGCGTCGAGGGTCCGGTCGTCGAGCCGGGCAACGGGGGGCTTGACGACGACATAGTCCATGAAGCCGAGCATCATTTCGTCATAAGTCGGCTCGCCATAGCGGACATCCTTGGTCGGATCCGGATTGAACTTGTTCTTGGCCGAGTTGTCGAACCAGCCGGTGACCATCAAGCGGCTTCCCGCCGGCAACCGCTTCGGCGTCGCCAGCTCGTAGTTGGTCTGCCAAGCGAAGCTGTAGTTGGGCACGTGAAGCAGGATCTCGCTCTTTCCGTCGGGATAGATGACCTTGTACTCCATCGCCTTGCCCCGCAGGTGCATATGCGGCATCAACCCGTAGAGGATCGTCTCCTCCCGCAGGGTCGAACAGGCCGTCACCCGGTGGTTCTCTGCGCCCGCCGGAATGCGGAAGAGCATGTTGCCCACCGATCGTGTCCGGACGATCTGTTTGGGCTCTTCTTTCGCGAAGACCAGCCCGACCATCGAACGGTCCTTCTCGACCTCGTCTCCGCCCAACGTCTGATTGGAGTAGTGGATCTGAAAACGGATCGTCGCCCCAGCCGGCACCTTCTTTGCTGTTCCCGGCTCCCAGATGTCGACGTTCCGACCCGGGGCATAGCCCGCAAGGATGCTGTCCTCTCCACCGCCTGCCCGCCGTTCGTTGCCCGGCGCACATCCGTCGTCAATGACTGGCTGGTCACTCTTGAGCCGCATCAGGAAGCCATCCCGGTAGAACGGCGAGTTCTTGAGCGCCGCCTCCATCGCCTTGAACCGCTGCTCGGTCGTCAGCTTGGCCATCGTCGGCCCACCCGGTGGCACGATGAAGGCGATGATGTGATGAACGACCTTCCGGTTCCCCGGCCGCGCCTCCGCCATGCGGATGTACTTGTCCTCGGTGAAGTTGGTCGGCACGTCGAAGTACTGGTATTCGTCTGCCCCCGCCTTGTAGACGTGCTCTTCCGGGATCGTCAGGACAATGTCCGGCTCGCCAATCCCCCAACCTGTCGTAAAGGCCGGTGCCGCCGGAAAGTCACGGGCCTCTCCTTCCACCGCCCCGCCATCCACCCAGGCAACGATTGTCGACATCTCCTTGTCGGTCAGGGAGCGGTTGTTCCGGAACTCCCCGTGGTGCGGGTCGGCATGCCAAGGCGGCATCTCACGCTGCAACACCTGCTTCCGAATCGACTTGACCCACGGGCGAACCTCCTTGTAGGTCAATGTCGAGAACGGCGCGCTCTCCCCAGGACGATGGCACTCCGCGCACTTCTGGTGAAAGATCGGCGCCACGTCCCGGTTGAATGTCACTTTGCCCGGTCCTGACGCCGCTCCCACACCCAGGCCTACCCACAAGGCGACGATCCCGATCCCGATCAGCCCTCCTCCGACGATCCCTCGCTTCATTGGCCGCTTCATTCGCATCGCACCCTTCTCCTTCTCTCGCCAGTTGGCTCATTGCCTGACCGGTCGGTCAGGGGTGATCCGGACTTCAGTGGGACCTCGTGAGGGGATCACCTGGACTGGTCACGAGGAGAACGCTGAACAAACAATAAGGAAGATGAAAGACAGGCGCGAAGACCGGTCAAGGCCGACGCACAGGAGGGTTCAGAATCCGTTGACTCTCCACCCAAAGCAGGCAGAGGTATCACGGAAGAACCCAATAAAATATAGATTCAGCGATCGCGGGTCGTCAAGAGGGGCGGTTCGGGACGCAGATTTTCCCAATCGCGCTCTTTACTGGAGACAACGCTGTTTTTAGCCATTCGGGCCTTCTGGATTTCGTGTGGGTTAGCCTTCAGCGATCCCGGCTGGCAGTAAGGACAACCCTCCCTTGTCGAAGAGAACTGCTGTCAGAAGTCTGGCCCGATTTCTAAACCCGCATTTCTCATCAGAATTTCCCGGAGCGCCAGATGAGACAGGATTAAACTCT
>JBMOHS010000296.1:0-3504 GCA_049317725.1 Blastocatellia bacterium
GCCCTTGCGGGATCTCCCCCGCCTTGACCCAGGTATCCGTGATCGTGTGATAGGCGAGGACTTCGCGGCTGAAGCCCGGGTGGCGCTCGCCCAGCTCACGGACACGTGGGGCCAGACTCCCATCATCTCCGCCGAAGACGAGGAGGTGAGACTGTCCCATCGCTACCGCTGGCGCCGCGACCGTGGGCCGGGGCAGATCGGCGATCCGTCGCCATCCCTCCAACGGCCGGTAGCGGTAGCCATCGCGCAGGTAGCCCCGCACGGGCGTCCCGTCGCTGGCCTCGACCAGATCCGCACCACTCAAGAGGTAGAGCGCGTCTCCCTGGGCAACCAGCACGGGCAGGATCCGCCCCGGTCCCGGCCACGGCTCGTGCTCGGTCCAGCCGGCCTCGGGTCGCGTCAGTTCGAGCGACCAGAGCCGCCGCTCGGCCCGGGGCGCAGTTGGCGCGCGCTGCCCTCCCGCGACGTAGATCCGCTGCCCAAGTTGTGCCGCCCCCGCCATGGCCAGCGGAATCGGCAACGGTGGCAAGTCGGTGCGCTCGATCCTCGGCTGTTCGCCCATCCCGATATGCCACCGTTGTACCTCGGCGTAGTGGCGCTCGGCATCCGAGCCCCCAAGGGTGATGACACCATCCGGCGTCGTCACGCTTCCACCGTAGGCCAGTGGATGGTCGAGCCTCCCAACCGTCTCCCAGTTGGTCCGCCCAGGTCGTAAAGCCAGGATGTCTCCGTACCAAACCTTGCGCCCGCCGGCGAAGAGGGGAACCGGGAAGTCCGTCCCACCGATCGCCAGCAAGGCTCCCTGACTGACGCCGACCATCTGGCCACTGCGCGGGGCGGGCAAAGACGGCATCTCGCTCCAGGACAGCCCCCAAGGCTCAGCTCTCCGCTGGGCGGAGTCAGCACAGCCCGCCGACCAACCGACTCCCAGCGTCAGCATGAAGAGGATCAGACGTCTTCCCTCGCGCGCCCGCAAGGAGCGGCGAGGCGACCGTTGTGACAGATTCGATTGCGGATTCATCCGCGCATTCTAGCGTGAATCTTCCCGGAGCGCTCACTTGTTGCCCAGATCTCTCGTCAAAGTGAGCAACGCCTGTTGCCAGGCCGGATGGGCGTTGAGTGCCGGCAGGAGGGTCAACTCCTCTCCGCCGGCTTCGAGAAAGACCTCGCGCGCGCGCACGCCGATCTCTTCGAGCGTTTCGAGGCAATCGGCGACGAAGGAGGGACAGGTCACGGCGACACGGCGCACCCCCGCCCGCACCAGATCGCGCAGGTGATCTTCCGTCTGCGGACCCAACCAGGCCGCCCGCCCCAATCGCGATTGGAAGGACATGCTCCAATCCGGTGCCCCCAATCCCAGCCGCGTGGCGATCCCACGCGAGGTCGCCAGGCAGTGTGCCCGGTAGCAGTCACGATTGACCTCGGTGATCTGGTCACAGCAGTTCTCGCGCCGCAGGCAATGGGCCTTCGTGCGGTCGAGCCGCTCAATGTGACGTACCGGCAAGCTGTGATAGCTGAAGAGCAGATGGTCTGGCCGCAAGCGGTCGAGGGGCTCCCGCAGGCTGGTGACGCACGCCGCGAGGTACTCGTCCCGGTCGTAGAAGACCGGCAGGATCCAGAGCCGCTCCTCACACCCAAGGCGCCTCGCCGCCTCCCGTGCCGCGACCACCGCCGTCTCATAACTCGACTCCGCGTATTGGGGGTAGAGGGGCAGGGCGAGAATCCGACTCACCCCCGTGGCGAGCAACTCGGCCATCCCCGCTTCAATCGAGGGTTGACCGTAACGCATCCCGATCACCACCGGGACCGATGGTCCGAGATGCTCACGCAACCCAGCCGCCAGGGCCCGCGTGTTGACGACGAGTGGCGACCCTTCCGCCGTCCAGATGCTGCGGTAGAGCTTGGCTGATGCCCCTTTGCGGCGCGGAACAATGATCAGATGGACGAGCAGACGACGGATCCACGCCGGGATGTCGATCACCCGTTCGTCCATGAGGAACTCCTTGAGGTAGACCCCGACAGCCTCTGGCGTCGGCGCGCTCGGGCTTCCCAGGTTGATGAGGAGTATCCCCTCGGTGTCTTTGTCATTCGATCTTGGCGTCATGCTGGTCGTCCTGTCAGGAGTGCGGCCATCTCGCTGGCCACGCGTGCGGAGCGATCGAGAATCCGGGCGAGGCCAACCCCCCCCAAGTAGTTGCCTGCCAGACGCACGCGCGGCGGCAGCGGGGGAAGCCCGGCGAGAGTCCGTTCGAGCGCGGGGTCGTAATGGGGCAGCGCGGCGGGCCAACGGGTCGCGTAGAGGGCAATTGGAGCATCGGCCCGCCCCGTCATCCGCTCCCGATCGCGAGTAACGATCTCGCCAAGTGCCGCTTCGTCAAGGTCAACAATTCCCGGGTCGTGCGCACCACCGAAGATCCACGTCTCGGAACGAAAACCACTCCGCCCCTCGAAGATGGAATCGTTGAAAAGAACTCCTCGTGCCCGAAAGCCTTGATCCCGTGGAAAAAGGCAGCCAAACCCGGGCAGATCTCCCGCTTCCCGAGCGTAGAAAGCCGTTACCGTCACCAACGAGAGCATCTCGATCTGACGGAGGGCCTCTCCGACCTCTGGAGCTGCCGGGGCAAGACAGGCAGCCGCTTCGCGCGCCGAGGTGCAGACGACGGTTGGGCAGTCCGGATCGACCTCCGCCCACTGCTGGTACTCGATCCGTGCCCCGGCCCGCTCGACCCAATGCGTCAGACCATCGATCAGCTCCTGCATCCCTCCGCGCGGGGCCACGGTACCACGAACATTTGGCCGCGGGACCTGCTCCCCTCCCCCTGTCCGTTCGCGAGGCCCTAGAATCAGGCTCGCACTCAGCCGTTGCCCATCTCCGGCGTAGATCCCCCCGAGCGCAGTCACCAATCCGTACTCGGTCGCCCCCTGCCCGAGAATCCGCCCGCCCCAGGTGGCAATCGTCTCCTCCGGACGTGGCCGCCACCGCCCAACATTCCCAATCAGCCCAAGGCCAATCCGCAGCGTCTCTGACGCCGTCAAGGGGAATCGGCGAGGTCTCCCCCGCCAAATATAGCGCGCGCGACTCTCCCGCCGTGGCGGCTCGAGGGTGACCCCGATCTCCCGACACATCGCTTCCAGCCGCCCGGAGTTGAGGATGCCATTGGCGGCGGTCTCAACCAGCCCTTCCGGGGTGCGACGCGTGCCGACCAAGCCCCCCGTCCGGCCTTCCCGCTCCAGCAGACGGACACCGACCCCGGCTCGAAGCAGGTAGTAGGCCGTCGTCAGCCCCGAAAAACCACCCCCGATCACCGTCACCTGCTGCGCCATCCTCTCCCCCCTCTGCCACTCAATGCGGGCCCAGTTATTTTTTCTCACGCGAAGCCGCGAAGACGCGAAGATTGGCAAGCGGGTGGACAGTCCCGCATTCCCGGTTCGTACCTGATTTGCTCTCTTCCCCCTTAGCGGCTTCGCGGCTTCGCGTGAGCCTCTTCCCTCGCCCCTCGCCCC
>JBMOHS010000297.1:0-3471 GCA_049317725.1 Blastocatellia bacterium
TTCTGGCCATCACCCCTTTCTTGCCACATAGACGCCATAGCCGTAATCGTCCCGGTACCTTTCATAGAGGGCAATCTCGTGCTCTTCCGCTGCGACCAGCGCCTTGGCTGCCTGGCTATTGCCATGCTGGGCGAGGAAAGAAGGGAAGCGGCGCTGCATTGGGCGATAGTAGTTTTCCAGCCAGCAATGAGCCGGCAGGATGAAGTAGCCCTCCGGGCAGTAGCCGTGCTGTTCGAGGATCCGGATCTTCGCGGAAGCGACGTCGATCTCTGGGTAGATGCTCTCCCAGTAAGACTGGAGCTCCGGCGGTCTCGTCGCGCGCAGCCACGTAATCTCGGAGACGATCAGCATTCCGCCAGGCTTGAGGAAACGGCTCCACGCAGAGATCCCAGCCTCGAAGCCCATGTTGTAGACAGCGCCCTCGGACCAGATCACGTCAAACTCACCGGCATTAAAAGGCAGGGTATCCATCGAACAGTTGAGGGTGGTGATCTGGTGCGCCACGCCCTGGCCGTTGGCTCTGATCTGAAGTTCATCAAGGAAGGCCGGCAGCCGGTCGACAGCGGTGATCTCAGCGTCGAGCCCCTTGGCCAGGAGAAGGGTCGAGGCGCCGGTGCCACAGCCGATATCAGCAATCTTCCATGGGCGTGAGCGGTCGAGCCCAGCCAGTGCCATCACCCGTTCGGTCTCCACCCTGCCACCCGGGCCCTGCCGTTCTGCGGGCCGGTGAAGGTCGATCAGCAATTGTAAATCGTTGACATTCATTTCTTGGAGGAGAGACCAGCAACCAATCGGATCGCTGCCAGGAACCAAGGATCAGTACCGAGTGTCCCGTTCGAGGGTCAGCCAGCGGCGGCAGCCAAAGGTGTGGAACCACCGCTCGGTGATCATCCCTTCGCGATTCTCGCGCATGAAGGCGCGATCGAGATCGCGCTGCTCTGCGTCGGTGATCGAGTCTGGAATGTTTGGGATCTCACCGTGAATAAACTCCTGAATCGGGCGGAGTCCGCAGTGGGGGCAGGGAATTGGGATGTTCATCCGTCGCTTCTCCTCAGTGAGTGCCAGCCGAGCCGCGATCGGCCATGGTCCGATCCTGTGCGAAGCGGTCGAGCGCGAAAGGGGCGATGAGGGCCGGCGTGCGGCCGGTGGCGATCAGCTCGGCCATCTGCTCGCCACCGGCCGGGATCGCCTTGAACCCCCACGTCCCCCAGCCCGTCGTCACATAGAATCCATCGACCCCCGTCGGACCCATGACCGGCGAGTAGTCAGGGCTCATGTCGCAGATCCCCGTCCACTGGCGCAGGATTCGCAGGTCACGCAGGAAGGGCAGCAGCGTCATCGCCCGGAAGGAGCAGCTCTGCAGAAAATGGTAGCCGGACTGGTAGGAGTAGCTCGGTTGGCGATCGATCTCCGCCCCGATCAGCATCTCTCCACGCGCCGTCTGGGAGACGTAGAAGAGCAGGTTCGACGAGGCGACAATCTGGTCGAAGGCGAGATCATAATGGTTGGTGACAAAGGCCTGCAGCGGATGGGTCCGGATCGGGAGCCGCACGCCCACCCCGGCGGCGAGCGCCGTGACGTGTCCGCCGGTCGCCGAGAGGACCAGCCCGGCGGCGATCGGACCACGATCGGTCTCGACGCCGACGACCCGCTCGCCGTCGCGGCGCAGCCCGGTGACGGCGAGTCGCTGGTGAATGTCGACGCCGTGGCGCATCGCCCCTTCGGCCAGCGCCCAGACGACGCGATCGTGGCGCGCTGTCGCTCCGTCAAGGTGGTACGAGGCACCGAGCACCGGCCAGACGCCGCCCCCCGTCAGGTCGATTCGCGGACAGATCTCGCCAATCTCGCGTGGCGTGACAAACTCCGTCCGTGCGCCAAAGGCCGTGTTGACCTCGGCGCGCGCCCGCTCTGCCCGGACTCCCGCCTCGGTGTGCGCGATCCAGAGCAGCCCCTTCCGCTGGTGCATCATCCAGCGCCCCGTCTCCGCCTCCAGTTGCTGGTAGAGCTCGAGGCTCCGCTGGTAGAAGCGGACCGCCTCTGGAATCCCATAGTTCGAGCGGATGATCGTCGTATTGCGCCCAGAGTTTCCAGCACCGATATACTTCCGCTCGAGGACCGCGACATTGGTGATCCCGTGGCGGGTGGCGAGGTAGTAGGCGGTGGCGAGCCCATGACCACCCCCACCGACGATGACGACATCATAGGCCCGTTTCGGTTCTCGCCAAGTCAGTTCGACTCTCCGCTCGACAAACTCGTTCATCGCATCCGCTCCTCCAGATCCGCAGCGTAGGGGGCCGCGGTGACGAAGAGGACCCGGTCGGACTCGAGCCAGAGCTTGACCGGCAGCCCGGCGACCATCCCTTGGGCAAAGGCTGGCCGCGTCTTTGGCAGCTCCCACTCGCAGGCGCACGCGAGGAACGCGAGCGCTGCCTCAGCCGGCTGCCAGATACCGGCAAAGCCCGTCTCACGAAGGACGATCGCGTGCGGATCGTTGATCAAGACCCGCTCGGCCTTCTCCAGTGGTTCGCCGATGATCAACAATTCATCAGCCGCTAGCCGCATCCAGATGCAGCCCTGAGCCGTGCCGAGCGCGTCGAGCGCCGCCGGTCTCGCGACGATCCGTGTCCCCTCCAGCCTCTCAACCACGGGCGCGCCCTCCTTCCGGATCGTAGAATGGCGTCGAGGCGCGCTGTGCCGGTCGCCCGCTGATCGTCACACGTTCCGGCAACTCCCCGTCAAAAAGGTTGAGCCAACCGAGCATGACGCTCCGGCCGAGCGCCGGCGACCAGGTGCTCGATGTGACGTAACCGGCGTACTGCCCCTCGTGCCAGATCACCGCTCCCTCCGCTGGAGCCTCCCCTTCCATCGCGAAGCCGACCAGTTGCCGGTTGAGCGCGACCCGGTTGGTGCGCTGCACGGCGACCTTGCCGACGAAGTCGGGTTTGTCGAGCCGCACCGCCCACTCGTGGTCGAGCCGCCGCGGCGTCGAGTCGAAGTCCGTATCCTGCCCGACGATGAGGTGCCCCTTCTCGAGCCGCAGCTTGAGCAACGCTTCGAGCCCGTGTGGCCGAATGCCCAGCTCGGCTCCCAGGTCGAGCAGCCGCCGCCAGAGCCTCACCGAGTCGGCCGCCTCGTGGTGCAGCTCGTACGAGATCTCACCGGTAAAGCTGAGCCGCATGATCTGGCACGCGACCCCGGCGACCTCCCCGCGCCCGTGCTGCAGATAGGCCGGTGGATCGACCAGGCCGGCCCGGGCGAGCAGCTCTTTGGCGCGTGGCCCCGTCACATTGATCGCTCCCCGGGAGAGCGTGATATTCATGATCCGTACATCGAGCCCGAAGGCCTCGGCCCAATCGCGCACCCACAACTCCGCGAAGGTCGCGCCGCCGCTCGTGAAGGTCAACAGAAAGCGCGTCTCGTCCTCACGGCAGATCATCCCATCATCGAGCAGATAGCCCCGGTCATCCAGCA
>JBMOHS010000298.1:0-3439 GCA_049317725.1 Blastocatellia bacterium
AATGGAGAATGGAGAATGGAAAATGGAGAAGTTGGGAGTTAGAAGTGCCACTCAAGCGGATGCGCGGAGGTTTTCAAGAAACGGATCGCCTACATGCTCCTATTCTCTCTCTCGCCCCTCATCCCTCGCCCCTCACCCCTTTTCCGCCCCTCACCTAGCGTCCCCCGTCGACCCCGATCACTTCGCCCGTGATGAAGGCGGCTTTGTCGGAGGCCAGGAAGGCGACGAGATGGGCGATCTCCTCCGGAGTGCCAGCCCGTCGAAGCGGCGTTGCCTGGACCACCTCCTGGAGTCGCTCCGGCCGGGAGAACTCTTCCTGGCGGGGGCTGACGATCACCCCGGGGGAGATGGCGTTGACCGTAATCCCGTCGGGGCCAAGTTCTGTCGCCAGCCCACGCGTCAGGGTGTTGACCGCGGCTTTGGCAGCGGCATAGGGGATCGATCCTCCCCGGCCTCCGTGCTGGGCGGCGAGGGATGAGAGGTTGATGATCCGTCCCCGCCCAGACTCGCGCAGGTAGGGAAGGCAGGCTTGGACGCAGAGGAATGCGCTCGTCACGTTGACGGCGAGGATTTGATTCCAGATGTCGAGGGGGCACTCTTCGATCCGGGTCAACTGCACCACCCCGCCAACATTGTTGACGAGAATGTCGAGTCGACCGAAATTGTCGATCGTCTCGGCCACCAGGTGGCGGACCTGGAGAGGGTTGGTGACATCGGCGCGGACGGCGAGCGCGTTGCGGCGCATCTCCTGAATTGCGGCCACTGTCGCAGCGGCCCCTTCGTCGTTTCCAAGGTAGTTGACGATGACGGCGGCACCCTGGGTCGCCAGGGCGATCGCGGTTGCCTGGCCGATTCCGGAGCTGGCTCCGGTGACGATTGCCACGCGTCCTTTGAGGTCGTGCTCTGCTGCCATCTCTTCCTCTGACCGGTTGCTGGCGCCGGTGTTGGTCGATCAGGGGGTCCGTTCGAGGTTCCCGCCGTCGCTCACCTTGGCGGTCACGTCGGAACTCTCCCCGGAGTAATAGGTTCGTCCACGAAGTCGTTCCGGGAGGCACTCCATGTTGGTTTCGCCTTCCGGGAAGTCGTGTGCGTACTGATAGTTTGTACCGTATCCCAACCCCTTCATCAACTGGGTCGGAGCATTGCGGAGGTGGAGGGGGACGGGTTCGGCGTGGGTGGCTCGTGCGTCCTCGGCGGCGGCCTCATAGCCGAGATAGATCCGGTTCGACTTGGGGGCCCGTGCGAGATAGACAGCCGCCTCGGCCAAGGCGAGGCGCGCCTCGGGCAGTCCGATGAGATGGGTTGCCTGGGCCGCGGCTGCCGCCACGATGAGGGCTTGCGGATCGGCCAGCCCGATGTCTTCGGACGCGTGGTGGACGATCCGGCGGGCAATGAACATCGGGTCTTCTCCCGCTTCGATCATCCGGGCCAGCCAGTAGAGGGTCGCATCTGCGTTCGAGTCACGGATCGATTTGATGAAGGCGGAGATGAGATTGTAGTGTTGGTCTCCCGTCTTGTCATAGAGGGCCGTTGTCTGTTGGAGGGCCTCCATCAGTTGCGGGATTCCGACTTGTCGCTCCCCCTCCCTGTTGGGTGGGGTCGAGAGGACCGCCAGCTCAAGGGTGTTGAGGGCGGTACGGGCGTCTCCCCCACTGCGCAGGGCCAACAGTTCGAGTGCCTCCGGAGCGACTTGTACTTGCAAGGAACCGAGTCCACGCTCGGTGTCGAGCAGCGCCTGTGAGAGGATCGCGCGGATCTCCTCACCTGAGAGCGGCTGAAGAACGAAGACTCGTACCCGGGAGAGGAGCGCGGCGTTGATCTCGAACGAGGGGTTCTCTGTCGTCGCCCCGACCAATAAAATCGTGCCATTCTCGACATAGGGGAGAAAGGCGTCCTGTTGCGCGCGATTGAACCGATGGATCTCGTCGATGAAGAGGACTGTCCGGCGCCCTTCCTGGCTCTTCCATCGTGCGGCCTCCTGCATGACCTCCCGGATCTCGCGAATCCCTGCCGTGACTGCGCTGAAGGGCAAGAACCGGGATCGGGTTTGACGGGCAATGATTCGTGCGAGGGTCGTCTTACCCGTGCCGGGAGGGCCCCAGAAGAGGACGGATGGAAAGCGGTCTTCCTGGATCATTCGTCCGAGAAGGCGGTCGGGCCCGAGGAGGTGGGATTGCCCGATGAGCTCTCCCAGGTGTCGAGGGCGCATTCGTTCCGCCAACGGCGCTTCTTTGCCAACCGTGTCCGGAGCATTCTCCTCTGCGCGGTGCGGCGTCGAGCCCATCGTACGCCCTGTCCGGCCTCCTTCTTCAGGAAAGAGGCTTCCTTCTTTCCACGTCTCTCCCATCCAACCCCCTTGATGATGGCCACGCCGATGACGGCGAGGATACCACGAAGAGTGGGGAATTGGGCGGCGGGGAAGTACGGGGTTCGTTTTGGCGCAGCAAATTGCCCGGGGGCCTTCTCTGGAGACGTCCCCTGATGGTACTCTCAACTGGCAGTCAGGCTTGGGTGGGGAGATGGATCCGCTGCCAGATGACCTGCGAGGGATTGGCGTCCACCAGCAAGCAAGGGAGAATCGGGGGGGAGAGTGACAGCGGAGCAACGACAATTGGGATTCGGTCTCGTGCGGGAGGCCGATCTTCGGAGCTTTGTTGCGGAAGCCTATCGCGAAGTGACCCGTCGGGATTCCTTGCCAGAGATCGAGGCCGTCTTCTACCCCTTCGTCGGCCTGCACCACACCATTCGCGTACGGCAGCAGCGAATGTTGGTCCGGATCTCCGACCATCTTCGCGAGGCTCCCGAGGCTGTTCACCGGGCCATTGCCCACATCCTTGTGGCGCGTCTCTTTCGCAAGCGGGTCGGGGGAGGAGTGATCGAGCGGTACCGGTCGTACATCTACCGGTCTGAGGTGCAGGCGCGTGTCGAAGCGGCGAGACGCCTCCGGGGACGCAAGCGGGAGACAGGCGCTGCCGGTCGCGTCTATGATCTGGCCCCCCTCTTCGATCAGCTCAATGAGCGCTTTTTTGCCGGCACCCTCCCGAAGCCCCGCCTGGGGTGGAGCCCCCGACCGACCCGCCGCATCTTTGGCCATTACGATCAGGTCCTCGAGACCATCGTCATCAGCCGGTCTCTTGATCATCCGGCCGTGCCCCAATATGTGGTCGAATTTGTGCTCTATCACGAAATGCTCCACCTCAAATATCCAGTTCAAGTAGTACAGGGGCGCCGTCGCCACCACACGGAGCATTTCCGCGAAGAGGAGCGTCGATTTCCCGAATACGACGCCGCCCACGAGATCCTTACGGCCATCGCTGAGGCGAAGAGCCTCGAACACTTCGCCGCCTCTTGGCGGGCGCGGTATTTCCCCAAAGACCGGACCAAACCCTCCCTGACTCGATGAAACAGCTCCATAGCAACTCGATGAGGCATCTCCATA
>JBMOHS010000299.1:0-3408 GCA_049317725.1 Blastocatellia bacterium
GTCATCCTCGACAGTGGCGGATCGACCGCAGAACGTGCCGCCGTCGAAGAGGTCCTCTCGCCGCTGCGGGTCTCAGGAGTGACGATCGCTGAGGCTCACGAGGGAGAACCGATCGCCAACCGGCTCCGCGACACGCCACGGCCGTCGATCCTGCGCTGGGAGGGCGGGATCGGCTCTCTCGCCGGACTCATCGCCGCCAGCGACCGGTACCTTGGCTACGACTCTTCCGGACAGCACCTTGCAGCCGCCCTCGGAGTACCTGGGCTGACCCTCTTCCTCACCGACAATCCACCCGCCTTTGCCGAGCGGTGGCACCCAAGCGGCCAGGGAACGGTGCGGGTCCTCCGCCTGGACGCGCCCCTCCCGATCGCGGATCTGCTGCAACTTCTGACGTGGTAGCCCCAAAAGAGAGGAGAGCAACCAAGGAGGAACGTAATCCCTCCCTGATTGCTCCCGGATGGTCCTCCCCTACCCTGGCGCAGGGGGATCAATTGGCAGGCCGGAAAGAGATCTTGATGCCGACCCGGGAGATCTGTGCCACCCCCTTGGTCGTCGTCGTCAGGGTCAAGTCGACGTCGGTCCGCCCGGCAAGTCCAGGCGCCAACTTGACATCGAGCTGATCCCGTCCGTTGTTCCCGGGTTGCGGGCCAAACGTGTCGGCCGTCAAATCGGTCTCTCCAATCTTGACGTTGATCTTTTCGGCAAAGCGCCACCCCGTGCCAAAGACTCGCAAGAGGTTGGGACGCTCCGTTGTACCCACCGCGCAAGGGGGATCGCTGAACGTCACCGTCCCATCGGCCGCGACCGTGCCGCAGCGGGCCAATGCGTTGCCCAGACCATCATTGTTCGTCGAGAAGACCCCAGGGAAGGCGTCAAGGATCTTGACACGCCCCCGGGCGACCTTGGTCCCACTGAAGACCGCCGTCTCGACCAGATCTGCCAGTTGCAGCGTTTCGGGAACCACAATCCGGATCTGGCTCGGCTTGACCTCCTCGATCCGGGCCGGCTGTCCCCCCACTGTCACCCGAACTCCCGCCAACTCAAACGGAAGGTCCGGCCCAGTCGCAACCGCTGAACTGGTCGCCAAGTCGGTTCCTTGCACAATCGCCAAGGACCCACGGGCAACCAACCCCGTATCGAAACTCGCCGCATTGATCACTGTCAGTGCTGGGTCAGATGGCAGGAAGGAGACAGTCGGCTTGTTGCTGTCGATCGCAGTTGCGTTGGTCGTGGTGATGATAATCTCGACATTCTGCTTCTCGGCAAGATCCTTGGAAAGACCAATATTGAGCTGGTCGAGACCAGGGAACTGGCGCTGCGGACCACTGTACGTCGGGATGAAAGTCGCGTCCCCAACCTTGACTTGGACGGAGAGGGAGTTGCGAATGCCCGTACCATAGATCACCAGAGTGTGAAACTGCGACTCGTTCCCCACATCGCACGGCGGGGCCGTCAGGGGAAAGGCAAGGCCATCGGGCGAGAGCTTGCCACACTGGGCGGCTGCCGCTCCCTTGCCGTCTCCCGAGACGGTAAAGATTCCCGGGGAGGCGTCAACCAACTGCACCTTGCCATTGAAGAGCACCCCATTGTTGTTGACCGTGTAGCCCAGATCGCTCGCTGGCCGCAAGTTGTCCGGTAGTAGCAGGTTGATCTGGGTCGGGGAGGCGTAGATCAACCTCGCCGAAAACCCATTGACCGAGACAGTCACCCCACCAATGTCGAACGGCAGGTTCGTACTCGGTGCCTGCGCAATGCCCGACGAAAGCCCTTTGCCAAAGATCGTCACCAGGGAGCCACGGGCGACCTGCTTGTCGTCGAAGCTCGCCGAGTTGACCATCTTGACCTCCTCCGTGCTCGTCGCCGTCACGGGGCGGAGCAGCGCCTGGAAGATGTCGATGACAATTGCCCCTGTCGTGTAGATCGATCGGGTATCGTAACTGAAGGTGACCAGATCCCCGGTGTTGTTGAGGTAAGAACTGGTCTGGTTCTGCCGCTGGTCAGCAAACTGCTCGGAGAGTGGCGTGTAGGTCAACTGCCGAAACTTCTGATCGGCAATGGTGTACCGAAAGATTTCGCGGCTCCCATCGGCATTGTCCACCTTGACACCGCTCGATGCCGCTGGCGTCAAGTTGAGGACGGAAGAGAATGCGATGTGGGTCCCGCTGGCGTTAATGCTCGGAAAGAAGTTGAAGTCATTCTTGGCGAAATCGACCGTCTCCTGACTGGTGATCTGTTGAAACGCCGGCGTTGGGCCGCTCAAATCTGCGAAGTAGAGTTCCCGGGTCTTGTCAGCATTCTTTCCGACAAAGTCACCGGACGACTCAAAGACCAGCTTGGTCCCGTCAAAATTGAGCGGCTTGGTCGCTGCGGCCAGCAGGTTCTCGGGACCGCTGACGGGAACGACCGATCGTCCATTCGTTTCGGTCACCTGCCGGACGCGATTGACTGGGTCCCCGAGCCGGTGCGTGAAGAGCTCGCCGTTGAAGTCGGCGTTCTTGTTGGCGGCTGCCCCCGCAAAGTTGAAGCCGGAGAGGAAGACCAGAACCTGCCCGTTGCCACTGAGCATCGGATTGGTATTGAATCCCCGGACGGTAAAGTTGGCCGTCGCGTCGACATCGCGGGTCGCGGTCACCTGAGAGTACTGCCGCGTCGAAAAATGGTAGGTCAGGACTTCGGCGTTGCCATCGGGCGGCGTGTTCTGTGGCCCCTCATTGAGGGCGGTGAAGGAGGCCGGCCCATTGGTGATCGAGCGAAAGAACCTGCGGGTGGAGAGAAAAGCGACCACTTGGCCATCGTCGCTGATCGTTGGGGCATAGTTGGTGACGATCTCTTTGACCGCCTCCCCTTCGAAGTCGGCTCCCGTATCGGTGACCCGGCGGATCGTCGGGGTGGTCGAGCCCAGCGGCAGATCAGCGACATAGATCTCGTAGTTGCCATCCGCATTGCTGTCAGCCCCCGTCAACGAGGCATTGGAGATGAAGGCGATCCGGGTCCCGTCACCACTGATCACCGGGGTCGTGTTGCGGATCTGGAGGAGAACGTTGACGTTGTTATTGGGGTCGCGGAGATCGGCAGTGTCCGTGATCTGCACGATCCCGCGGGAATCGACATCATAGACCCAGATCTCCGTGTTGCTGTCGAGATTGTTGCCGTTGTAATCGTTGATCGATTCAAAGACGAGCCGCTTCCCGTCATTGCTCGCCCCGCGGACGTTGGTTCCAATGAGGTTGGTCGGGACAGGCAAGGGGACGATCAGAACCTCCTCGGTCACCGCCTGTTGAACGGACATGCTCGCCTGGGTCACGGGAAGACCGTTCAGGGCATAGGCCATACCGATGAGGACACTCCACAGAAGGGCTCTTTTCACGCGCTCTCACTCCTTACCTGATCTAAACCTGATCTAAACCT
>JBMOHS010000300.1:0-3395 GCA_049317725.1 Blastocatellia bacterium
ACCTGGAGGTTATCGCCCCAGTAGATCCTGTTGCGCCAGCCATCGACCTCCTCGCCGTGGACCTCCTTCAACTGGGCCGGGTAGTACTGGGTCGAGGTGAACGGGCGCTTGCCGCGCCAGTTGAGCATCGGGTAGCCCTTGATCGGTTCGAACTCGTACTTCTCGACATTGGTGATGCCGCCCTCGGGGGAGGACAGTTGCAGGCTCTCCTGCACGGGGGTGTTCTTGCTCATCAGTCGTTCTTCCTGAAGGTCCAGTTCTTGTTGTCACAGTAGGCGCGCATGTCGCAGTTCTGGCAGAGCTTGGCCGGGCGTGCCGATAACCGATAGTCCTGCCGCTCGATGCGGTCCACAATATCATCGAAGCGGGCAATGGTCTTGCCGATGGCGCGGTCGTCCTTGGTGAAGGACACGTAGGGATTCCCGCCGTCCTCGCCGGTGTAGTAGAGGTGCATCCGGCTGACCTTCTGGCCGGTGCGCTCCTCGACGAGGTGGGCATAGACCTCGAGCTGGCTCTGGTACTGACGCAGGCGATCCCGTTCCCTCTCCAGGTCGGGCTTCTTCTCCGACTTGAAGTCGATGATCTCGACCGTGTCGTGGGCGCCGCGGATCAGGTCGACGCTCCCCTTGAGGATGTACTGATCCTTGACCAGCGAAATCTCGACCTCGGCCTCCTTGATCCGATCCCAGTTGCCGTTCTCGCGCTCATAATAGCGCAAGATGTGCTGCAACGCTGCCTGCCGGGCGCTGGGGGCAAGGTAGACGCGCTCCTTCTTCGAGAGCAAGGCGTAGTTGGCCGAGAACCAGCCGTGGATGGCATCGAGATTGATGGTCCCCTCCTCGCCACGCAGCACGGTCTTATGGATATCCTCGATGGTCTGATGGACGAGGGTGCCGAAGAGGATCTGGTTCTCGCGAATGGGCACGAACGCGAGATCCTTGAAGAAGCGGTACTGCTCGGCACAGTTCTCGAAGAAGGTGATGTGCGAGGTGAAGGAGTATTCCCGCTTGAGGTTGATCTGCTTGACGGCCTCGAAGGTCAGCGCCGACAGATCGACGTCACGCCAGTACGGCAGACGGTAGAAGACGGGCTCGAAATATGACGACGGCGACCTGCCGTGTCCCTGCTTCTCCTGCGCCGCCAGCACCAGCAGGTTCTGGGCACGCGAGAAGGCAGTGTAGAAGAGCCGCCAGAAGTCGAAGTACTTGATCCGATCGAGCGGCTCGAAGCGCTCCTTGGACAGGTAGCGCCCATCCTCCAGCAGCACGTCCAGCTCGCTGTACTGATTGCGCGGCACCGCCTCCAGCGAACCACACACCACCACCGGGAACTCCAACCCCTTCGACTGGTGGATGGTCATGAACGAGACGCAGCCCTTCGGTGCGTACTCGGCTTCGTCCTCGTACTCGCCGATGCCTCCTTCGAAGAGAAAGCGCAGGAACTGATTGAACAGGTTCCGCAGGTTCTTGTCGAGAAAGTCTGGGCTGAAGACGCTGACGTGATGCAGATACTCAAACTTCGTCAGCAGCCGGGAGAAGATTCCCAGGTTGCGCGCGGCGCGGCCCTTATCGACCCCTTGCAATGCCTCATCAGTCAGAAAACGCGAGAAGAGCGGGAACTGCAGCAGTTGGTAGAAGAGGCTGGAGAAGGCATAGTCGGTGTTCCGCCTCAGCACCTCGTGGCCCCGCGCCACCGATCGTGCCCAATCGAGCAGGGGCTTGTTCTCAGGCTGGCGCAGCTCGTTGAGGAAGGGCCGCAGGCACTCTTCGTCATAGTAGTTCCAGATGGGCAGATGCGCGCCCTCCGCCCATTCCCGCGCCCTTTGAAATTGCGGGAAGAGGAAGATCAGCGCCCCGATCATCAGGCGGATCTCCTCGCGCTCAAAGAACATGTTCGAGCGGGGCGAGTAGACGGGGATTCCCTCGGCTTCCAGAAATCGCGAGAGTTTGACCACCTTGTCGGCTTTGACCGAGCGGAAGAGGAAGGCCACCTGATTCCAGTCGGTCAGTTGGCCGGAGCCCTTCAGTCGGTGAAGGAAGGCGAGTACCTCGGTGTGCCACTTCGAGGCGTCATCGTGGCTGACTCTTGCGCCCAGCCGCAGCACCGTCGGCACGTTGGGAAAGTTGCCCTCGCGCGGCACGATCTGCTTGGCGAAGCGAAACTTGCGCCGGCCCTCGCCCCAGTTCTGCTCATTCATCCACTGGTTGTAGAAGCGGATGATCTCCGGGTGCGAACGGTAGTTGACGGTCAGCTTGACCTGCTGGCACTGACCCTCGTCGAAGAGGGACGGGAACTCCAGAATGTTGCGGATGGTTGCTCCGCGAAAGCGGTAGAGCCCTTGGTCATCGTCGCCCACCACGCACAGATTCTTCTTCTCACCCGCCAGCAGCAGCAGGATGCGCTCCTGGATGGTGTTGGTATCTTGGTACTCGTCGACCATGAGGTAGGAGAGCCGTTGTCGCAACCGTGCCAACACCTCGGGGTGCTTCTCCAGCAGTTGCAGGGCCTCGTACTGGATGCCGGAGAAGTCCAGTGAGTTCTCCTCGTGCAGCAGCTGCTGGTACCTGACAAAGCAGGTCGCGAGGGCGCGGATCTGCGGTTCACGAGCCGCCGCCAGTCTCGTCGGATCGAGCGCCTCTTCGCTGACCTTGTTGATCCACTTGAGCAGGTTCTCCGACTGCGACCAGCGGCCCTTCTGGTCGTCGCCCATGACGAGCTGGGCGTCGGGCAGTTCGCGGAAATCCTTGATGTGCTGGTAGAGGAAGTACTGCTGGTCGAACTGGTCGAAGAGCGTGTAGCTCCGCTTGAGCCGGGTGAACTCGCGGAAATCCTCCAGCAGCCGCAGACAGATCGAGTGGAACGTGCCGAGGTACATCTCGTTGAGGTTGAACTTGATGCCCAGCTCGCTCAGCCGGTTGGAGACGCGCGTTGTCAGCTCACGCGCCGCCTTGTCGGTGAAGGTGACGACGAAGAGCGACTCGGGCGTGACGCCTCTCTGCGTGATCAGGTAGACGATGCGCTCGACCAGCGTGAAGGTCTTGCCGGAGCCAGGGCCGGCGATGATCAGCACCGGCCCGTCGGTCGCGAGGATGGCTTCGAGCTGCTGTGGATTGGCCTTCGATTGAAGGGCGACGGCGCTGGTGCTCATTTTGCCCTCCTCTTCTCATCGGCCTTCGCCGTCTCGATTCGCTGGGTGAGGTTGGCGACGTTGGTTCCAAGAAGCGACCGGCAGGGCTGCGCTCCCACCGCAACGTTCTGATCAGGGAGGGTGGCAATCTTCATGGCGATCCAGACTCGGGGGTCGGTGGCCAAGGGGAACGGGGCAAGAGCGGCTCGACGGCTTTGGAATCGGGCGATGCGGTTGTCAGGCAACCAATGAATAACGGAAGAAAGAA
>JBMOHS010000301.1:0-3385 GCA_049317725.1 Blastocatellia bacterium
AGATCGAGACGATCAAGCGGATGGGCTATACCGGGTACTTCCTGATCGTCTGGGACTTCATCCGCTACGCGCGCAAGCGGGGGATTCCGGTAGGACCGGGACGAGGCTCTGCAGCTGGGAGCCTCGTCGCCTACTGCTTGAAGATCACCGATGTCGATCCGATTCAATATGATCTCCTCTTCGAGCGGTTTCTCAATCCAGAACGGGTCTCGATGCCCGATATCGACGTCGACTTCTGTGTGCGAGGGAGAGGAGAGGTCATCAACTACGTCAGCGACCTCTATGGGCGAGAGAATGTCGCCCAGATCATCACCTTCGGGACGATGGCCTCCCGGGCGGTGATCAAGGATGTTGGGCGCGCCCTCGAGATGCCCTACGCCGAGGTCGAGAAGGTCGCCAAGATGATCCCCCCCCCGGTTCGTGGGAGGAATGTCTCGATCGAGGAGGCGATCAAGCTCAACCCGGATCTCGACCAGGCGATTGGGGGCAACCCACAAGTCGCCGAACTGATCGAGATTGCCCGCCGCCTCGAAGGTTGCGCCCGCCACTCCTCGGTCCACGCCGCCGGCGTAGTCATCTCTCCCAAGCCGATCTTCGAGCTCGTTCCTGTCTGCAAGAGTCAGAACGAAGAGGTGACGACCCAATTTGTCATGTCGGATCTCGAGAAGACCGGCATGCTCAAGATGGACTTCCTCGCCTTGACGACCTTGACCATCATCGAGGATACCCTCCGCTCGATCGAGCAGGTCGAGGGGGCGAGGCCAGACCTGTCCCAGATCCCCCTGCAAGACCAGGGGGCGCTCAAGCTCTTTGCCGATGGTTTGCTCAACGCCGTCTTTCAATTCGAGAGCTCAGGAATGGTCGAGATCTGCCGGAAGTTGAAGCCCGAGAGCCTTGAGGACCTTTCCGCCCTCAACGCCCTCTACCGGCCTGGCCCGCTCGATGGCGGCATGGTCGACGACTACATCAACCGACGTCACGGCAGGGACCCGGTCACCTACCTCGTGCCGGAGATGAAAGAGACCCTCGAGAACACCTATGGGATTCTTGTCTACCAGGAACAGATCATGCAGCTCGCCCAGCGGCTCGCCGGGTATTCGCTTGGTGAGGCGGATCTGATGCGGCGGGCGATGGGCAAAAAGAAGAAGGAGGAGATGGACGTCCACGAGGAGAAGTTCATCCGGGGGGCTGTTGAGCGGGGAATTCGTCGCGAGAAGGCCGTCGAGATCTTCTCTTTGATGGCCCGGTTTGCCGATTACGGGTTCAATCGCTCCCACTCTTTCGCCTACGCCTACCTCGCCTATCAGACCGCCTGGCTCAAGGCCCACTATCCGACCCATTTCTTCGCCGCAGTCTTGACGAATGAGTTGGCCAACACCGACAAGGTCGCTCGCTATGCCGCGGAGATGAAGTCTTTCCGCATTGAGTTGCTCCCCCCGGATGTCAACACCAGTCTAGAAGGGTTCACCCCCGTCGACAACTCAATCCGGTTTGGCTTAGCGGCGATCAAAGGGCTTGGATCCGCTGCCGTTCAGCATATCCTGCAGGCGAGGGCGCAAGGGGGGCCATTCCGCTCGATCTTCGATTTTGCAGAGCGGGTCGATCCGAAAGGGGTCAACAAGCGAGTCCTCGAATCGCTGATCAAGAGCGGAGCCTTCGAGACGCTGCACGGAGCGAGGGCCCCCCTCCTGCTGGCGTTGGAGCGGGTTCTCGAGCACGGGGCACGGGCCCAGCGGGACAAGGAGTCTGGGCAGACCGGGCTCTTTGCGCTGCTCGGGGGCGCAGATGACCCGCGGGGAGCGGATCCGGATCTTCCGGCGGTCGAGGAGTGGCCGCGGCGGCAGCTCCTCGGCTATGAGAAAGAGGCGCTTGGCTTCCATGTCAGTGGCCACCCCCTCGAGGACTATGTCTCGTCGATTCAAGCGTTGACCCGGTACGACAGCACCAATCTGGTCGAGGCTGGGCCCGGCGAGATCATTGCCATCGGGGGGCTGGTGCTCGATCTCTCGCTCAAGATGACGCGTAAAGGGGATCGCTTTGCCCTCTTCCGCATCGAGGATCAGTACGGATCGGTCAAGGTCGTCTGTTGGCCGGATATTTTTCAGCGTTCGCGGGAGATCTTGCAGGAGGAGCAGGTATTGCTGGTGACGGGTCGCCTGGAGCTCTCGGACGACGGCATTCCCTCGGTCATGGCTCAGGAGGTCCAGCCTTTGGGGAGGGCCCACGTCCGGGCGGCCCGGCTGGTGACGATCCGGCTCGATGAGCAATCGGCCACTCCTGAGAAGTTGACTGCCCTGCGGGACCTCGTCTCAACCAGCCCGGGACAGACCCCCCTGCTGGTCGATCTGAAGACGAAGGAGGGGTGGCTGGTCCGGATGCGGCCCAACTCATTCCTGCGCATCGAAGTGACCGAGGGCTTGGTCGAACGGATGCGGTCGATCGATCCAGGATGGACGATCGACCTCTCCGTCGCGGAGTGATTGGAGGATCGACCGTCATCAGATGGCTGTTCGGCGGTCTCAAGGAGCGATGTCATGAAATCTTCGACTGAGACAAATACCCCTTTGACCCCATTCGACCGGGTGCAGTTGGCGCGGCACGATCGGCGCCCCTACGCACTCGACCTGATCGAGCGGATCTGTGTCGATTTTGAGGAGTTGCACGGGGACAGGAAGTTCTATGATGACCCCGCGATGATTGCCGGAATGGCGACGTTTCGCGGGCAGCCCGTCGCCGTCATCGCGCAACAGAAGGGGCGCGATGTTCGCGAACGTCAAGCCCGCAACTTTGGCATGGCCAAGCCGGAAGGTTACCGCAAAGCGCTGCGCGTCATGCAATTGGCGGAGAAGTTTCGGCGGCCCATTCTGACCCTGATCGACACACCTGGGGCCTACCCTGGAATCGACGCCGAGGAGCGGGGGCAGGCGGAAGCGATTGCTGTCAACTTGCGCGAGATGGCCCGACTCAAGGTCCCGATCATCGTCACGGTGACGGGAGAGGGGGGCTCCGGCGGTGCACTGGCCATTGGGCTGGGCGATCGTGTCCTGATCCTCGAGAACGGTGTCTACTCGGTCATCTCACCTGAAGGGTGTGCCGCGATCCTCTGGAAGGACGCGACCCAGGCAGCGGAGGCGGCGACGAGGCTCAAGCTGACAGCCGAGGATCTCCTCCAACTGGGGATCGTCGACCAGATCATCCCCGAACCGGCTGGAGGGGCGCATCTCGACTGGGATGAGACGGCGAGGCGGCTCGGGGATGAGATTGAGCGCTCCCTCGGCGTGGTCTCTGCTCTCCCTTTGGCGAAGATGCTCGACGCCCGGTACCAGAAGTTTCGCCGGATGGGTCAGTTGGCGTAAGGGGCAGTATTGTTGAAGCAGAAGGGGGA
>JBMOHS010000302.1:0-3378 GCA_049317725.1 Blastocatellia bacterium
ACCCCCGCTTGAAGCGAGAGTTTGGCGACGGCACGCGCTGAATCGGGCTGATTGTGCAGCCGGCGTTTGGTCGTCAAGATGCACTCGGCAACGATCTGCTCCGGAGAGGTGCAGAGCCGCTCATTGAACCAAACAGAGTGGTTGCCGATCACTTTGCTCAGGCTGGCCGCTACCTCATCCGGCTCAAAGCCCCCCCGCAGCATCTTCGAGGCGAGCAGACCGACCGAGACCGAGAGCCCGGCTCCGGTGGCGAAGATCTCGAGAACACGTGCCCCGTCGTGGTTGACTGTCACGTAGAGGTTCTGGTGGTCGAAGGGAATCTGCCAAGTCGAGCCGATCAGCTCGCGTGGTCGCTCGACCCGGAGTGGAGCGGCCTTCTCTGTCGTCTCCCAGCTCGTGACCTGCTCCACTGGACGACTCGCCTCAGAAGCGGGGGTGGCCTCGGCGGTTGGTGCAGTTGGCGCCTTGCTGACGGCCGTCAGCACCTGATCATCCCTCGATCCATCGCGGTAGTAGCTGACCGCCTTGACCCCCATCTTCCAAGCCAGCCGGTGCACCCGGTCCGTCTCTTCGAGCGTATAGCTCGACGGGGCGTTGACCGTCTTCGAGATCGAGTTGTCGACGTGGTCCTGAAAGGCCTTGAGGACCCGCAGATGGTCTTCCGGATCGAGGGTCAATGCGTCGACGAAGTAGTTGGGAAGCTCATCCCGATGCTCGACGATGTAGGTCGCGGCTCGCTCGATTGAGGACGGATCGGTCTGGTCGAGATCGATCCCCAGCACCTTCGCCGCGACCGGATGCGCGTAGGTCCGCGTGCCCAGCGTGTCCCGCCGCACGTAGGCGTAGGAGAAGTTGGGTTCACATCCAGAACTGGTCTCTGCCACCAGGGAGATCGTTCCGGTCGGTGCAACGGTCGTCACCTCATAGTTGCGCGGCGTCAGGGGAATCGAACGGTCGAGGCCGACCTCGTCGTAGAGCATCTGCTCGTAGAGATCCCGGTTCGGTTCGAATTCGGGCATGACCCCCTTCTCCTCCCCGAGCGCGAGAGAAGCCTTCCACGCTTCTTTGCGGAAGAAGTCCATCATCCGGTCGGCGTAGAGGGCTGACTCTTCGCTTCCGTAGGTGATCCGTTTCTGGAGCAGCAGATCGGCGAACCCCATGATGCCAAGACCGACCGGGCGGGTGCGGTGCACCGTCTCGTGGATCTCGGCCAAAGGCCATTCGCAAGTGTCGATGACGTTGTCGAGGAAGCGCACCGTCCAGTAGATCGCCTCTCCAAACCGTTCCCAATCGAGGTCGTCCGTTGCTTCGTCGTAGTACTTGGCAACATCGATCGATCCGAGGTTGCAGGCATTGTAGTCGTGCAACATCTGTTCGGCACAGGGATTGGACGCCCGCTTGAGCCCCATCGAGTTTCGCAAGGGGTTGTGTCGATTGACGTTGTCGATAAAGATGATGCCCGGCTCGGCCCAACGGTGCGTCGAAGAGATGATCCGTTCCCAGATGTCTGGGGCGTAAACAAGTCCTGGCCGCGGGGGCACCTCTCCGCGATAGGTATAGTCGCCGCCTTGGCCGTCGTTGGCCTTGGGATCGTGGATCGACATCTCCCACGGGACGCCGTTGAACTCTGTCTGGAACCACTCCTCGTTCTCGACCGCCTTGAGGAACCGGTCCGTGACCGTCACGGAGATGTTGAAGTTGGTCAAGCTCTTCTGGTCGTTCTTGGCGTGAATGAACCGCAGAATGTCGGGATGGGAGACAGCAAGAATTCCCATATTGGCGCCACGCCTGACCCCACCCTGTTTGACCGTCTCCGTCATCGTGTTGACGATCTGCATGAAGCTGACAGGTCCGGACGCCATGCCGCGACCTTCCCCGACCGGTGTTCCGGCAGGGCGCAGCAGCTCGTAGGTCATTCCGGTTCCCCCTCCGCTCTGGTGGATCAAGGCGCACTGCTTGGCGTGCTCCATGATGCCTTCGAGCGAATCCGGGACTGGCAAGACAAAACAGGCAGCGAGTTGCCCCTTCGGCTTCCCCGCGTTGACCAGACAGGGCGTGTTGGGAACGAAGGCCCGCTCCATCATCAACCGTGTCATCTGGAAGGTGAACTCTTCGTAGCGTTGCGGGGTGGTCTCTGCCCGGGCAACGTGCGAGACGACCCGCTTGACGATGTCATCCCACTGCTCCAGTGGGTTCCCCTGCAAGTCCTTGAGGGAGTATCGCTTCGCCACGACACGCTGCGCATTGATCCCGAGCGCGGTCGCGGGGCTGGCAAAGTGGACAATCTTCTGTTTACTGACACTCATGGCCATCTTCCTATGTAATTTATGAGATGTTTTGATCGAGCTTTCTTTTGCTGATCACTCGGATAACGAATGCTCACAGACCCATTTGCCTGGGAAGGGAACTATTTCCTCGATACTGTCTGATCTTCAGCCGACCCACGACTCCAGGCGACAAAGAATCCACAAGAAGAAGGGCCCACCGATCGGGCCTGCACTAACAAAAATAAGAACCAACGATTCGGGCGATCGGTTACCGAAAACGACCGAAAATGACAAGCGCTAAACTGGCCCTGGAGAGCATCCACTGGGCGTTGAGTCAACTTCCCGACGGAGAGCCGATAAATTGATTGTATTGGCCGGGGGAACTATAGTCCACTAGATACAGAGCTGTCAACGCACAATCTTCCTATATCTTGTGGTGGCTCTCCCTCCCTCTCTTTTGCGGCCCAGGTCTGGTCGGCCCATTTTGCTAAGTGAAGGTACCGAAAGACCTACCCCTTCTTCTGACCCCGATCTGATCTGGCTGGAGGGGTGATTGAGGATGGGGCACCGGGAGTTCGTCGGCCGAGTTGGTTGCCACTCAAGGGGCTCGGGTGCTACTCTGAGCGACTATTCAACAGAAAAAAGACGCTCATTGGAGGCGTTGACGGCTGGTAAAGGATTTTCAACCCAAGGGTGGTCACGGGTAACGCGGTCCCCATATCAGGAATGGAGGAGAGAGATGACGGCTTTGATTGTTCTTCTATATGGCATCCTGGTCGCGGTTGGCGGTGTGATGGGCTACGTCAAGGCCGGGAGCGTCGCCTCTCTCATCTCTGGTGGAGGCGCGGGATTGATCCTTCTGGGATCATCCATCGCGATGATGCGGGGGAGCTATGCCCTTGGCTGGTGGATCAGCCTCTTCGTGGCGCTCCTGCTGCTGGGCAGGTTTGGGATGGCTGCGATGAACGAATTCAAGCTCATGCCCGGGGGAATGGTGATTGCGATGAGCCTGATCGTTCTCGCCGTGCTTCTCTTTAACCGCACCCGCTAACAGTCACCGGTTCTGTGGGCGAAAGAGGCAGTCTCTGGGGATCCCACAACCGGCAACACA
>JBMOHS010000303.1:0-3371 GCA_049317725.1 Blastocatellia bacterium
AAGAAGCCCCCCCACCCGGGGCCGGATTGAAGACCGTCACGGCGACATTTCCAGCTGTCGCCAAGTCGGCAGCCGGAATCGACGCCTGCAGTGAGCTGGAACTGATGTAGGTTGTCGGCCGGTCCTGACCGCCCCAGCGGACAACCGAACCAGGGACAAAGTTGGACCCGGACAGCGACAACGTGAAGGCGCCACTGTTGAGGAGCGCGCTGTTCGGTGTCAGCGAGGCCAACGTCGGAGCCGGAGTCGTCCCCGAAATCGTGATGCTCCCGGTTCGCTGGCAAACGATCTCAGAGGGGCGGAGCCTCCGAATCCGGTTGTTGTTGCTGTCGGGAAAGAGAATCTCTCCCCCTTGGCCAACCACAATGTTGACTGTTTGAGGAAGCTGATTGGCGGTTCCAGTTCCAACGACCAACTCCGACGGCGAGATCCGGATTCGAGCGCTGGCCGCTGGTCCGCCATCGCCGGAAAAGCCGGGCTCTCCGCCAGCAAACGTGCTGACAGTCCCCGTGGAAGTGATCTGCGCGATCGTATGGTTTCCCGCGGCACGTGCCGGCGGCGAGAGGGTGACATACGCAGTGCCATCCGACGCCACAGCCACATCTCTGGGCTTCGAGAGGTTGCTCGCCAGCGTGGTGAAGGTCCCACTCCCCGCGGCGGTCTCGCGAAGCACGGTATTTCCTTGGTAGTTCGCAATGTAGAGCCGCCCACTCGTGTCAAGCCCTAACCCGGTATATTGGGATTCCGGAATAGAGAGGCTGGTAATCACTCCCGTGTTCGGATCGATCCGGCGAACCGATCCCTGACCGACGTCAGTGACATAGATTGTCCCATTCGAGGTGACGACAATGTCAGATGAACCAATCAACACGGCATTGAGAGCAAACCCACCATCTCCCTTCGGCCCGTCGCCTCCTCCCGCGATCCGGGCGATGTTTCCGGGTGGCACGATTACCGGAGAAGAAGATCCCGGATAGAATGTCACCGAAGTAGACCCCGTGTTGACAAACCGAATGTTGCTTGAGCGACGTGCAGTCGGTGTCCCAGGGGGGACCGCCACCCCTCCCCGAGAGTCAACCAGGAAGAGGCCTTGGCTCGTCGTAAAGAGCCCCTGAGGATCGACCAAGCTTGATTGTCCAACGGGTCCGTTGGCTTGGCCACCAACCAGTTCGCGGTTGACCGTCGTGATCTGACCGGGTTGCACGACCTGTGCTGACGTTGTCCCGGCAAAGATCGTGATCGGTGATGACCCACGGTTAATGAACCGGAGCAAGGAGGAGAGGGTGTCGGCGACCCAGAGGTTTCCATTGGAATCCGCTGTCAATCCGACAGGCGACGAAAAGGACGAACTGGTTGCCAAGCCACCATCGTACGGAAAGACGAGCCCATTTCCCCCAATGGTATCGATCGCACCCGCCGGAATCGAAACTCCCGCAAGTGTCACCGCCGTCCCGCTCAAATTGAGGTAGCGGATCCTTCCGCGCCGTATCGTTCCCTGGTCTGCAATAAAGATCCCGGATCCATCCGCGTCAATGCTGGCAGTCGGAACGACGGAGGCAGAGTTGAGCAAGGAGAACGTCGCTTGAGCCCCGGGTCGACCATCTCCACAGTTCGTCACGGTGTAGTCACACGAGACCCCGGATTGCCCGGCAACAATGGTTGCCCCACCGGAGGAGCTGAGACGGGTAATCGTCTGCTGATTGCCATTTGCCGAATAGATGCTCCCCCCAAAATGGGCGAGACCGGAGGGGAAGGCATTAATGACCTGAGGACCAACGGTGAACTGATGAACGAGCGTGGCATTGCCAGCCGCATCCACACGAATAACCCGCCCATGTCCAGTGTCGGCCACAAAGAGGTTGCCGGACGAGTCGAAGCGAATCGATCGTGGAATGAGCAAGGGGATCGAGGTCGCCGCACCTGGGACAAACGCCTCGGTGAGCAAAGTCGAGGCTCCATTGCCGACCACCGGAGTCAGAGTCCCAGTAGTGCTCACTTTGAAGACACGGTTGACCGAGGCGGTGGCATCAGCAAAGTAGATCTCCCCGTTCGTTGGGTGGACCGCCAACCCGTTGACACCCTGTCCAATCCCACTGACCACCGTCCGAATCTGCCCAGCAGTCAATGCCGTTCCATTGACCGGCACCGCGCTGCTCGAGAGGTTGATCACTCGCAGCAGCCCATCCGTGCTGTTCAATAGATAGACCAGGTTGCCCGAGGGACTGACCGCGAGACCAGTGACGACCGCAAGATCTGCGGTCCCGGCGGGAACATCATTCTCTGTGCTGGCCCCTCCCCCCGCGATGGATCGGATCACTCCCGGCGCAATCGTGACTCCAGCCAGGGTGACCGATGCACTGCTGGTATTGATAAATCTCAAGTGAAAGAATTCACTCGTTGAATCAACAACGAAGACACCACGGCCGAGAGGATCCCGGGCCAATTGGGGAACTTCTTGAATGGTCGCCTGTGTCGCAGGATTCCCTTCCCCAAGCCCCCCCGCAATGGTTTCAATCAAGTTGGAGCCACTGGCCACACTGGCAGTGAGGGACCATTGGTAGGTTCCGGCGACGGAGTAGGAGTGGCTTGGATTCTGAGAGGTGGAGACAGCGCTTCCGTCTCCAAAATTCCAGCGGAACGTCGGGGTTGCCGTACAGCCAGTGGCTTCCACCATCGCCTGGAAGAGGACTTGGGCGTTCGGTTGCGCGGTGGCTGGCACGGTCGCTGAGCAATTGACCGTACAAGTCTGGGCAGAGAGGTTCGAGTTCCCCTCTGGATCCTGGGAAGAGCCAGTTGCGGCGATCGCGGCAGTCTGCTGGGGGGTCGTAGAGGGGCGCGAATCTCTGGCAACGTTCCCGCCTTGTTTCGCTGGTACCGTCGACCAGCGACCTCCGAGATCTCCAAACCAAGCGGAGGCATTCGATAACCCCGTCAAGCTGACTGCAGCAGCCAAACAGAAGAGGAGTGTCATACGCCGGGAACTCCTTTCTCGACGTTCACCCCTTGCAGCAAAGATACGCGTCTCACGCGATATCGACATAAATAGCTAACTCCTTGGTTGTAATTGATGCATGTGGACAACAGGCCTCTCCGTTGGGACAGGCAAGACGGGGCATCCACGAAATCGATTGTCAGACCGTTCTCATCACACTCGAGGTGTTTGTGTGTTGTGTGTAGATGTCGTTAAGGTAATCATTAATCCGAGGCAATAGCAGAGGAGATCGGCGGATTTTATTATTTTGGAGCCGACTGCCGGACTTGAACCGGCGACCTACTGATTACGAATCAGTCGCTCTACCAACTGAGCTAAGTCGGCTTTCTGGCTTGTCAATCCCGGGGAGGGTTGGAAAGCATCAAGGGGTGCAAATACA
>JBMOHS010000304.1:0-3342 GCA_049317725.1 Blastocatellia bacterium
ATGCGTCAAATAATCCGGTCGCCGGAGTCCCGGTAACGTTTGCGGTGGCGACCGGAAGTGGAAGCGTCATCGGAGAGAATGCGACGACCAACGCAAGCGGCATTGCCACGGTTGGTAGCTGGACTCTCGGCGCGATCGCTGGCGGCAACACGCTGACGGCGACCAGTTTGGGATTGACCGAGTTGCCAGAGACCTTCGCCAGCGGGGTCGCCACGGTTGGTGGTTGGGACCTCGGCGCGACCGCAGGCGCCAATATGCAGATGACGACCAGTGCAGGACTGACCGGGTCGCCAGTGACCTTCACCGCGACCGGAACTCTGTCACCGCTGATGGCCTCTATGCAAGTAGAGGGTGCAGCGGTGCCGGGCGGTCTGCTAACGATCAGAATGACCATCACTAACAGCTCGGGTGGGGGCGCCTCTGCTGGGATTGCCATAACGATCCCGGCTGGACTGAGAGTGCTTTCCTGCAGCTATCCGACCGGGACGTGCGTGTTTGGCGCGGTGCCAGTCACCTGGACCGGGACGATTCCTGGAAACAGCAGCGTGACGATCAGTTATCTGGTACAGGCGAGCGCGCTGGCGACCAGTGGCACACAGTACCAGCTCACCTCGACGATCAATGTGTTTCCAGGGCCCAGTACGACAGTGACGATCAGTGCGTCCCCGGTTGGCCCCGGAGACCCAGTGGGGTTGGTGCTGGGACAAGCGGCGGGGCAGAAGCCGGGGAGCGTCCTGATCTACAACCTCTATTCGTCGGGGTTCAACCCGACGACGAACGATTCGCGGATCTCGATCACCAACACGAGCCCGAGCCGGAGGGCTTATGTCCACTTCTTCTTCATCGATGGCTCGAACTGTTCGGTGGCGGACATGACGATCACGTTGACCGCTAATCAGACGACGAGCTTCCTGGCGAGTGATTTCGATCCCGGGGTGACGGGGTACCTGATCGCCGTAGCGACGGACGCCAACGGCTGCCCAGCGATCCAGAACGACCTGATCGGGGAGAGTCTGGTCAAACTGGAGAGCGGCCATCGCGCGACGCTGCCGGCGCTGGGAGTGTCGGCGCTCGGCCTGGGAGGGCCGATGTGCGACCCCAACGCGACGACGGCGACACTGGCTTTCGACGGATTGAGCTACAACGCCCTGCCGCGGATTTTGGCGGTCAGCGGGCTCTCGTCGATCGCCAATGGGTACAGCTCGCTGCTGGTCGTCAACCGTGTCGGAGGGAATCTCGGAACCGGAGTAGAGACCCAGGGAACCGGAGCAGGCAGGCAGGGATTGCTCTTCGGGCTGCTCTATGACGACCAGGAGGCGTCGCAGAGCTTCACCCTGACGAGTATCGTCTGCCAGCTGCGAGGAGTCCTGGGCAACAACTTCCCACGGACAGTGCCGCGTTACTCGACGGTCATTCCGGCGGGGAGAACGGGTTGGATGCGGTTCGCGGCTGTCGCCGACGAGGCGATCACCGGCGCGCTGCTGGTCGAGGCCCAGAATGGGTTGGGAGGCGGCCACAACCTGCACCACTTGACGACGACGAGCTCGGCGACGCTGACGATCCCAGTCTATCCGGCGCGATAGGCCGCAGAGGCCCCCTCCCCCGGTCCCTCCCAGGGGGAGGGGAGATTTGAGGGCTATTATTGAGGTTTGCTGGTCATTTTTCAGACTACTGGCCCTCTCCGAGCCGGGAGGGGGGGGAGAGGGCAGGGGAATTTCGAGGAGTGTGGCGATGCCAAGGTAAGAGAGGAAAGCCGATCCGCAGGTTCCGCAGATTCTCGCAGAGGATCTGATGTCTGGGCACCTTTATAAATCGTAACTACTCACGGAACGGAAGAGATGATTGCGCCATCGAGACACGAAGAAGAAATGGAGGATGAAGATTTCTCCAATCCAAAACCTCAGTGGCTTGGTGTCTTCGTGTGAGAAAAAACAACTGGGCCCACGCTGGGGGCGGGAGTGGGGGTGGGGGTCGGGGTGGGGAAAGAGGCTCACACGGAGGCAGAAGGAAATTGGGAATTGAACAGCGTCAACAAGCGACCAATGTCTCAACGGAAGACATCCTTACACGACAGAGAGATTACCGAAAAGAAGATAGAACCCCTTGAACTTCATTAACGCCGTGAGTAGTTACTATAAATCATAGAGCTATTTGAGTTTTGTGTTTATTGACAACAAATTAAGAAAAGAAAGAAGGATCTTGTTGAATCAGCGCAATTGTTGCTGCAACCAGGCTCAATTCACATCGCTTTCGTCTGCGAGAGGCAATACGGCGTAGTAAGAGCTGTGCTGTGTTCCCGTTTCGCACGAAAAGTTTGATGGCCAGTGTGGTCAGAGCGCTCAGCGCGATGGCACAAAGTGCCAACAGCCGGGACCAAGCATCTACTTGCCTGACGCGGGATTCTTTGAATCCGAGATCCCATTTGACATCCCGAAATCCTTCTTCGCAGCCAAACCGGAACCCGTATTCCCTGGCTGCTGGTCGTGGCCGAAGATGCTGATTCGTGACCAGATACCAAATACCCCACTTTCCCTCCTTATCCCGAGCCCGGCTCATGCTGACTTGAAGTCGGCGTGGTGAGTTCTGGCAATAATCAATGCGTCAAAGACTGCGGTGGCGTTCGTTGCGGCGAAACTTGATCTGATTGAGATTCAACCATTTCCCTTGATATTGAACCTTGGTCGAGCCTTTGACCTGAACCAGGAAGTTCACCCCCAACTCGTCGAGCAGCTCAAAGAGAGAATGACCAGGAAACCCACGATCCGCAGTGAGTCGAACCCAAGATGGATCAACAAGTTGAAAGATCGGTTTGAAAACGTTTCGGATGACGGCACTTTCGTAGCGCTTCATTCGCCCTTTGAGGATCGACTAATCATACGCGTGCCAGTAAATAGGGGTAGGCCGTTGGCCGATGATCAATGAGATCACCAGGAGATGCTGGGTATCCTCGGTAGTGCAGTCGATAGCGAGCCGGACTTTGCCTGAGCTGGGGATCTTGCGAAGGACCTGTCGGCAGATCCAGGTAGCCAGACACCTTGGCTTGAGTCGGTCATTATGAATGAGCCGAGACAATCGTTTGACGGCTGCTTCCTGGCGGCCGAGAGTACGAGCCAGTTCCTCCTGATTGCCGGTCTGCTTTTCAATGATCGCGACTACAAAGGTGGCAATGGACTTGATTTGATGACCATGTGCCTAAGGCAGCAGATCTCTGATATGGTTGAGGATACGTGCCGGTTCGATCAATGTATTCATGGCTGAAACATACTCTCACAAGTTGTAACTTGTGCCTGGAGTTTGGACATTCCGTGCCAAAAAGGGGGCATTAGCGCCCCAACGGGGCGC
>JBMOHS010000305.1:0-3310 GCA_049317725.1 Blastocatellia bacterium
CGAACTATATACGAAACGTCCGTGTGTACCCGCCAGGGATCGACCCGAACGCTCCACCGACCTTTCATCCGGACTTCTTGCGGCAGCTCGCTTCGTATCGGAGCGTCCGCTTCATGGACTGGATGCGCACCAACGGGTCAGGATTTTCCGGTGCGCCGAACTCCCAGCAGGAGTTCAGTGACCGGGCAACCCAGACGCAGGCGCACTGGTCGTTGGAGAAAGGGGTTCCACTGGAAGCGATGATCGAGTTGGCCAATGTGGCACACGTCGAGCCGTGGTTTACGATCCCGCACCGGGCGTCCGACTCCTATGTCGATCAGTTTGCCCAGTTGGTGTTGCAGCAGCTAGCGCCGGTGCGCCGGGTATATGTGGAGTATTCGAACGAAGTCTGGAATTCGGCCTTTCCGCAAGGGGGGGAAGTGGAGGCGAGGGGGGCCCAGTTGTTTGGCAGTTTGGGGGACCCCTTCATTCGTCGGTTGAACGCGCACGGGTTGCGCACCGCGCAGGTCTGCCGGATCTTCAAGACGCGTTTTGGTGCTGGGGCGAGCCGGGTGACATGCGTCCTGGGCGCACAGGCGGCGAACAGTTTCACGGCGACGGAAGCAGCCGACTGTTCACTGGCGGTTCAGGTCGGGCAGCGTACGACGGCCTGTCGAACCGATCTTGATGCCGTGGCGATCGCTCCGTACTTTGGTAACTATTTGAACTTGCCGGTAAACGTGAACGAATTGCAGAATTGGACAGTCGCCAAGATGTTCCAGGAACTCCGGTCGGGGGGCCAGTTGACGGATCTGTACCCGAATGTCGCGACACCCTGCACGGAGAATTGGCCCCCCCAGTTGACGGGAAGCTGCTCAACCTCGGCCTTGCAGGAGGTTGTTCCGTGGATCCAAGCCCATGCACAGGCAGCAGGCGCGCGGAGTCTGCGGTTGCTTGGTTACGAAGGTGGCCAGCACTTGGTCGGGGTTTTTGGAGCCCAAGATAACGTCGCCGTTGCCAACCTCTTCGTGGCCGCCAATCGTGATGTGCAGATGGGGGAGGTCTACACCAACTATCTGAACCTGTGGCGGGCCAATGGCGGGGAGATGATGATGCACTTTACGCTGACTTTCGGAGCGGGCAAATTTGGAAGTTGGGGAGCCTTGGAGTCGCTGACGCCGGCCCAGCGACCACCCAAGGCCGCGGCGATCGACGCTTTCAATGCCGCCAATCCCTGTTGGTGGCAGGGCTGTCAGCAATGATGACGAGGCTTCTACTGCCCTGATGGTCTGAATAGAGGCTACCCAGAAACTGGGGAAAGCGATAGTAAAGGTTGAACTCACACGAACGCACGAAAAGACAAGGAAGATGTGGGCAGGCTTGTCGTGAACTGTGCCTACCGTCAATGGAGAATCTTGCTTCCGCACATTCCAGGGAGGTCAAGACTTCGTGCCCTTGAGTCTTCTTGTGAGCAAGGTCTTGGAACAGCACTTCGACGCCGCCTTCGGCACACCCGACGGTCTTGCCAAACATCACTGATGCTCTTCGATCTTTAGAGAAGGTTTCGGCGTGGCTTTTACCGAATGTTTCTTCACTCTCCCACCCGCGATCGCCTGAGGCCTCGTCGGCGGGCCACCGACCGGTAACCTCCTTTCGCCAAGTCCCCCCCCTGCCACCTCCCCGTTCAGACTCCGCTGACAGGTCAGACCTGCCGCCTCTCCACCGTCGACCGGCTTCCCACACATCGCCAAGGCAGCACGCCATTCGTTCTCCCTCTTCTCCGCAGGGCGGGACCGGCGGGCGGCATTGACTTTTCTCCGCAGTTGCGGTCTTTTTTGTGACGGAGACGACCGATCGTTCGTCTCAGGGAGGTCGACCTCTGTTCAGAGGCGCCACGCGTGATTCCAGTTCTCTCTTCCGCAAATTGGTCGACCCGGCGAGACTCCTGGCAAAATTGGGTGGGAGGGGAGGACGTATAGCGGTAAACAAGGATTGCGAAAGGGAGTTCGCGATCAGGAAAGGACGATGGAATGAGCAACGGGCAGTATACGAGGCGGGAATTTGGTGGGTTGCTGCTGGCAGGGATCCCCCTTTCGGTCGCTTTGGCGGGGCAGATCAATTCGCGGCATCAAGGGGTACGGATTGGGGTGCAGTCGTACAGTTTCCGGACGATGCCGCTGGATGACGCGATCAAGGCGATGGTGGCGATCGGGATTGGGGAGTGTGAGCTCTTCTCGGGGCACGTCGAGCCGCGTCCGCCGGCACCGGCAGGAGGGCAGCGTGGGCCCGATCCAGCGGCGCGCGAGGCGCAGCGGGAGTGGCGGTTGAAGACGCCGCTCGACCATTTCGTGCAGGTCCGCAAGAAGTTCGACGCGGCGGGCATCAAGTTGCAGTCGTACAACCTGAGCTTCAACGACAGCTTTACCGATGAGGAGATCGACCGCGGCTTCGAGATGGCCAAGGCGATGGGGATCAGCTTTCTGACGGCCTCCTCGACGGTCAGCGCCTCGAAGCGGGTCGCGCCGTATGCCGACAAACATCGGATCAAGGTAGCGATGCACAACCACGACAACCTCAAGGATCCGAACCAGTTTGCGACCCCGGCGAGCTTTGCGGCAGCGATGGCCCACTCGAAGTATATTGGGATCAACCTCGACATCGGCCACTTCACGGCGGCCAACTTCAACCCGGTGGAGTATATTGAGGAGCACCACGCGCGCATCACCAACCTGCACATCAAGGATCGCAAGCGGGATCACGGGGCGAATGTGCCGTGGGGGACAGGGGACACGCCGATCCGGGAAGTGCTTCAATTATTGAAGCGGAAGAAGTACGATATCCCGGTCAATATCGAATACGAGTATCGTGGGGAAGATGCCGTAGCCGAAGTCCGCAAATGTTTTCAATTCATCAAGGATGCCCTCGCCTGAGGGCGAGGGGTGATCACGCCATCAAGGGGGAGACGCATGTCGAAAGAGAGGATGACCCGGCGCAAATTTGTCGCCGGAACGACAGGAGCGGCGATCGGAGCAATGATCGTGCCGCGTCACGTACTGGGGGGAGTGGGCTACCAGGCCCCGAGCGACACGGTCAACATCGCCGTCGTCGGGTGTGGGGGGCAGGGAGCCTCGAACGCCTCGGAGCTGCTCGCCAATGGCCAGAAGATCGTTGCGCTGGCCGATGTCGATTTTGGATACGTTGATCGGGCGATCGAAGGGCGCACGAAGATGCGGGATGGGAAGCCGAATCCGGAAGGAGTCCGGGTGCAGGAGGCCTACCAGAAGGCGAAGCGGTACGCCGATTTCCGCAAGCTGCTCGAGACGGAGAAGGG
>JBMOHS010000306.1:0-3308 GCA_049317725.1 Blastocatellia bacterium
CAGATCTGGCCCAGATCTGGTTGGGGCCAAGTTTTTTGCAACCCACGTCTCGAATTGGACGTACGCTGTTTATTCAGTTCGTCACGGCGCGTTCCTTCGTTTGGGTCTCCCACGCCGCTGAGCGTGCCCTGAGGTTCGGGTTCTTGATGGGGCGAGGGCAGGGGGAGCCGGACGAGACGATTGGGAAGATCAGACCGACGAACGAACGATAGAGTGAGCAAGAGCCGTCGATCGACGCTCAGTGACCGACTAACAAGGGAGAAGAGGGTATGAATCGAATTGGGACAACAGACCAGACAAGGCTCTTCCGTGGGTGTGAGCGATGGTCTCCTGCGCAAACGCGCCTCACGGGTCGACGCATCATGGCCCTCCTCCTCGGGATCGGGATGAATCTGACGATGATTCTTCCATTCGGGCAGGTCGTTCGCGCACAGGACCCCGTCCCCGCGCCAGCTTCCTCTTCGGATCGGATTCCTTCCTCCCAGCTCTCCAAGCCGATTCCACAGCGAACGGTCGGATTGACCCCGGGGAAGGTCGTTCGCTGGACCCTCCGGGACGCCATCTTGGCGGCTCTCGAAAAGAATGTCGATATCGAACTCGAACGCGAGAACGTCAAGTTGGCTGGGTTTGACATCGTCGCCGCCCGCGGCTTCTATGACCTGACCTCCTCCTCGACGTTCCTCTACGATTCGGCCAAGCGCCCCAACTCCTTCCCCTTCAGCGGTACGACCGACAACTTCACCCTCAACGACACGACGACCTACAACACCTCGATCGCCCAGAACCTGCAGAAGTACGGCAGTCGCGTCGAGGGGTTTTTCCAGAATCGCCGTGTTGCCAACAACGTCAACCTCTTCTCCCCCCAGTATGTTCCGGTCACCGGTGTGACCTTGACGCAGCCGCTCATGCGGAACTTGCGCATGGACAGCGCTCGGCGCCAGATCTTCATCGCCCGCAAGCGACTCGATCTTTCGGACGCCCAGTTCCGGCAGCGCGCCATCGAGATCATCTCGCGCGTTCAGCAGGCCTACTGGGATCTCGCCTTCGCCATTCAGGATGAGGAGATCCAGCGTGACTCCGTCCGACTGGCCGAGACCCAGCTCGAGAACAACCGCCGACAGGTCGAAGTAGGAACCCTCGCCCCGATCGATGTCGTCTCGGCCGCCACCCAGGTCGAATCGCGACGCCAGCAAGCACTCGTCGCGATGAACTCGGTCGGCCAAGCCGAGAATGCCCTCAAGGCGCTCACTGTCGATGGTGCTGAGGACCCCCTCTGGATGACTCAAATCCTCCCGGTCGAGTCCTTTGAGGTCAGCCCCCTCACCCTTCCCCTGGAGGACGCCGTCCGGCTGGCTCAGGCCAATCGTCCCGAGATGCGTCAATTGACCCTTCAGAAGGAGATCAACAAGATCGACGTCGATTTTTTCCGCGACCAGGCCAAGCCCCAGATCGACTTTATCGCCAACTACTCTGCCACCGGACTGGGGGGAACTCCCGCCCGTGTCACCGGGCCCGTTCGTCCTTTCCCGGAGTTCATCGGTGGCTATGGCACCTCGCTGCAAAACATGCTGCGCAACGAGTTCCGCACCTGGAGCGTCGGCGTCCAGATCAACCTCCCGATTCAGAATCGTGCCGCCAAGGCCAATCTCGCCCGTGCCCGCGAGACCGAGAAGCAGATCACCCTCTTCACTCGTCGCCAGTTGCAGAACATCGAACTCGAAGTGCGCAATGGTGTCCAGGCGGTCGAGATCTCCAAGATGCGCATCGAGGCCGCCCGCTCTGCGCGCGAGTTTGCGGAAAAGCAGCTTGAAGGCGAGGAGAAGAAGTTCGCCGCCGGTCTCTCCATCACCTACTTCATTCTCCAGCGCCAGAACGAGCTGGCCCAGGCTCGCGGCGTCGAACTCCGCGCCATGGCCGATTACAACAAGTCGGTTGCCGAACTTCAACGCATCATCTCGACGACCCTTTCGAGCAACAGCATCGAGATCGTGCCAGTCCCCGAAGTCGAAGTCCGCTGATCCGGCCAGTGCAAACGGTGAAGGTCGAAAGGCAGGGCAGCCCTTGGTGGCTGCCCCCTTCTGTTTTGAGGCTGGTTGGGTCCTACGAAGGAAAAGAAGGCCTGGGTCGGGAGGATGCGGCCTTCCGGCTGAGGCCTGAAACCAGCGGAGTGAGGCAGGAACAGCCCTTCCTCTCCCGTCACTGTCGAGAGCGACTCGGACAGTAGGGCGTCGGCCGGCAACTGAAAGAAGGAAGCGGGCCGCTTCGTTGGAGAAGCAGTCTTAATGGGAGCGTTCGCCACCGGTTGACGCCGCTGCTGGAGTTCAATCTTGAGAATTCGGCGCACAACCAACCGCATTTCCTCCGGTGAAAAAGTTCGATACCAGAGGTGAGGATCGCAGCGATGAAATCAGAGATCACACCAAGTCACCGAAGGGACGCGCTTGATTGGCCAGAATCTCCTCACCCGCCGTTTCGTTCTTCCCTGGAAGGAAATGGAGCGTCAATCCTCGTCGGTTGCTCTCGAGATACCTCTTGACCATCGCCCGCTTGTGGATCGGGTGACCATCAAGGATCAGGTGCAAGGGCCTCCGTCGACGGTACATCATTTTTTTGAGAAGTGAGAGGAAGAGATCTCCGGTGAGGGGGCCTTGATAGGTGGCAAACCAGAATGCCCCTTGAAAATTCATGGCTGAGGCCGCATAAGTGTTTTGATGGCGCGTGGTTGTGGCCTCTCCTGCGTGAGGGCCCGATCTGCGGAGCGCAGACTTGGTGTCGAACTTGAATTCATCCCAGAAGAGGATCTCACTATTTTCGGCTCTGGCACGTTTGACAATTGCAGGATAGGATTCCTGTTCCCATCGGGTGATCGCTTCAGTCGCCCGTTGGTGGTTGGCATCGAGAGGGTTCTGCGGGATCAAACCAAGGCGCGCCAGCAGTGCTCCGATCGTTGGAAGGCACAGCGAGGTCCCAAAGTTTTCCTGCACCAATTGTTTGATAATCTGTCGAGTCCACAAGGTGGACTGGAAACCATGATGGATCGGGGTCATACCATTGATCCAGCGAAAGACTTGGGCCTCTTGCGCCTCCGTCAATTTTTTAGGCCGGCCGGCCCCATTTTTGGAATCGAGCGCTTCCAACCCAACCCCTGGCTGCCCTGCTGCTTTCAGCCACTTGTAGATGACCGTGCGGTTCATCCCATAGCTCTCGATGACCTCGGCTGGTCTTTCCCCCTGATGCACCCGCTCCACCGCCATCTTGCGAATGAATTCCAATGTTTTGTGATCGATCGTTCTGCCATCCTTCTTCAT
>JBMOHS010000307.1:0-3293 GCA_049317725.1 Blastocatellia bacterium
GGATCGACGGCATAGACGTTGTAGTTCTCGTCTCCGCCTTGATCCTGCACAAAGAGAAGAAACCGCCCGTCGCGGCTCCAGAAGAATCCGGGAATGGGCCGCTTTGTGTCATTGGTCACCAGACGGGCCGCCGAGAAGGGCTCTGCGGTCCGCTTGACCCAGACGTTGCGCGTTCCCTTGAACGGCTTGATGAAGGCAATGAACTTTCCGTCAGGAGAGAGCTGGGCTCCGCTGATCTCTGGATCCCCGAAGAAGAGTTCGCGATCCAAGAGCGGCACCCCCCCGGCCGCCTTGGGGGTCTGTGCCAATCCCGTGCCCATCAAGAGGAACAGGCTGAGCAAGACACCCAGCGTCGACGATACTCGTCGCCGATCGAGCCATTGGCCCCCACTCCGGAGCGCGGCACTCTTCCCTGCCATCTGTAATTCAATCATCGATATTCTCCTTCCTTCCCGTAGCAATCGTGATCATTCTTCTTCTTTTGGTGCGTTCGTTGCGCTTCAGTCTCAACTGTCAAGAAACACTTCTGGTCATTTCCGCGGGCGAGCAGGTCAGGATAGATCCATCGCCTGCAGAAAGATCTCTTCGAGGGAGTCTCGTTTGTAGGTCAACCGGCGGAGCTGAATCTGATGTTGATCGGCGAGACGGTACAGATCCCGAATCGTCAGGGAATCACCATCGAATTCACCGGGCTCGCGGGGCAGAACGACCTTGAGGCGATTCGGCCCGGTCCGGAAACACTCTCCCCCACGCGCGGTCAAGGCTGCGGCAAAGTCCGGCAGGGCCCCCCGAATCTCGAGCTCGACAAAATGGCGATTCGCTTGTCGCTCCGCGGCGAGATTGCAGTTGGCCACCTTGCGCCCCCCCCGCAGAATCAGAATCTCGTCGCAACACGCCTCGACATCCCGCAGCAGGTGCGAGGAGAGGACGATGTGGGTGCGCCCCGAATCGCGGATCTCCCCGATCAGGTCGAGCATCCGTCGGCGGGCCGGCGGATCGAGGCCATTGGTCGGCTCATCCAGAAAGAGCAGGCGTGGGGCATGGACGATCGCTTGGGCCAGCTTAGCCAACTGCTTCATCCCCAACGAGTAGGTCCCAATTGGCCGGTAGCGTGCCTCGCCCAAGCCCACCTGAAAGAGCACCTCGTGCGCTCGCTCAAGGGCCGCCTCCGCCGGCAAGCCCGATAACTCCCCCATCATCCGGACGAACTGGACACAACTCAGGCCCGCGAGGTAGGCGTCCCGCTCCGGCATGTACCCGAGAAACGCCCGGATCTGCTTCGCCTCGGTCCGGATGTCATAGCCAAAGAGCCGCGCCGTTCCAGCGGCTGGTGCGTGAAATCCAAGCAGGGTGTGAATCAGGGTCGTCTTCCCCGCCCCGTTCGGCCCGAGCAGACCGATGCAACGCCCGTGAAATGTCCCCTCCAAATCTTCGAGGATGGTGCGATTGCCAAAGACGACCCGCAATCGGTCGAGTTCGATCGGAATCTGTGCCTCTCTCATCTTGTCTGAAGTGCCTCCGTCGTTGAGCGTTGCCAGTGGGGATCAGCGGCTTGCCGTCGGTCTGCCCGCCTCCATCCGAACCAGGCGAATCGCCCCGTTCGTGCCCCGCAGCTCAATTGGGGCGCCCCCCGAACCAAGCCGTTGCTCGACGGTACCGCCCGGCCGGACCCGCCCAATCAGGGACCCATCTGGCCCTGGCAGGTCGAGATCAATCGCCCCGTTGGTTCCCTTTGCGACCAAGTCGGCGTGGACCTCCCCGGCAAAGCGCAACGTCATCGATCCATTGTTCCCGTGAATCTCGATCGGCGGTCCTGACGCTCCCGGGGTGGATCGAAGCCCTGGCCCAAGTCCGAGGTCGACCTGTCCGTTGGTACCTCTGATCTCCACTCCACCGTCGGCCTGCTCCACATCCAGGCTGCCATTGAGCCCGCGTACCTCGAGGGCCCCGATCACGCCCGCCACGTTCATCTGCCCATTGAGGCCTCGCGCCACCAGATTGACCTGCTCCGGAATCCGCGCCGTCAACTGCTCCCGCACGTGGGGAGAGCGGGTGAAGGCCGCCCCCTGCCCCCGCACGTTCCCGATCCACAACTCTCCTGGCCGTTGCTCCATTCGCAGCTCCTTCGCCTGCAGGTCTCCCTCGCGCCGCGCTGTCCGCACCACCAAGATCTCGGCAACCTCCCCCTTCGTCGTCTCGATCGTTACTGGCCCGTTGAGCCCCTCCAGCACCATCCGGGCTCCAGCCGTCAACGGAAACTCCCGCCGGATCTCCTCCCGGTACTTCCAATCATCCAAGGCGACACTAAAGACCTCGTATCCCCGGTCTCCACAGGCTGCCCCCAGCAACGATGCCACCAGCATCAACAGCCCCCAACCCCGCCGACCATCCACTCTCGCACCTCTTCCTCGTCCCATTCTCCACTCTCCTTCTACCTGCCCTCGCCCCTCCTCTTCCCAACCAATGGTTGTACTATACCTGCCCCATAGCATTCATACAACAATTCAAGATCGAAAAGAGCGGGGGGACGTTTCGGGCCCCGGCTGGGCCACTCGGTGGAGTGGAGAAGACGGGGCTGCTGACCTCTTGGTTTGCGACACGGAGAGGAACGAACGATGGCGGAACAAAGTTCCGTGACAAACCACTCGACGACTCCCCAAAAAAGTCCCGCCGTGGGAAAGACTGCGAGGCCCACGGCGGGAGGTCAGAATTTACGGTGCTGGTCGAGTCCATCAGTTACCGAGGCCGCGAAGAAAACCACCCAGGCCGCCGCTGCCCCGGCCAGAGGGGAGAAGGAGGAAGTCTGCCGGGCGGATGCTCATCGGGCCATCCTCGGTGTTGATCGAGAAGACCATCCGGTCAGGATAGGCATAGAGGTAAGTCAGCCCGGCCTTACCGGTGAGAAGAGCTGCGAGGGGGGTGGGGGAAGTCGAAGGACCCTCCGCCCCCTGCCTCTTGGCGAGAGGTTTGGCGATCATCCCGAGACCCGCTCCGAGCCGCTCATCGAGGTGGTGATAGAGGAGCGCCGAGAAGTTGGCTTGTTGATCTTCCGGCAGGCTGGCGCGGAAAGCGGCGGCGTGCGGCAGATTGACCCCCGTGGTCCGGGCACGAAGGGCGCGTTCGACCAAGGTGCGGCTGGGTCCGGCGATGAGGTAGCCGTGGGCGTAGACGTAGTTGGCCTCCAGCGCGTAGTCGAGCGATTTGAGCTGGTGGAAGGTCAGCTCTCCGACCTGTTCCCGCTTCCAGGAGAAGCCAAGCTTGCCTTCGGCCTGGAGCCGTTGGTTGGCGAGGTC
>JBMOHS010000308.1:0-3244 GCA_049317725.1 Blastocatellia bacterium
TTCCGTTACTTCTGGGACTATGCGGGTGGGCTCATGACCGATTGGGGAGTGCACCTCATCGATCCGGTTCACCAGTGCTTCGGGGAGCCCATGCCGACTGCCATCTCGGCAATGGGTGGCAAACTGTATGTCGATGACAATACAGAGACTCCTGACAGCCTCATGGCCACCTTCCACTATCCCAAGTTTCTGCTGACCTACGAGAGCCGGACTGCCAATCCGATGCCACAGTTTGGTCACGGGGCGGCGACCTCGATCCATGGAACGGAGGGGACGCTGATTGTTCGTCGGGGAGGGTGTTGGGTCGTGCCCAACCAGAAGTCGAAGATTGAGCCCATTGCGTTCGAGAACGATCGCGCGATGAATTCGATGAACGAGCCACACTGGAAGAACTTCATCGAGTGCATCCACTCCCGTGAAAAGCCGATCAGCGACATCGAGACCTGCGTCCGTTCCTCGACGGCCTGCATTCTCGCCAACCTGTCGATGCGCCATCGGACGTGGCTCGACTGGGATGAGGCCAATTGGACCGTCCGGCAAGAGAACGTCAAGCCTGCTCTCAAGGCGCGCTACCGGGCACCTTGGAAGCTGGAGGTGTAACCGATCCGGTCTCTCTTTCTCCCTCCCCGATCCTGATTTCGAGTCTGCGATCGGGGAGGGACAATCCTCTCTTCCCACCGGCGACTACTTCTCGCGCCGATCACTCGCCAGGCCTTGTCAGCGGTCGATCGCGACTTGTCGCCGGACCGATTGCCCAATCCAGCACGTCGGCGGGCGGAGCCCGAGTAGATCCGCGATCGTCGCGGCGGTGTCATAGGTGTTGACGGGATCCATGATCTCGCCCTTTGGAACACCGGGCCCCGTGAGGATCCAGGGGATCTCGATCTCTCCCATGCTCATGCCCCCGTGCTTCTTCTCTTTTCCGCCATGGTCGGCCGTGACGAGGATGGCGGTCCGCTCGAGCATCCCGGCGCGGTGCAAGCGATCGAGGAGTTCGCCGATCAATCGGTCGGCCTCGCGAATCGCTTCGTCGTAGGTGGGAGAATACCAGCCGTCCGCATGGCCCGCGTGATCGACGTGGTCGAGGTGGATCATGGTCAGGGTTGGCTTCTCCTGCACCAAGACCTCGATCGCTTGCTGCATCGTCTCTCGATGGTCAGGTAGCTGGCGGAGGGTATCGATGTCGGACGCTGAAAAGAGGTGCGCCAGTCCCTTCCACTCGTGGATGACCGCGATCTTCGCTGAGGGGCGCTGCGCTCTGAGGAGCCGAAAGATCGTCGGGAAGTAGCCCCCCTTATCCTGGCAGGTCGGGGCAATCTCGAACTGATCGACCCGCCAGTCATTCGAGGTGATGCCGTGTTGCGGTGGGCCCGCCCCCATGATCATGGAGGCCCAGTTGGGGGCGCTGACCGTCGGGATGACGGCGCGGGCCTTTCTCGTCCAGGCACCTCTCTCTTGAAGAGACCGCAGGGCGGGAGGGTCGACGCGGGATACCCCCTCGGCGCCCATCCCATCCACCCCGATCAGGACGACGTGTTCGATTCGGCTGCGGGAGGGCTGGGCCATTGCTGTCGACGACACGCCGGCCAAGAGCCCAACCAGGATCGTCATTCCACGGAGCCACCCATTTGTGATCACCAGACAGACCTCCCTTTTTCTCGCGTTGCTCTCCACGCGACGACGGGGAGCTCTCGGTCTCGAGAACTCCCCGTCGTGCCAATCCATAATGAACTCAAATGGGGGGGCACTCAGACCGTCGGCTCCCACCCCTTTTCGTACTCGCGGGACCAGAGTTTTGAGGCCTCGGCATCGCCGATGATGTGCCCGTTCTCTGGGTTGGTTTTGAGCGTGCGGCCCGTTCGTTGGGAGATGTTTCCCAACTGTGCAAGCAGCGTGCTGTAATGGCCTTCCTGAATGGGGGCGGTCAGCTTCGCCTTCCCCCGGATCGCCTCGATAAAGTTCTCGGAATGCGTATCGCCAAGGCCTGGATCGCCGCTGTTGGCGAGATCGGTCTGCCGTTCGAGGCTGCCCGACTTGACCGGTTTATTGTTGAGGTCATAGACCGTGTAGCGAACGCCTCCATCGTAGTCGAGCGTTCCCTTGTTCCCGAGAAAGATGATCCCGTTTGCTTTGTACCCGGGAGCGCCGTAGGTGCTGGTCGAGCGACCAAACCAAGTGATCCCTTTGCCACCGGCAAACTCCAGCTGGATCTCCTGCGTGTCGGGGCATTCCCAATCGTCGAGCCCGACATCGTGCCAGCGGCCACCGAAGGAGTTGACCTTGGTTGGCAGCTTGACCTGCAGTCCCCAACGGGCGACGTCGAGCAGGTGGGTACCATTGTTGAGCGCCTCTCCGGTTCCCCAGTGCCAGAACCAGTGCCAGTTGTAGGGATGGAGGTTGTCGCGATAGGCAGTGCGGGGAGCGGGGCCCTGCCAAAGGTTCCAATCGAGTTCCGATGGAGGAGCCACCACCTTTCCGAACCCGATGGGTTGCCGCCGCCGGGCGTAGAAACAGTTGGCGAGGAAGACATTGCCGATGATGCCACCGTGCAGCTCCTGGATCATCTGCTGGACAATCCCAATCGAACGGCGTTGGTTGCCCATCTGCACGACCCGCTTGTACTTGGCTGCCGCTTCGACCACCAGCTCCCCTTCGCGGGGGTTGTGACTGCAGGGTTTCTCGAGATAGACGTGCTTGCCTGCTTTTGCCGCGAGGATCGCCATCGGGGCATGCCAGTGATCGGGCGTGGCAATGAGGATCGCGTCGACCGCTTTGTCGTCGAGGACGCGACGGAAATCGGTCTCCATCTTGGGACGAAGGTTGGTCTTGGTCGCGGTGAAGGCAGCTGCCGGCTCAAGCGAGCGACGATCGACATCCACCACGTAGCGAATCTCCACCCCCGGAACGGCCGCAAACTTCTGGATCAGCTCCGGGCCCCGTCCGCTGAAGCCGGGCTGCCCCATTCGCACGCCTGCCACGGCGATCACCACCTTGTCGGAGGCGGATGTTTGCGCCAGTCCTCGTCCCTGCATCGCCAAGGTCATTCCTGCTCCCGCGGTCAACGAGGAGGCGACAAACTGCCGACGATTCAAGTCTTTGCTCATCTCACATCCTTTCTTCTCTTCTATTCGATTCTCTTCACTTTTGTGCCTTGTCTTGGCGTCGCCTCTTCTGGTTCGAGGTGACCTTTCCGATCCCTATTTCTGGCGCGTCTTCTCTTCGATCTTGGCCCAAGTGTCCCGCA
>JBMOHS010000309.1:0-3241 GCA_049317725.1 Blastocatellia bacterium
AGACTCAGTCAGGAAAGTGACCCTCAACCCTTTTACCCTCTTACCCTCGGCCCTTACCGGAAGAAAAAGGGGGAAGAAGAGGCGAGCGAAGCGAGTCTCAAAAAATTTGGGGCTTTCGGTTTTCGTGTGGGGAAGCACTGCCGATCATTGGCATAGGAGTGATGGATTACATATGACTGTCAGGAAATCGCACGAAGAGTCCAATTTGGAGACAGGGAGATAAGTTTTGCCAACTGCGACAATCAAGATATTCCTGGTCCAGGGAAATCCTAAAAGCTTGAGAACTGCCGAACTGTCCAATTGGACCGGAAAAGCGGTCGCTGGTCCAAGGAGTGAATTTGAGAGCGTGATGGCGAGAGAGGAATCTGGGAATCCGGGCATCTACCTGCTGACCGGCACCGATCCTGAAACAGGCAGAGCAGCGATCTATATTGGGGAGGCAGAGAACATCCGATCGCGGATCAAGAGCCACCTGGAAAGGGATTTCTGGAGTCAGGTCGCCTTCTTCATCAGCAAGGACGAGAACCTGACCAAGGCTCACGTCAGATATTTGGAGGGGAGGCTGATCGAGATCGCAAAGCTGGCTGACAGAGCAACGCTCGTCAACAGCCAGGGGAGTGGTGCACGGCTGCCAGAATCGGATCGTGAGGACATGGAGGTTTTTTTGGAGAAGATTCAGCAACTTCTTCCCGTGCTGGGAGTCGATCTACTGATGCCGCCACAGGCAAACGCCTCCAATGTCGATGATCAGTCCGTTCTGATCTGTGAGATAAAGGGGGTAACGGCACGAGGATACCGGACACCAGAAGGTTTCCTCATTCTGAAAGGATCAGAAGCAGTCTTGCAGGACCGACCCTCATCGGAAAAGTGGCCCTGGGCAAAAGAGATGAGAAAGCAGCTGGTTGCCAAAGGGATTCTCGTTGAAGCAGACCAGAAACTCATCTTCACAGCGGACGAGATCTGTACCAGCCCCAGTACTGCGGCGGCCATCATTCACGGCGGCCCTGCCAATGGACTAGTCGCCTGGAAGAGCAGTGACGGAAGGACTCTCAAAGAGATCGAGTCGAAGTAGAAATACGGTTGCTCCTGCTGGTAAGCAAGGTCAGGCCGAACGCGGCCTCGACTTTCAGACAACTTGGAAGGGAACAGGTCATGAGCAATGCTTTTGCTATCTTCCTCTCGCACAACAGCCAGGACAAACCGGTCATTTGGGACTGAAGAAGCTGAACCCATTTGGACTTTATGATATGCACGGGAATGTCTGGGAGTGGGTGGAGGATCACTGGCAGGGGAACCATGAAGGTGCGTCAACAGATGGCTCGGCATGCCTCACCGGAGATGACCGCGCCCGTCGGGTCTTGCGCGGGGGGGCGTGGAAAGACTTTCTCAACTACCTGCGTTTCGCCTTCCGCGACGTCAACCTCACAGTTGGAAGGGTAGTCATTCTGGTGGTCGGCGAGATTTCAATGGCGGCGAAGGTGTCAGACTGGTCAGGCGATCCGGTCAGGATGAGGGGAGAAGATGATCGTGAATAATGTCAGGTGGACCCGTGCGCATTCGGCAAGATGGCTGGTCGTCTTGATGATGTTGTCGCTGGGAGGCGTGGCGCGTGGCCAGGAGGTGACGTGGGAGCGGTTGATCAACTCCGATCGAGAGCCGCAGAACTGGCTGAGCTATGGGGGGAACTACAGTGCCCATCGGTACAGCTCACTGGATCAGATCAACCGCGGGAACGTTGCGGGGTTGGTTCCGGCCTGGATCTTTCCGACGGGGGAGTTACGCGGAGGGTTGAATGCGACTCCGCTGATCGCTGACGGCGTGATGTACCTGATGGGACCGATGAACCGGGTCTTCGCGCTCAACGCGGCGACGGGTGAGATCCTCTGGCGGTACTTCTACAAGCTGCCAAATCTCTCCTTCCCCTACCAGGTAGGGTCGCGGGGGCTGGCGATTGGGCACGGGCGGGTCTATTTTGGAACGATCGACAACCACGTCGTCGCGCTGGACGCCAAGACGGGGCGTGAGATCTGGCAGGTCGAGGTTGAAGATGTGCGCCAGTGTGGGTGCAACATCACTTCGCCGCCGTTGGTCGTCCGCGAGAAGGTGATCGTTGGGGTGACGGGTGGTGAGCACGCCCATCGGGGCTACCTCAACGCCTTCGATGGGGGAACCGGGAAGCATCTTTGGCGCTTCTACACGATCCCCGCGCCCGGTGAGCCGGGTGCTGAGACGTGGGATCCACGGATGCTCAAGTATGGCGGGGCGCCGACGTGGTTGGTCGGTTCCTACGATCCAGAGCTGAACCTGCTCTACTGGGGAGTCGGGAATCCCTCGTCCGACTTCTATGACGAGTACCGCAAGGGGGATAACCTCTACTCAAATTCGATCGTCGCGCTCGACCCGGAGACGGGCAAGTTGAAGTGGCACTACCAGGAGGTGCCACACGACATGTACGACTTCGACTCGGCCTATGAGTGTGTCCTGATCGACTATCAGAAAGGCGGAAAGAAGCAGCGGCTGCTGGTGCACGCCAACAAGGGCGGCTACACCTGGGTGCTCGACCGGGCGACGGGGAAGTACCTCAATGCCTATCCGCACGTCGACCTGCTGACGTGGTTGAAGGGGGTCGATGCGAACGGTCGTCCGGTGGGGATGCAACCGGTGCCACCCGACAAGGAGACCTATGTCTGTCCAAGTGCTGCCGGCGGGCGCAACTGGGACCATTCGACGTACAGTCCGCGGACGGGGCTCTGGTACAACATCGGCTGGGAGATCTGCAATCTGATCAAGCCGCAGAAGATGGAGCCGCAGGAGGGGCAGCCGCTCTTCGGGGGCTCGATGACCTTCGTTCCGCCACAGGGCAAGCCGGCCTATGGCCACATTGACGGGTACGATCCCCTGACGGGCGAACGGAAGTGGCGGCACCAGACAAGGTATCTCAATGTTGCCTCGCTGCTCTCGACCGGGGGAGATCTGATCTTCTCCGGGGACGTCATGGGAGAGGCCTTTGCGCTCGATGCGACGACGGGGAAGAAGCTGTGGGGCTTCAATGCCGGGGCGAGCGTGACGGGGTCTCCGGTGACCTATGCGGTCGATGGCCGGCAGTACCTTGCGGTACCGACTGGGATGGGATCCCTGGTGGGTGGGCTGACGCCGGTCATCTGGCCGGAGGCGGAGAAGGGCTTTCCCGAGAAGGCATCGACGCTGGTCGTCTTCGCTCTCCCCAAGAAATAGACGCCCC
>JBMOHS010000310.1:0-3223 GCA_049317725.1 Blastocatellia bacterium
ATTAGGGGGACGCACCACACTCACGACCCGAAAACCGAACTTGAAGAACCGAGAGTACGGATCGTAATCGAACCGGGAGACTGCGCGAGCGCCGGCCTGAAGGTCGAGCAACGACCCGCCCCGCAGGGGCCGCTCGGCGCTGTCGCCCAGTTCAATCTGGGTTGGGTCCTCGACCGGCCTCTCGTATCGATTGAGACACCACTCCCAGACATTGCCTGTCAGATCCATGACCCCTTCCGGTGTCGCCCCGTGCGGAAAGATCCCAACCGCACTGGTCTGTCCAATGCCAGTGTCGTACGTGTTCGCCCGACTGGGGTCAAACTCGTCGCCATAGGCGTAGACACGCCCTTCCATTCCCCTTGCCGCCCGTTCCCACTCAAACTCCGTCGGCAATCTCACCAGCCACTGATTGACCCTCTGCAGGTCGTACGGCCCACCCAGCCGCCACGAGAGCCACCGGCAGAAGGCAACCGCCTGGTACCAGTTAACCGTTTCCCGCGGTGCATTGGCGTAGCCCTTTCCCTCGATCCGAAAGAACTGATCCTCGAGCTTTCGATCATCCTCGTCGGCCGCCAGACCTGCGAACCAACGCTCCTGATTCCGATATCCTTCCGGATCGTCGACAAAAGTCTGGAACTGGGCAAACGTCACCGGGTAACGGCTGATCCTGAACGCGGGAAGTCTCACCTGGCGTGGAGGATTGTCCGACTCCCCTTTGTCTCCCAAGGTAAACTCCCCGCCGGCAATCTCGACCCACGCGAAATCGGGGAGGTGGATCGTCTGCCCTTCGATCTCGACTGGCTCCGTTCCCACGCCGGGACGCTGATCCCAGCCGGTCAAGCCGAGGGCGCGACCGACTGCCGCACGCGCCCGTGCATCCGGCTCTCTCGCTGGATCGCTCAGCCTCGCCTGCCACTCCTTGCGCAACTGCTTCCGGGTTGAGTTCGCCAGCGATGCCCCGCTCAGGACAACACACTCCGCCGCCACCTCTGGATTGGCCGCGGCGACCCACTTGACCACCGGCGAGCAGTCGTCGGTGTGCAGTCCGGCCAGGAGCCTCGTCGCCACCTCCCAGTTGGTCCTCTCCCACCAGCTCTCCGCCGGCCAGATCTCTGTCGCCTCCAACCGGCCACTGGCGATCTCCCCCTCCATGTAGATCGCCGTGAAATACTCTTGCAGCAACTGATGCGCGAAGCGAACCTCTTCCTCTCCGGAGAGCAGGTTGGCACTCAAGGCCAGCTCGAGCAATCGCCCGCCGATCAACTCCCGCACGCGCGCTCCCCGCAGAGAGGTCAGCGCCCTGCCGCCCTCGGTCGAGGAATCGTCATCATCTGCCTCCTCTTCGTCCTCCTCCTCCGCATCCTCGGGGGCGTCGACTGTTGGCGGCTTGGACGGGTTGATCTGCATCTCGTACGCCAGCTTCGCGAGCGCCTCCAGCAGCAGTTCCATCTCCTCCGGCAAGGCCCTCTCGCTGTCGATCTCCCTCTGGATCAGCACTGCGACGAATTCGTGGAAAAGCTTTCCTTTATTCTCCGGCAGGCTCTGGGTCGCCTCGTAGATCTCACAGATCATGTTCAGCATGAAAGGATTGCGCGAGAGCACCAGCAGGCTGCCTGGATCGTCGCGCAACGCCAGCCACTCCTCCCACTGCCAGAACCAAGTGTCCTTTGGGAGTTGGCGGGCCAGCCAAAAGGTCTGCTCCGCCTCCTGGAGGTTCGATCCAAATTGACCGAGAAACTGCTGATGGATCTTCCGCCCGTCCCCTCCGACCAGTCCCCAGAAGAGGCGCTCGCCGCGCGCCGCATCGAGATAGTCGTCGACGAAATGGCGGATGCGGAGTGGGTCGAGCGGCAGGATGACGATCCGGCTCAATCCAAGGTCGAGCGTGTAATCGAGCTCCCGGCAGGAGACGACCGTGATCAGATCTGGATGTGACGCCAGAAACTCGCGGATCTCTGCGTACTTGGCCTTCCACTGACCGGTCGGAAGTTCGTTGATTCCATCAAGGAGGATCGCGGCGCGCTTCTCGTGGAGCAACTGGCCGATGGGCGCGGGGAGGGGGCCACTCTGCCGGGTGATGAAGTCGGTGAGCGTCTCCTCTGCCGAGGTCCAGAACCCAAGGCGCACGAGGACGGGCAGCGGGGCCTCTGCATCGCGGAACGCCGCATCGCAGAGCTGCTCCGCCAGCTTCCAGAGCGTCGTCGACTTGCCGCTGCCGGGATCTCCAAGCAGCACTGCTCGGCGCAGCGTCTGGATCTCGGCGACGGCATCCTCGAACGGCGCGAGCGATCCCTGGCGCGCCTCGAGGGCGAACTTATCGCCAATTCCCGTCTTCTCACCTGGCTGACGGCGGAAGAGGTTCCGCAGTTCCGCCCTCCGCTGCGTCCGCCCGGAGAGTTCGGTGTACTTCAACTCGTTCGTGATCCGCTCCTCCCGCAACCATTTGAGATACCGGTGGTGCGGATAGCGCTCTGCATCCGGGTCGATCGCCTTGATGATCTTCCGCATGTTCTCGTCGAACATCGGCTCACGGATGTCGAGGGTCAATTTTTCACGCAGGTGATTAAGGATCTTTGAAAGATTACGTCGCAGATCGAGTTTGCGCTCCCTGATTGCATCAAGATCAGTCAGACCTGCGTGCGAATCCAAGGCCTTGATGATCTCTTGATTGTGATTGGTGAGATCTTCGTCGATCAGCTTGGTCGCTTTTTCAAGGAACTCCGCCTTGAGGAACTCTTCGTCGATGAAACAAGGAATGAACTGTTTGTTTTCAAGAAATTTCTGCGCGATCAAGGAGCCGACCGTCTCGAGGGCGACCCAATCCGAGAGGAGGCTGTTCTTCGAGACGATTGAGAGAGTGACGTCAGTCTCGCGGATCGACTTGTCGATGAAGGCGCGAATATCCTTACCCGGGCTCAGGGACTCGGTGTCGATCGTGACCTCAATGCCGTACTCCTCGAGCATTCGCTTGACCTTCGCGGCCGTCTCTTTGTCCTTCGTGCTGTAGGAGATGAAGACCGTCTTCTTCATGGCTGCTCCCTGATGGTCTCTTTGCAGATTGAGTGGTCCGGTTATGTCCCCGACGACTGACCCCGCAGCGGCTTCCTGACGGGGTGGGGCGCACAAGAGTCCCACATCCTGCCCGATCCGGTCAATCCTCGTCCAGTACCTGGGGGGTGCCGACAAATCACACCAGTCGCCTTGAGGCGAGACGGGCGGGCGG
>JBMOHS010000311.1:0-3212 GCA_049317725.1 Blastocatellia bacterium
GGCGTCCGATAACGCTCCCCTGGTGGCCCAGGAGGAGGTCGCACGGGTCGAGGAGTTGTTGGACGAGGCGATCGTCGAGCCTCCGCAGGTGACCCCAGAAGAGGTCGAGGCCATCGGCGAGCTGCCGGAGGAGGCGTCCGATAACGCTCCCCTGGTGGCCCAGGAGGAGGTCGCACGGGTCGAGGAGGTGTTGGTAGAGGCGATCGTCGAGCCTCCGCCGGTGACTCAGGAAGAGGTCGAGGCCATCGGCGAGCTGCCGGAGGAGGCGTCCGATAACGCTTCTCAAGAGGCCCAGGAGGAGGTCGCACGGGTCGAGGAGGTGATGGACGAGGCGATCGTCGAGCCTCCGCCGGTGACCCCGGAAGAGGTCGAGGCCATCGACGAGCTGCCGGAGGAGGCGTCCGATAACGCTCCCCTGGTGGCCCAGGAGGAGGTCGCACGGGTCGAGGAGGTGTTGGACGAGGCGATCGTCGAGCCTCCGCAGGTAATCCAGGAAGCCGTCGAGACCGTTGACGAACTGCCGGAGGAGGCGTCCGACGAAGCTCCCCTCATCGTTGAAAAGGCGGTCAAGCCCGTCGAGGGTTCATCACCGGTGCGGTCCGACGAAGCGTCGCAGGAGTCGATTGCCGAGCCGATCCCGCCCGCCGTCGACCCGGTCCCGCAATTGGCGGCAGAGGAGACGGGAAGTGGCGCACCGGAAGAGGCCGCCGGTGGCTGGGCCTCGCGGCTCACCCGCAAGATCCGCTCCGCCATTGCCCGGGTTGCCCGCTGGGCCTTCAGCGGAAGAGACCGTCAATGACGCCAATCTCGTAGGCGAGCCAGCCACCAAATCCCAGACTGAACGCACCCGAGAGGGCCCGCACCGCCAGGTTGGCCCGCACGAAAGAGGTCGCGGTAAAACGGGCGGGGAGCCCAATCACCAGGCTCATGATCATCATTCCCCCGATTGAGCCGAGGCCAAAGATGACAATGTAGGCGAGGGCGAGGGGCAAGGAGCGGATCGTCGCCAGCACCCCGAGCATGAGCCCGGCGCTGCCCGCCAAGCCGTGGACCATGCCGACGGCCAGTGGACGCAGGTTCCAAGACTGGCTGGTCGTTGGTGGCTGTGAATCGATGACCGAAGCCGATGGCCCACCTTGCCACTCCTCGACCGGGAGAGGGCGGGGGGCGGTCAGTTGCCGGTAGAGTCGCCAGAGGACATTTCCGCCGAGTCCGATCAGCATCAGCGCGACGCAGAACTCCAGCATCTTCTCATACCGCTCGATGCGAAGGTTGAGCGCAAGGACGCCGATTCCGGCGATCAGCAACGAGAGGGTATGGCCGACTCCCCAGAGCCCACCGATCAGGATCGAGCTGAGCAGGTTCTTGCGCTCGCAGACGATGGCGGTGACGGCGGCCAAGTGGTCTGTGTCGAGCGCGTGGCGGAGTCCGATCACCAGCCCGAGGCCAAGGATCGCCAGGGCGGAACCGGCGGCGCTTCCGGCCGTCTCCAGCTCCGCATTCCAGATTGCCGCCAGCTCGTTCATTCCCCATCCGCTGGCCAAGAGGGCCTCTCCAATCATCACTCCTCCAACCAGGGTCACTCCCGCGGCGCCGAAGACCGGGAGGATCCGCATCGCCCGACCGGCGGCCGGGATCCGTTCCAGGAATCGCCCCCCGTGCACCACGGCGATCCCGACGAGGGTCAAGACGGTGGCGAGGCCAAGGCTGAAGGCGACGATCAGCACCAGACCGTAGGCCGTTCGCTGGAGCGAGACGGCCCCCAGCAGAAGAACCCAGGCTGACGGGCAGGGGATGATGCCCCCCGAAATTCCCAACGTCAGGAGGCTCCGGCGGGAAAGATCCTGCGGCAACTCTTCCGACGATGAAGAGCTTGGGTATGCCGGGTGTGGATGGTGGTGATGCAGCAGGGTCGACCAGCCGAAGCTCGCCAACCACGGGACCGAACCGCGCAGCCGTTGGACGAGAAGCCCGAGACCGATTCCCATCAGCAGCGCTCCGGAGATGAAGCTGAGGATCGGGTAGATCCGTTCGGGGAGAAAGTACTCCGAGGCGATCAGAAACGCCACTCCGCCGAGATAGACCGTCAGGGTATGCGCGGCGGTGACGGTCAGACCGAGGAGGACGGCGTGGCGTGCCGTTCCCCTCGCACCGACGAGGTAGGCGCCGACGAGGGCCTTGCCGTGCCCCGGCGAGAGGGCGTGGACGGCCCCCAGCCCGAAGGCGATCAGCAGGCCGAGGAGGATGATTCCAGGTGTCAGCGTGGGAACGGTGATCAGGGAGAGAAGGCGATCGCGCGTCTCCCGCACCGGCTGACCATCGCGCCGTCGGAGTGGTTGGGCCCCGGCGGGTCGCTCCCCCTGCGTTGCCGACCAGGTCCCGCTCTGCTCGCGCAGGGGGGCGTAGAGCAGGCTCTCCGGGTAGGCCAGCAGCTCGTCGGTGATCCCGTTCCCGGCCACCGAGCTGTCGTAGATCTCAATCCCGCTGGTCGAGGTGACGACCATCTCCCGCCAGCCGGCGGTCTCGGTCTGGTTTTCGTTGACGAGGGTGAAGCGGCGGCCCCGCGCCCCGGCGGCCCAATCGATCGGGCCCGTCAGGTCGAAGGTCAGTCGCATCGTCGCCAGCCCCATCGCGTCCGACTGTGTCTGGCCGGGGACGAGGGCCCCCTGGCTGGAGACGATCGTCAGGGGCAGGCGCTGCCCGTCGATCTCGAGGCGCAATCCCGCGAGGTAGGTCGGGGCAACCTGTGCGAGGTAGGCCTCGATCTCCTCCGCCGAAAGGCTGCCGCTGGCGTCCGTGTCGGCCCGCTGCGCCTCGCGGAAGGCGGGGAGTTCGGCCAGGTCGACGACATACCGCACTCCGATCCGCGTCGTCCCGACCTCGATCCGCGCGTAGTGGTTGACGGAGAACTGTCCGAGCGGGTGGGCCTGCACCAGTTCTCCCTGGCCGATAAGCAGCAGTCCAATGACCAGCACGCTCGTCCAGCTCCAACTCCGCCGGGCCCGATACCTGCCCTCTCTCCTGCGATTCTCTTCGACCATTTCGCTCCTGCCCATTCCAATCCCTGGCGCGTCCTCGACCAGCATCACTGGAAGAGGAGTGCAGTCGATAAACTTTGGAAATTCCCATTGTTTCAACGGGACACGGCCTGAAATTTGGACATTTCCCGTGTCCCGAAGGGACACCGCATACTAGCCCAGGGCAACGCCCTG
>JBMOHS010000312.1:0-3206 GCA_049317725.1 Blastocatellia bacterium
GGGCGAGGAGCGAGGGGAGATAGAAGGCGGAGTTATGCCGAAAGGATCGACCGAGGCAGGAGAGTGGCTCGATCAGCGCAGTCAGGAGATGCTGGCGCTGCTGATCCGCACGCACATTGCCACGGGAGAGCCGGTCGGATCCCGGACGATCTCGCGCCTGACCCGAGAGGGGCTCTCCCCCGCAACCGTCCGTAATATCATCTCGGACCTCGAAGCAGCGGGCTACCTCGAATCGCCACACACCTCGGCCGGGCGAGTCCCGAGCGACAAGGGCTACCGGTTCTTCGTCGATCACATGCTCGATCGACCGTCACTCCCCGCCTCGGAGGAGAGCGAAATTCAGATGCTGATCACTGGCGAGCACTGGCCGAGCGCCGACCACCTCCTCGCACGCGCCTCTCACCTCCTCTCCCGGATCTCGCATCACGTCGGCATCGTCATCTCGCCCAACGTCTCGAGCGATGTCATTCAGCATATCGACTTCGTCCGGGTCGGAGACGGGAGGATCCTCGTCATCACCGTGACCAAGCCCGGCATCGTCCAGGATCGGTTGGTCCGCATCGACGAGGACCTGACACAGGACGAACTCAACCGGACGGCCAACTACGTCAATACTCACTTTGCCGGAATGAGCCTCGCCGAACTCAAGTCAGCGCTGGTCAGGCGCCTGGTCGAGGAGCGTGCGGCCTACGATCGGCTGCTCCAGAATGCCGCGCTGCTCTGCCAGCAGAGCCTGCGGGAGAACGCGGAGGGGGAACCGGAGGTCTTTGTCGACGGGGCCTCGACCATTGTCAGCCAACCCGACTTTGCCAACCTCGAAGAGATGCGGGAGCTGCTGCGCGTCTTTGAGGAGAAGAGCCGACTGGTCAAGATTCTCCACGAGTGCCTCGACACTACCCGTGGCCAGTCGGTCATCATCCGGATTGGCAGCGAGAACAGCCTCCCGAGCCTGCACGGGTGCACCGTCATCACTTCGTACTACGGCAATGGCGACCGGATCATCGGAAGTCTGGGAGTCGTCGGCCCGGTCCGCATGGAGTATGCGCGCACGATCGGAGTCGTTCACACGGTCGCACGCCTCCTCGAAGAGGCGCTGATCCTCGACCCGCCCCCCTCGGCCTGACCTGTCCTCCCTCAGAAAAGGGCGCAGCGAACAGCACGCTTCGGGATCTCCCCCCTGGAGGAGGGTCAGATGAGCCCTGTCATGCCGTCCCCTCGCACTTCCTTCATCCCCCAACGCTGGCAGCGATCGCTCGACGAGCCTTCGGCTGATGGCTGTCACCATTGAGTCAGCTTTGAGAAAGGGAGCCCCCGGCGTTCATCAAGAGTTCTTCCAGGTCTCTCTCTGTTGCCTCTTCTTCGCGTCCATCGTGGCTGCGCGTGGGCCCCCCTTTGCCGCCCTTCCTTCTCTTCCGTGACGTTCCACCTTCAACCGCCCATAATCAAGCCCTCGATGCTGCTCGATTACTTGATCCGGAGAATCAGATCTTTCCCAGCATTGAACGTCCTCCCCTCCGCCCCGATAACGAGCCGGACATCTCCCGCACCGACCGACTGGCGCGGCAACAGAAGGTTGAGCTGATCGAGCCCGACAAACTGCTCCGTCAGTCCAGCGTACAGGACCTCCGCCGGATATTGCTCTTGCCCTTTGACCAGCCGCGCCGTCACCGGCCCCGTCGCGTCACGAAACCCTGATCCGAAGAGTACCAAGACGATCTGGTCGGCGACCGGTCCGAGATCGATCTCGACCGGCTGCCAGCGGAGCGCCCCCGAATCGTAGGTCAAGATCGGGACGAACGTCGCTACCCCCTGCCGGAACCGGAGCGCATACCCTGCTGGAACTCCCTCTCCCGTCGCGTTTTGAGTAAAGAGTCCCGGGGCCGCTCGCTCAACCATCAAGTCTCCGACGGCAACGATCTGAGGCCCAAGATAGACTGTCACTCGGGCTGGTCCAGGTGCTGTAGCTGAATCGAGCAGATAGTTGATCTGGCCTGGTGCAACGAAGAAGAGTTGCTGATCACGGGCAACCCCCAACTGATCCTCTACCACCAGACGCGTGCCGGACAAGGTTCGTGGCAGTGGTAGCGCGGTCACCACGACTTGTCCATCGGCCAGCCGCGGGGCAAAGGCCGAGAGGATTGAGTTGGGTGCCGCGGCATGACCATCGTAAGAGGTCGCCAGAACCGTGGTCACGCGATCCATGACCAGCAACGGGATTCCATTCGAAGAGACGCCTTGATTGGCCACCGCCACGATTCGTGTCCCTTTGGTGAGGAGATCCACGGGGAGAATCTGGACCCGAAGCTGACTCGGTCCCAGATAGGTTGTCTCCCGGGCTTGGCTGTCGACATAGGCAATCGTGTTGGAATTGAACCCATTCCCGGTCAAGAGCAGAGAAAAGGCATCTCCACCTGCTCCCACACGAGTTCGATCAATGGTTGTCAAGGTCGGTGCAACCGGCTCGACGGTGAAGCGGAGGGGGTTGGAAGCCCCTCCCCCCGGCGACGGATTGAAGACCACCAAGGAGATGGCTCCCGCCGCTGCCAAGTCAGTGGCTGGGATCGACGCTGTGAGTTGAGTACTGCTGAGGACGGTCGTTGGCCTGGGTTGGCCTCCCCACCTTACCTCCGCTCCACTGACAAAGCCTGCCCCTCCAACCGTCAAGGTTAGCCCAGGAGTGCCCTGCGGGGAGCTCGATGGATTCATGATTGTGATCTGCGGCACGGGATTTGGCGGAACCACTTGGAAAGAGAGGGCCGTCGAGTTCCCGCCACCCGGTGCTGGATGAAAGACCGTCACGGAGACAGCACCAACCAACGCGAGGTCCGTCGAAGGAATCGCTGCCTGCAAGACCGTCGAGTTGAGGAAGGTCGTTGGTCGATTCTGCCCATTCCAACGAACGATCGCTCCAGCAACGAATTGGCTCCCAATCACAGTCAACGTGAATGAATCGCCATTCTGAACAGCCGTGGTTGGAGTGATCGCGCTGAGCACCGGCACTGGACTGACAGTCACGGCCGTGATGGAGAAGTTGAGCGCCGCCGAGGTTCCTCCTCCCGGCGCTGGGTGGAAGACCGTCACCGGCACGACTCCCACTGTCGCCAGATCTGTCGCCAGAATCTGTGCCCGCAACTCGGTCGGTCCCTGGTACGTCGTCACCCGGTCCTGCCCGTTCCACCTCACCACCGCTCCCGACACGAAATTGG
>JBMOHS010000313.1:0-3159 GCA_049317725.1 Blastocatellia bacterium
CGGGATGAGCGCCAGAGAGTAGTCATCCGGACTCGGACTGCTGCCGAGCCAGATCACGAAGAGGACCTGAAAGGGATGTCTGCTGATCAGTTGCTGGGGATGATGTGGCAGCTGGCTTTGAATGCTTGGTCGTTTCGGATGAACTTCAATGCTGAACCCAGACTTCAAAGACATGTTGTTGTGCTTACAAGAAGAGAAGGTTGAGTTCCTTCTTGTCGGTGCCTATGCAATTGCGGCCCATGGAAATCCGCGAGCGACCGGTGACCTGGATCTCTGGATCAAACCTGATCCCGACAATGGCCGAAGAGTGATCCGTGCACTGCAAGCATTTTCGGCTCCTACTTCCGGCCTCTCGGTCGACGATTTTGTCAAAGATGATACGATCGTACAGATTGGCGTCGTCCCCTGTCGAATCGATCTCATCACTGGAATCGAAGCCGTTCGTTTCGACGAGGCTTGGGAGAATCGTGTCACTGCATCCGTAGATGGGCTGACCCTCTTCGTCATCTCAAAGGCCGATATGTTGAAGAACAAGCTTGCCTTGAACAGGGATAAAGACAAGAGCGATATTGCTTGGCTGCAGAAGAACCTGGATTGACCCCTTCCATGGAAGAGGGGCGAGGGGTGAGGGAAGAGGGGCGAGGGAAGAGGGAAGAGGGAAGAGGGATGAGGGAGAAAGAATGGGAAAATGCTGGCAATGAGTCTCCCGATACCTTTGCGTCTTCGCGTCTTCGCGTGAGCCAACCAAGCAAGCCCGCGCTGAGAGGAATGGGCTCACGCGAAGTTGCGAAGGGGAATCACACCGGAACGTCGAGTGGTTGCCGCTGTCAGGATCGACAAGATGAAAGAGAAGATCGAGAAGGTAGTCAATCGATTGCGTCTGGATGACCCTGATTCCGTCCTCCAAGACCTTGCTTACTGGCTGTCCAAGACCCCCGCAGAGCGGGTTGCCGCCGTTGACCTGCTGCGCCAACAATACTATGGAAACTCAGCCAGACTTCAAAGAGTTGCTCGAGTTGTTCACCGCCCACCACGTTGAGTTCGTGATTGTCGGTGGGTACGCCCTGGCTTTTCACGGAGTGCCTCGATTTACAGGAGATCTGGTTCTTCTGGTCAGGCCAGATCTGGACAATGCACGGCGTATTCTCGACGCCTTGTCCGAGTTTGGTTTTGCCTCCCACTGACTGGTACAGGACGACTTTGAACAACCCAACCGGGTCGTGCAATTGGGGAGGCCTCCCGTTCGTGTCGACCTGATCACCTCGATCACTGGCGTTTCGTGGGATGAGGCCTGGAATGGGCGGGTCGAGGGGGGCTATGGGGATCTCTCCGTTCCCTACCTTGGCCGCGAGCAGTTCATCGCCAACAAACTGGCCACAGGTCGCAGAAAGGATCTGGTCGATCTCGAACTCCTCGGCGAACCGCATTTTTGAAAAAAATCGTTCCTTCTCCAAAAAGATGAACTGTTTTGCCCCTATTTTTCGCATTTGAAGCTAAGCGTTGAAGACTATTCGCGGACTGCAAAACAAGGACTGATCGCGGGGAGACATGGGAGCCCCCCCAGTCGGTTCCAGGCGATCTGTATCCGAAGGGGAAGCGATGAAGAGTGTCAATTGGATCCTGATAGTGGCCCTGACGGTATCGCCAATCCTGATACCGGTCTCCCCCATGGCTGCCCAACAGAAAAACCTCAAGCTGAGCCGGGAGGTGACCGCTTGGCCAAGTCGCGAGAAGCGCTATGCCTTGCTCGTCGGGGTCAACACCTACGAGCATTCGCAAATTACGCCGCTGATTGGGGCCGCCAACGATATGGTTCTCCTCGAGGAGGCGCTCGTCAAGTATGGCGGGTTCGATCGCGACCGGGTCGTCCGCCTGACCACCGATGCGACCGAGCCGATGTCGCGCCCAACGGCGGCCAACATCCTCGAGAAGTTGTCGAATGTCCTCAAGGCCGTGCCGGCGGACGGGCTGGTTGTCTTCGCCTTCTCTGGCCACGGGATCGAGAGGGATAGCCGGGCCTTCCTCCTCCCGACCGATGCCAGGGTCAATGACGACATCGAGCTGCTCGAGAGAACCGCGCTGGAGGTGGCGAGCCTTCGTCGCATGATCGAGAACCGCCGCAATCGCAATGGGCAGACGACCGGCGTCGCCCAGGTCGTCGTCCTGCTCGACGCTTGTCGCAACGATCCGACGTCGGGGAAGGATACCTCCCCCAATCCGCTCAGCAACGCCTACGATTTCAACCTCCGCAACAGCAATTTCCAAGCCTTCGCGACCATCTATGCCACCTCGCGCGGGGAGAGGGCCTACGAAAACCGTGCCAAGAAGCACGGATACTTCATCGCCGAGGTCGTCGCGGGCTTGAGTGGTGCAGCGGCCAACGACCAGGGCGAGGTCACCCTCCAACGGCTCGTCAGCTACCTTGAGGACAAGGTCCCCACCAAGGTCACGCTCGACCTCGGACACCGCCAACTCCCCTTCATGGAGCTGAAGGGCTACAAGGCAGCTGACCTGGTCATCTCCGTCAACCGCGATATGGCCAGTCCCGCGCTGTCCGCCGCGATTAGTCCAGTCGACCCGCCGGGCCCAGTGCCGGGACCGACCCCATTGACGCCGGCCATCCCCCCGGAGGAGGAGGCCTGGAAGATCGTTGCTCCCTCGCAGAATCCGGAGGTGGTGCGTAATTTCCTCAAGATCTATCCCGAGGGAAGATACTCGGCCGCCGCGCAACTCAAATTGGTCGAATTGACGGCCGAGCTGGAGCGGCGAGTGGCAGAGACGAGGAAGCCGGAATTGGTGACAGCCCCTCTCTCCTTCACGACGGCGACCATCGTCGGTGGCCGGCTCGTCGAACGTCAGGCAGAGTGTCAGGTCTACACCGAGGACCTCGGGAATGGAGTCAAGCTCGAGATGGTCAAGATCCCGGCCGGAGAGTTTCTCATGGGGGAGAACGAGGCCGGAGTCGCCGAGTTCGAGAAAGAGTGCCGCCGGTACGCCGATAAAGCAGATTGCAAGTTGGTGGCAGGATTGCAAACCCCTCAACACCGGGTCAGCGTCAACGAGTTTCTGATGGGAAGGCATGAGGTCACCCAGCGGCAGTGGCGGGCGGTGATGGGGGAGCTGCCCCCCGGGATGGAGAAGCTGGAAGCGAAGTTCAAG
>JBMOHS010000314.1:0-3093 GCA_049317725.1 Blastocatellia bacterium
GGGGGGAGCCCCAGCTCGTCGATCGACTCACACCGCGCATACCCGCGATCGAGATCGTCGTAGATCGTCCGGATCTCCCGTTCCACCTCGGCTGGTTCATCGATAATGAGGAGGGAGTGTCGCAGGTAATCGAAGACAGAGGCGTTCAAGGGCCGGACCAGCGGCAAGAGGAACTCCCAACCGGGGAACTCCTCCCCCTGCTCGGCGAGGACGGTCCGGTCTCGTAGCGCACGATCATACCGGTCCTCTCGCCAAACTTGGGACGCGGTGTCGGCCCATTCCTCCAGTCCTTCACGACCCGCCAGCTCCTCCCGCATTGGCACGATTCGCGACTGGTCGATCTCTCCGATCGAGCGCTGCGTATCTGGATCAAACTCCCGAATCGACTCGACGGTGTCTCCAAAAAACTCGATGCGCAGGGGGCCAAGCGGCCGTCCGGTCGTCCCATCGGTCAGCCCAGGGGAGTAGACGTCGACGATTCCTCCCCGCGAAGAGAACTCTCCAACGGATCCCACCGGATCACTGCGGACATAGCCGGTGGCAATCAGATGGCGGACCAGCTCTTCGGGAGGGATCTCCTCCCCGACCCGAAGTTGGATGACCAGTTGTTGCAGATTCTTCGGGCCCGTCAATCGAAAGAGGAGCGAGCGGGCGGTCAAGAGGACAAGGTCTCCCTTTCCTTCCGAGAGCCGCCAGAGGCCCAGCGCCCTTCGCTCAAGCAGCTCCGCGTGCGGAGATGTTCCGCTGTAGGGATCACTCTCCGGTGCCGGCAACGAGAAGACTGCTTCCTCGGTCCGCTCCTTGCCGTGAAAGAGGCGATGGAAGAAGCGCAGGTCCGGCTCCAATGTCTCGAGGTCACGATTGCGCCGCGTGACGATCGCCAGTGGACGGCCGATCGATCGTTGCAGGCCGGCGAGCAGCATCGTGTTGGCCCCGGCGACGAGCCCCGAGACCCGAATCACAGATCGGCCGGCCCGTACCTCGGCGAGAAGCTGCTGAAAGGGCTCGCTCTCTTGCAGAAATCGCAGGTCCAACCCTGGTGTGCTCACCCCTTGCCGCTCCCTTCCGAGGTTTTGTCTTTCCCAAATCGCTGGAGAATGCGCGAGATGACCTCGGTCGTCGAGCATCCCTCGACGAAGGTGAGACTCTGTGTGATCCCGCCCGCCGCCTCGACCTCGGCCCGACCGACAATCTCGCCGACCCCCCAGTCCCCACCTTTGACAAGCACATCGGGCAGCAGCGCCGCGATCAGGGATCGAGGTGTCGGCTCGTCGAAGATGGTCACATAATCGACGCTGGCGAGGGCTGAGATCACCTCGACCCGTTCCGCCTCGGTAAGGATCGGCCGGGTCGGCCCCTTCAGTTCCCGCACCGACCGGTCACTGTTGAGGGCCACGATCAGGGCATCTCCCAGTGTCCGTGCCGCCGCCAAGTAGCGGACGTGTCCAGGATGGAGCAGATCGAAGCAGCCGTTGGTGAAGACGACACGCTTGCCAGCCGCCCGGAGCCGCTCCCGCTCCTCCATCAATTGCTCTCTTGACCAAGCGTGGGCCCTCATCGACGACGCTTGCTTTCCGCGACCCGTTCCACCTCCGTCATGAGTCGCAGGGTGTTCTCCCCGAGGATTTTCCGGATGTCCGGCTCGGCATATCCGCGCCGCAGGAGCGCTTCGGTGATCTTGGGAAGATGGGTCACATCCTCCATCCCCACCGGCATTGAGCCTCCATCGAAGTCCGACCCAAGCCCGACGTGGTCCACCCCCACCAACCGAACCGCGTGGTCGATGTGGTCGAGGATCCGTTCCCAGCTCGCTTTCGGTGCAGGTCCGTGGACCTTGGCGACCTCTGCCCGCCACTTGGCGAGGTTCTCCCGCCCTGGATAGGTGCGCATCAACTCCCGCATCAACGGCAAGGCCTTCTGGTTGTACTCGAAGAGCGCTTGATCGAGATAGGCATCGAGATAGTTGATCTGGATGACACCTCCCTTGGCCGCCAGTGCCCGAATCATCTCGTCCGTCATATTGCGCACGTGGCCGGAGAGCGCCCGACAGGAGGAGTGGGAGGCGATCAGCGGCGCCTCGCTCACCTTCAACGCATCCCAGAAAGTCTGATCCGAGACGTGCGAGATGTCGACCATCATTCCCAATCGGTTGAGTTCCCAGACGACCTCCCGGCCAAAATCGGTCAATCCCTTGTGACGCGCCGGCTCCCCAGACGAGTCCGCCCACTCGGTGTGCACCGAATGGGTCAGGGTGAGATACCGCACTCCCAGTGCCGCATACATGCGCAGAATCGGGAGGCGATTGTGGATCATGTGCCCCCCTTCCATGCCCATCAAGGCGGCAATCTTGCCTTCCCGTCGGGCCCGCCGGACCTCTTCGGCTGTACGGCAGAGCGCAATCTCCCCCGGCAACTCCTCCGCGAGCCGGTGCACCGCCGCAATCCGTTCGAGGGAGTCGTGAACCGCCTGCGGGCCCGTCACCGTTCCCGGCATGTAGATCGAGAAGAAGAGGGCGTTGAGCCCTCCCTTCTTCATCCGCGGCAAGTCGATGTGCCCCTCGCGGTGCTCTTCCGTGAACTTCCAGTCGGTCTGCAGCTTCGGCGTGACGTCGATATGGGTGTCGAGCACCAGGGAAGAGAAGTGCAACGTCTTGGCCCGTGCCGCCACCTCTTCTGCGGGGGGCGATTTCTGTTCGCGCTCCTGCGCGTCCATTCCTGTGCTTCCCAAGACGACTATCAGCCCCAGTAGCATTCCGGCCACGCGCCCCCGGCGTCGCCACCACACCCCTCGCTCCTCGTTCATCTCGACTCCTCCTTCCTTGACGCAAGCCTGCCCAATGCGATCAATCCGCCAGCTCCCAAGCCCGCCCAAGTATGCGGGCGCCCCTGGAGAAACGCAAAACCTTTGCCTCTCCACTGGTCATCTGGTTCAACCGGCCGTCTGCTGGTCGCTTCTGGCTCCCCCCTTGCGCAGGTCCTGTGCCACTTGACAAATCAGACCTGACCAAAGTACCTTCGCTGTTTGTGTTCGGTTGGATTGATCTGCCTACGCTGTTGTTCGCTCCCACCAATGGTCGCATCCAATGGTCGCATC
>JBMOHS010000315.1:0-3092 GCA_049317725.1 Blastocatellia bacterium
GTGCTGCACCTTTCGACGTGCTATGTAGTGGGCCATCGGGATGGGCGAATTCCCGAGGCGCTGACGCCGAACTACACCCCGTACCAAGTGCGGGAGTTCGACGCCGAGGTCGAATACGAGTCTCTCCGGGCGGTCGTCCGCTCGATCGAGGCGCGCGCGGAGAGCCCGACGGTCACTGCACAATTGAGGGCCTACCTCGCGAGTCGAGGTCGGCACGGGAGCGAAGGCGAGCAGGAGGCGCAGGTACGCAAACAACGTCAGCGCTGGATCAAACAGGAACTGACCGAGGCCGGGCTGCAACGGGCACGACAATTGGGGTGGCCAAACACCTATACGTTGACCAAGAGCCTCGCCGAGTCGTTGATCGTCAGCCGTGGGGGAGGGTTGCCGCTGGCGGTCGTGCGCCCCTCGATCGTCGAGACGTCGACCCACGATCCGTTTCGTGGCTGGAACGAGGGGGTCAACACTTCGGCACCGATCTCCTATCTGCTCGGGACCTTCTTTCGGCAGATGCCGACCAATCGCAACAAGTGTCTCGACATCATCCCAGTCGACTTGGTGGTCCGGGGGATGGTCTTGATCGGGGCGGCGTTACTGACCCGGCGCCACCAGCCCTGTTATCAATTGGCGACGTCGGCGACCAATCCTTGCAACATGCGCCGGACGATCGAACTGACCGGCCTTGCCCACCGCAAATACTATCGCTCGCAAGAGGATCTCAACCAACGGTTGCTCGCCTACTTCGACACCATTCCCGTCTCGAAGGAGCGCTACCTCAACCTCTCTGCACCACGACAAAAGCAGGTGGTGCAGGCCTTGCAGCGCATTCTCTCGCCGCTGCCAATGGCGCGATCTCCCCTGGTGCGGGTCGAGCGGGACCTCGACCGTGTCGCCAAGATCATTGAGCTCTACGAGCCCTTCATTCTCCACAACGAGTATGTCTTCGAGGCCCAGAACGTGGAGATCCACTCGGCGATGCTCCCTGCCGAGGAGAGGACCGTCTTTGGGTATGACTCTTCCGGGATCGACTGGTGGGAGTATTGGATCAACATCCATATTCCTGCGTTGCGCAAATGGTCCTATCCGCTGATCGAGGGGCGCCAGGTCGAGAACAAGTCGACGCGCCGCCTCGGCCAGATCTCCCACCAAGCGGCCACCGGGTAGATGGCCAAGGAGAGCCCCGTGTTGAGAATCGAGATCAAGTGGGGGGTCCTTTTTTCGCTCGCCGGTCTACTCTGGCTGGCGGGAGAGCGTCTGCTCGGGTTGCACGACGAATGGATCGCCTGGCATGCGGGATTGACCAATCTCTTCTTTTTTCCAGCAGTGACGATGATGTATCTGGCCATTCGGGAGCGTCGCCGGGCGCTGGGAGGGCAGATCCGTTTCTTGGCTGCGGTGGTGAGTGGAACGATCGTCAGTCTGGTCGTTGGGTTGCTCTCGCCGTTGGCCCAGTTCATCGGGCATCGATGGATCAGTCCCCACTTCTTTGAGCGGGCGAGCACGCACGCAGTCAGCACGGGCAAGCTGACGATCGAGCAGGCCGACCGTTATTTCAACTTATCGAGCTACATGCTGCAGGCATCGTTAGGGGCCGTTGTCGCCGGATTGTTGACCACGCTGGTCCTGGCTTGGCTGATGCGAACGACCTCTCCCCCTGCTGGAGCAGCAGCGACGAACGCTGAGATCACCACCGAGTAGACCCACCTATGGCAATCTTCCTGACCGGCGCGACCGGCTATCTTGGGGCCCACGTGGCCTCCCTGCTCCTCGAAGGGTACCCTGATCGCCTCAACCTCCTCGTACGAGCCAAGGGGAGGGACGATGCGGAGAGGAGGCTCTGGCAGGCACTCCAGCTCCACTTGTCGTGGCCGAGGTTTCTTGAACTGGTGCGCAGTCGGGTCCGGATCTTTTGTGGCGATCTGACCTCGCGCCACTTCGGGCTCTCCGCGGAGGAGTACCGGGCCCTGGCCGAAACGACCGATTCGGTGATCCACTGCGCGGCCTCGCTCAACCGGAAGAGTGAAAAGACGTGCCTCAACGTCAACCTGCGGGGGACATTGGAGGTGATCCAGCTGGCGCGGGCGGCGAGGGATGATCACGGGCTGCGCCGGTTCAGCGACGTCAGCACGGTAGCAATTGCCGGGCAGCGCTTCTCCGAGGTCGTCCGTGAGGAAGAGGCGCTCGATTGGAACCGGTCTGACTATGACCCCTACGCACGGACCAAGAAGTTCTGTGAGCACATGGTCGACGAGCTGCTGCCGGATGTGGAGCGGACGGTCTTTCGGCCAAGCATCATTTTGGGGGACAGCCGCCACGCGGCAACGACCCAGTTCGACATGGTCCGCTCCTTCGTCTTTTTGGCGGGACTTCCGGTGCTTCCCTTTCGGCCCGAGGACCGGATCGACATCGTCAATGTCGACTTCGTCGCCGAGTCCCTGGTAACGATTCACCAGAAGGAACGCCCCGCGCACGGGATCTACCATCTCTCCTCGGGACGGTCGTCACAGACCTTCCAGGAGCTGACCACCGCGCTGGCAGAGGCAGGACGCACGCGACCGCCGATCTTTCTTCCCGATCTCGAAAGACCGTTCACGTGGATCAACAACTGGATCGCCGACACGTTTCGCGGAACAGCGCTCGCGTCCGGCGCCCTGCTCTTGAAAGTCTTTCTCCCGTATATCACCTTCAACACCGTCTTCGAGAATGAGCGGATCACGAAGGAGACAGGGAAGCAACCCGCTCCCTTCTCCGCCTACAGCTACCCCCTCCTGCAGTTCAGCAAGCAGCACAACTTCCAGTACCCCTATCAGGCGTGGCCCGAAGAGCGAGCGGGCGGGTCGGAGCTGTCGTCGTCATAAGGACAAGGAGCACGAAGAGATGAGCATGGACATCCTGCTCGAGGCCTGGGTCAGTGGCCTGATCGAAGTCGCGCGGGCGAAGTGGATGCTTGGTGTTGGGCAGCGGTGGCAGCCTGGGGGGAGACTGAAGTTGCTCTTCACCGGCTACAACGGGACGCGCAACACCGGTGCAGACGTCCGGGTCGAGGAGATGCTGCGCCAGATCCGGCACATTCTTGGGCCGGAACAATGCCA
>JBMOHS010000316.1:0-3065 GCA_049317725.1 Blastocatellia bacterium
GAGGGGTGGAGGGGTGGAGGGGTATGCCCGATCAGAATCGCTTCGAGCCTGACTCGTCTGGACGCTCAACCGGAAAGCCCATATCATACGCGATCACGCAACGATTGAGGGGGCAGATTCGGGGCGCTTGACCGAATGAAGAGGGGGCTACTGCCAAGTCCCTGCTCCAGAGGTGCAGCGTGGGTGGATAGACGTTGGAAGGAAGGGGAGGAGACGATGGGGGCGATGATGATGCTGCTGGTCTCGATATGGGCTGGGCAGGCAGGAGAAGCAGAGGTCCGGGTTCGCCTCGAGACGGAGGCCGGTCCGATCGTTGTCTTGATCGATGCGCGCCGCGCACCGATCACTGCCGCAAACTTCCTGCGCTATGTCGACGCGGGCCAGTACGAAGGAGGCCGGTTTCACCGCGTCGTCCGTCGCCGACCCGACAACCAGCCCGAGAATCGCGTCAAGATCGACGTCATTCAAGCGGGAGTCTCTTCCCGAAACGAGGCGAGCCCCTACCCGCCGATCCCGCTCGAACCGACCAGTCGAACCGGGCTGCGCCATCGCGACGGGACGATCTCGATGGCGCGCCTCGGGCCGGATACCGCGACCTCCGATTTCTTCATCTGCGTCGGAGACCAGCCCGAGCTGGACGAGGGGGGAAGTCGCAACCCGGATGGACGGGGATTCGCCGCCTTCGGTCGCGTCGTCGAGGGGATGGAGGTTGTGCGGCAGATCCATCGGGCCCAGGCCGTCGGACAGTCCCTCTCGCCGCCGATCCGGATTGAGCGGGCTCTTCGCGAGCCCATCCTCGATCCTGCTTGGCGGGAACTCGCGCGCCGCGTAACGATCTATCGTGATTCCTATGGTGTCCCCCACATCTTTGGCCGGACGGACGCCGCGACCATCTTTGGCCACCTGGTGGCCCAGTGCGAGGACAACTTCTGGCAGCTCGAACAGGATCTGTTGCGGGGGATTGGCCGCGCGGCCGAGGCCGTGGGAGAGCGCGGCATTGCCAATGACCAGATCTACCACGCTTTCGACGTCGAACGCCTCTCGCGGGAGGAGTATGCCCGCTTGCCGGCACCCTTGCAGGCCCTCTGCGACGCCTACGCCGCCGGGATCAACTACTTCATCACGAAGAATCCCGTACGCTCTGAGGCAGCGGGCTCCATCCCCCGCCTGCTTCGCCGCGTTGAACCCTGGCATCTGCTCGCGCTCAACCGGATGGGACGGATCGGCGGGCTCAACGGACTCTCGCGCATCGGGTTGAGCCTCGCCGAATTGCGGGTCGGTGAGCCGGTCCTCCCCCCCACGTCTCACTCCTCGTCACCTCCAGACGTCACGACCGCTGCGCTCGACGAAGCGCCAGTCGACCTCGACGAGGGCTCGAATATGTGGGCGATTGCCCCCTCGAAGAGCGTCACCGGTCGGCCGATGATGCTGCTCAATCCTCACGTCGGCTTCTTTGGCGGGGGGCAACGCTACGAGGTTCACCTGCGCAGCGACGAGGGAATGGACGTCTATGGATTCGCCATTCTCGGCACTCCCTACGTCCGATCCGGGTTCACCTCTTCTTTCGGATGGTGCCACACCAACAACTATGCTGATACGATCGACGGCTACCTTGAGACGTTCGACGATCCGGCTGATCCCCTCGCCTACCGCTACGGAAGCGGGACCCGCCGCGCTGACGAATGGGAGGCAGAGATTGTCGTTCGTGTCGACGGCGGAGTTGAGCGCCGACGCTACCGCTTCCGTCGTACCCATCACGGTCCGATCATTGGGATGCGCGGGGGGCGTCCGGTCGCGGTGCGCCTCGCGCGCCACGCAGAGGGCGGGGAACTGGCCCAGCGGATCGCCATGGCTCACGCCCGAAATTTTGCGGACTTCAAGCGCGCCCTCGCCCGGACCGCTCTCACCGGCTCCAATACGCTCTATGCCGACCGCTCCGGCCGCATCTACTACCTCCACGGCAATGGCATGCCCAGACGATCGCGGCAGTTCGATTGGAACCAGCCCGTCGAGGGACGCCTCCCGGAGACGGAGTGGCAGGGCTATCACCCCCTCGCAGAGCTCCCCCAACTCCTCAATCCGGCGGCCGGGTTCCTCCAGAACTGCAACTCAACCCCTTTTCTGATGACGGACGGCAAGGGCAATCCGCGCCGGGAGGACTATCCTGTCTACATGGCGCCCGAGGAGGAGACGCCGCGCGCCCGTCGCTCCCGCCAGATTCTGATGGGGCAGGCCAAGTTCACCTTCGAGGAGTGGACCCGCTTCGCCACTGATACCGCCGTCATCGAAGCCGACGCGGGGATTGCCCAGCTCGCCGAGGAGTGGGAGCGCCTCAAGCAGGAGGACGAGGCCCGCGCCGAGGATCTCAAACCCGTCCTGCTCGAACTCAAAGCCTGGGATCGGGTCGCCCGCGTCGACTCTGTCGCGACGACCCTCTTTCTCCGCTGGTTTGAAGCCGGACGGCAATCCCCCGCGCCACCCGATGCTGGGCAGGCCGCCGCGCCCTTCCCCGCGTTGCGCCGATTGGAAGAGGTTGTCCGCGTCCTTGAACGCGACTTTGACCATTGGCGGATCGCCTGGGGCGAGGTCAATCGACTGCAGCGCATCTTTACCAGCGGGGAAGCCCCCTTCCGCGATGACCGGCCGAGCCTTCCCGTCGTCGGCGGCCCAGGCAGCGCCGGCCTGATCTTCACCTACAACACCCGGTCCGAACCCGGCCAGAAGCGGCGCTACGGCGTCTCCGGCAACTCCTGGGTGGCCGTCGTCGAATTTGGCCCCCGGGTCCGGGCACGCTCGGTGCTCGTCTTTGGGCAGAGTGCCGACCCAGCCTCTCCCCATCACCTTGATCAGGCGCAACTTTACGCCAACGGCCAATTCAAGCCCGTCCTCTTTCACCCCGCGGAGGTTCGCGCCGCGGCCCGGCGTGCCTATACCCCTTGATCCGCCAGTCCCTATCGGCGGCTTCGTCCTCACCGATCCAACGGTTGCGATCAAGGAACACTTGATGTCTAATGAGCCCGCGGGTCCCCTCCCGACCGCCGGGAGGGCCACCCTCATCGACCGCC
>JBMOHS010000317.1:0-3025 GCA_049317725.1 Blastocatellia bacterium
CCAGGTGTTTGCCCACGGCGCCGACTGTAGGTGTTGAGCTCAACAAAGTAGCTGTCGCCGATGAGGGGCGAGAGGTGAGGGACGAGGGATGAGGGAAGAGGCTCACGCGAAGGCGCGAAGACGCGAAGGGAGGAGTTGGGAAGGGAAGAGGGGTGAGGGGGGAGGGGCCTTCTCTTGCTTTCGCTGGCTTCAGCCGTTGGGGTTACTCGCGCGTCTTGAGGACCTCGATCAGGTTGAGCCGTTCCAGTCGTCGGCGCACCAGCACGGCTGAGGTGGTCGCCGCGCCGAGGATGATGCCGCCGGAATAGACAAATGTCTTGCCAGAGACGACCAGCGGCAGGCGGATCATCTCAGTATCGACCGCCCGGATGAGCAGCACACACAGCCCGTAGCCCATCAGATACCCTACCGGCACCGCGAGGAGCGTCAGCAGCGCCTGCTCCCCGAGCAGCATTGTCGAGATCTCCTGCTTGGTGAATCCGAGGACGCGCAGCGACGCCAGTTCGCGGCCCCGCTCCGAGAGGGCGATCCGTGCGCCATTGTAGATCAGCCCAAAGGCGATCGTGCAGGCCAGCAGAATCGTCATCAAGGTCGAGACCCAGATGGTGCGCGCCATCGTCTCCTCGAAGTTGGCGAGGACGGCAGCGGGGAGGAGCAGCCCCTGGATCCCTGGGGTCTCCTTGAATCGACGGTAGAGCTGGGCCTGGGCCGCCGGGTCGATCCGCAAGTGCGCCCCATCGATCGCGCCGCCATCCCCCAGCAGGCGGTCGAGCCGTTCGCGTTCCAGATAGGCTGAGAGTCCGAGCATGTCGTCGACCAGATCGGTGACGACCACCTCGCGCGTGCGGCGGTCCCCTTCGAGCAGCCGCACCGTCACGCGGTCTCCCTGGCGCGCGTCGAGAATCTCGGCCAGCTTTTGGCTGAGCAGGAGGCCCTCCGGCGGGGGACGGTGGACGGTCTGCCCGGTGTCGATGATGCGGCGCAGCTCTCCCGCCCGTTCGACCCCTTGCAAGGCGACCCGGCGATGGCGTGGACCGTGGACCATCTCGACTGCGACCGAGCGAAATGGCTCGACCAGCAGCACTCCGGGCGTCCGTTCCAGTTCGAGCCGGGCCCCAGGCTCGCGCGGCCCGTTGAAGAAGAGGGTCGCGTCCTCGCGGAAGACTTGGCGGAACTGGACCTCGATCAGGTGGTCGATCGCGTCGAAGAAGTAGAAGCCGATGAAGAGGATGGCGACCGCAAGGGCGATCCCAATCACCGTCCCCCCAGACTTGACTGGCGTCCGTTCGAGATTGCGCAGGATGATGCGCGTCGTCAGAGGCAGCCAGCGCTCAAACCCGAGCCGTTCGAGGATCCCCGCCTGGAAGCGGGCCGGCGGGATGGGGCGCATCGCCTCGGCGGGGGGCAGCGCCACCGCTCGGCGGACCGCACCGAGCGCTCCCAGAACCGTGGCGCCGCCGCTGATCCCGATCGCGAGGAGGAGCGTCGTCGGATCGACCCGGTAGGTCAGCACCGGAAACCGGAAGAACTCCGCGTAGAGACCCGCCAGCGACCGGCCCCAGATCCAGCCCAACCCGATCCCGATCCCGACGCCGCCTCCGACGATCAGCAGGGACAGCTTGAGAAAGTGGCTACCGATGGCAACATTCCCGAAGCCGAAGGCCTTGAGCACTCCGATCTGCTCCCGTTGCGTCATGACCAGACGTGAAAGGACCAAGTTGAGCAGGAAGGCGGTTACCGCCAGGAAGATCCCCGGAATATAGGTCCCGAAGACGCGCAGCTCGTCGAGCTCATTGGAGATGAAGCGGTGGGAGGTCTGCTCCTCGCGGGCGACTGCGCCGAACCCGCCGTAGCCTGCGAGCAGCCGGTCGACCTCGCTCTGGACCGACGCTGGATTGGCGCCTGGACCAAGCACCAGCGTCAAGTCGTTGAAGGCCCCGACCATGTTGACGATCGGCGCGACCGTCTCCCGGCTCATCCAGAGCACTCCGAACCGCTTCGGGTCCGGGAAGAGGTCTCCCGGACGGATCTCGTAGATGTACTCGGGCGAGAGCGCGACTCCGACGATCGTCAGTTGTCGCCGGCGGCCATTGATGACGGCCGACAGCCGGTCGCCCGGTCGCAGCTCGTTGGCCTCAGCGAAGGCGCCACTGACGATCACCTCGTCGTGCCCCTCGCGGCCAAGGTGGCGCCCCGCGAGCAGGTGCAGCCCGTTGATCATCTCTTCCGGCGCACCAGTCGGAACCGAGACCAACCGTCCCGTGCCCGGTTCATCCAGTCCGGGCAGGTCGATCGTCACGTCAGCGACGATCCGCGTCTGCCAAGCCGTCACGCCCGGGATCTCTCCGATCCGTGCCGCCGCCGCTTCCGGCGCCCGCTTGAGCGACGCGAAGAGATCACCAAACCGGTAGAGCCGGTAATACTCTTCGCGCGAATCGAGCAGGGCCCGCCACGTCCCGCTCATTGCGACGTAGGACATGACGCCACACGCCATGACGACGATGATCGCCGCCACTTGACCCCGCAGGTGCGACACATCCCGCCAAAGTTTCCGGTCCAATCCACGCAAAGCGGTCTCTCCACCCCTACCAGGCCAGTTCGGCCGGGGATCGCCGGACCGCGTTGGCCTCGATCTCGAGGATCGTCCCGCTGCCAATGCGGATCACCCGGTCGGCCATGGCCCCGATCGAGGCGTTGTGCGTGATGATCACCGTCGTCGTCCCGAGTTCACGGTTGACCCGGTCGAGGACTTCAAGCACTCGCTTGCCAGTGGCAAAGTCGAGCGCCCCGGTCGGCTCGTCGCAGAGCAGCACCTCGGGTCGTTTGACGATCGCCCGCGCGATCGCGACCCGTTGCTGCTCGCCCCCGGAGAGCTGCGCCGGGAAGTGGTGCAGCCGATCTCCCAGCCCGACCCGCTCCAAGGCCTCCCGCGCCGTCATCGGATTCTGCGCAATCTCGGTCACCAGGGCGACATTCTCCAGTGTCGTCAGGCTGGGAATCAGGTTGTAGAACTGGAAGACGAATC
>JBMOHS010000318.1:0-2998 GCA_049317725.1 Blastocatellia bacterium
ATGGTGGCGATCTCGGTGAAGGTGTGATGATTCGTCAAATCGGTTCAGCTCCTCTTGGTCCAGGTCGGTCACATGCGAGGTCTCTCAGGAAAGGGTCTTCTTCATTCTGGTTCTGATGCCAGGGTCCATGATTCGGGAGCCGGGCAGGAATGGCAAGTCACGAGCCACCATCTCCTGCGGCGACGGACCCGGAAGGGCCGCCCTCGGGCCTCCTCCTCGTCGTCCATGTGGTTGACTATGAGGCCGAAAGCCGACTCCTCGTCAAGCGGGCAGTGGCTCCCACAACCCCATCCACCTTTTCAATCCGGTGAAATGTCGCTGGTCGATCAATCTGGAGGTGATGGGCGGAGCCACATCTGGAGAGCTCAGGTTGCCTGGAGCCCAAACTGGACAGATCGATTTCCAGATACCTCCAAAACTGGACAGTATAATGGCCAGATTTTGCTTCATTGGTTGCCCTGGCAGAGTGGGAGGTGGCGATTTGCAGGGGCTCGACGCGCTGGATGACCACGCCGTACGTCCCCGAGGCCTCAATCGGTACGCCGAACTTGCTGCAGAGAATGGCATAGACCAATCCCTCTATGTCAATATCAGCTGAGACACAAAGGCTTGGCCCTACGGGAATGTCAGATTGAACTGCTTTATTCGTTTGATTGATGGGTAGCTCAAGCTACTGCTGTAGCTCTCGTCCAACTACGCCACGGGCAGGCGGACGGGTTGGTCGCCGCCGCACGCGCGCGTCTTCCTTTCCTGCGTGACTTCGACGACCTCTTGCCGGTGAATCAGTAGGCGTTGACCATTGCTGAGTTCATCCTGCAATCAACATGGGCACACCCCAACTGGATGATCTCGGTGATGCGCTGGAACAGGTCCTCCTCGCGTTTGGAGAACTTCCTGATCATTGCTGCCGGCTCCTTCGTGCCGAGGTGGATCTCTGAATCGGTCTTCAAGGTCGAGTCGCGCGAGGGGGCGAGACGCACAACTGCTCACGAAACCAAGGCCAAACGCAGGAAAGCCCCACCGAGATCATCGACGGGGCCTTACTGAACCCAACCGGCGGTAGGACCGCCGGGGTAGAATTTGGCTCCTCAGGTAGGACTCGAACCTACAACCCTTCGGTTAACAGCCGAATGCTCTGCCATTGAGCTACTGAGGAAGAGAACTTGTGGGGGTGAAGCACCCGGATCTCGAAAGTTTGGTGGACGTGAGGGGGATCGAACCCCTGACCTCCGCATTGCGAACGCGGCGCTCTCCCAGCTGAGCTACACGCCCAACGATCGAAGCGTGATTCTACCGACCGTCCGATTTCCTGTCAAGTCTCTCCTCGGCTGTCACGGGGGAAATTTCGCGGCCCGGATGGAGGGCCAACTCCTCCGGGAGGAGGAGTTGCTGCTTGGCGAGCGGCGTCTGAATTCCTGCTTCGGCAAAGGCCAGCTTGATGCGGCGGCGCAGTTCACGGCCCGTCTCGAACTGTTTGGCGGGGGCCGTTTTGACAAGGAGACGAAAGATGAGGCTGGTATAGGTGACCTGATCGACGCCGAGCATCTCGGGGGCCTCGACAATGGTCTGGGGAGACTCTTCGCGGTAGGCGACGGCGGTCGCGAGGGCGATGGCCATGGCGCGGTCGACATCCTCCCGATAGTCGATCTCGACATCGAGGACGACCCGCGACCAGTCCTTGGAGAGGTTGGAGACGGTCGCGATATTGCCGTTCGGGATGGTCGTCAGGGAGCCATCGATGCCGCGGATCCGGGTGGCACGGAGCGTGATCTGCTCGACGGTCCCGGCGAACTCGGCGATGCGAACGATATCTCCCACGCTGAACTGGTCTTCGAGCAGGATCAGGAAGCCGGAGAAGAGATCCTTGATCAGGCTCTGTGCACCGAAACCGACGGCGATTCCGACGACCCCGGCGCTGGCGAGAATCGGGGTGATGTTGACATCGAGCTGTTGCAGCAGGGTCAAGAGGCCGATGAAGAAGATCGTCGACTGTGCGGCACCACTGAAGATGGAGGAGAGGGTCTGGAGGCGACGCTGGGTCGCCTCGGCGTCACGGGCAGCCGCGCCCCGGGCCATGAGGGCAAAGGCCGTCCGGATGAGCGCTGCCGTGAACCGCATCAGAAAGATGGTCACAATGAGGGTCAGCAGCAGCCTCAGACCGGGATGGACGAGCCAGTCGATCGAGTCGTCGGTCAGGCGGCGCAGTCTGGCGCCGACGGTCTCGACGTCGCGTCGCGTCTTCGGCATGAAGTCGACCAGCAGTCGAGCGTAGAGAAACCAGATCAGCGTTCGCAGCCCGTTACCGAACCAATCCAGGAGCAGGGTCCGGATCGACGGAGGGGTAGGCGTGGAGGCGCTGGTTGGAGCCAGCCCATATCGACGGGCCATCCACTGCTGAAGTCGACCGATCGACCAGTGGAGCAAGCAGCAAAAGATCCCCCCCAGCAGAACGACGACGAGCGCGTTGATGGTCTCGGTTCCCATAAATGGCAGTGTAGCAAGAGCGGCCAGGGGCGAAAAGCCCTCTTGGCTGGCCGTCCTCCTACTTCTCCCTCCCTGCCATGCCAAACAGGGCGACGATCAGCTTCCTTCCGGGCGGTCCTTCGATCCGGCCGGCTTGACTTGCACCATCAAGGGGTGATGGTGAACCCACCGGGGAGAGTGCCTGAACTCCCATCCCGGTTCAGAAGAATCAGGTCGCGGAGACCACTGACGGCATTGCCGAGAATCGAGATCCGCAAGTGGAGCAAGCCTTCGTGGACGTAGGAGACGGTGATGGAGACTCCGCCCCCCGGCATCGAGGCGGTCACACCCGGCTGGAATCCACGACCGCTCACAATCGCCGAGACGGTCCGGCCCCGTTTCCAACTGGATGGAGTGAGGGAGTCGATCATCACCTTCGATTCAACTGCGGGGGGAGTCACTGTCACCGAGAACGAGGCGGTCGCCGAGTTTCCCCTGGAGTCGGAGGCGGAGAGACGGACAGTGGTCGTTCCCA
>JBMOHS010000319.1:0-2982 GCA_049317725.1 Blastocatellia bacterium
GCAAGGTTCCCAGGGCGTTGCCCTGGGCTGGTATGCGGTGTCCCTTCGGGACACGCTCGACTTTGGACGTTTCGTGTCCAAAAGGGCTCTTGTGGAATGAAGAATGGAAAATGGAGAATGTGGCAACCACATGGGCATTGTTGGTTGTCGGGGCAACTCTTATGGTTACCCCATTCTCCCTGAGTGGCTGCCAAGTCACGCAAAATCACTGAAAAAGCGATGATCGTGACCGCAACGATCTCATTTTTCGTCCAAAGTACAAAACCCGGCCCTTCAGGAAGGGGCCGGGTTGAGTTGTGCCAGGATGGCAGAAGGGTGGGGGCAGGCCGGGAGGACAGCCGCTAACGTCTGGATTGTGAATGCGTGGTGGCGATCGGCTCTGTCTCACTGCCCGGGAGCAGGACTGCCCCCTTGCTCCAGCGTGTCAGGCCAAATCCGAAGAGGGTCAGGAAGCAGACAAAGAAGGCCGCGAGAAGCAGAAGGTTGCTCAGCCCCTGAGGAGGGCCCGCCTGCCTTCCAGTTGAACCTGTTCTTGGCGACTCTTCCTCCCGCGCCTTTGATGCACGCGGCAGAAATGTGTAGGAAGAGTGCTTACTCAGTTCCTGTGTTCGAAAGCCATTCATATCTATTCCATCCAAGTTGTTGGAGAACCAGCTTTAAGACCAACCTGGCAGCTTGGGGGCACACAGGGTTGGCGCCAGATCTACCCGAAACACGGTACCGCTCTGCCACTCTTGACGGGGACGCCCGGTATCTCAGCGTTCCCCGGTGTGGGGCCATTTTCCGTCGCCTAGGATGGCTCCCCGACCCAGCGGGGTTGCCCCACTTGGCTTCAAACTTGAAATTTCCTGGAATTTTCTTCTGGAGAGGCCGATGATCTCTCCGGCCCATCGCCCAGCGAGGTCCAGAACGGCGCAGGGGAGTCTCAACAATCGATCAAAGAAGGGACCGTATGGCTCAACCTTCCCCACCTTGGCGGCGCTTCATCCAGATCGACTACTCCGGCGCCGCGGAGAGCACGACCCGCCTGCCCGGCCTGCGGGTCTATCTCGCAACCCTCGCGGGTGAACCAGTTGAAGTTCGCCCGGATTCCACTCACCTCGCCCGACATTGGACCCGGCAGGAGGTCGCGGAATGGCTGCTCGCACGATTGCGGGAGCCGATCCCGACCTTCGTCGGAATTGACCACGCCCTCTCCTTTCCCCTCGCCTACTTCGAGCGCTACCAGTTGCCACTCGACTGGCCGGCCTTCCTCCAAGACTTTGTCGCTCACTGGCCTGTCGATCGGCCAGGCGTCACCGTCGAGTCGATCCGGCGGCAGGGGACGACGCGGTCGGGTGAGACCCGCTGGCGTCGGATCGCCGAACGGCGTGATGGCCGTGCCAAGTCTGTCTTCCACTTCGATGTTCCGGGCTCGGTCGCCAAATCGACCCATGCCGGGCTTCCCTGGATCCTCACCCTCCGCCGACAACTCGGCCCCGCGCTCCACTGCTGGCCCTTCGATGGTTGGTCGCCCCCCCCGGGCCGCTCCGCCATCGCCGAGGTCTACCCCAGCCGGATGCGTCTCAGCCCCACCCCTGCTGGCCTGACCCAGGATCAATTCGATGCCTGGTCGGTTGCCGAATGGCTGCGCCGCCGCGCCCTTGCCGGAAGCCTCCTCGACGCTCTCGCCCCAACCCTCTCCCCTGTTGAACATGCCCAGGCAGTCGTCGAGGGCTGGATCCTCGGGGTCGATTGACTCCAGGTCTCGACCTCGTTTGAGGATGATCAGCGAAGAACCCCCAACAACCGTGCCCCATCCCGAACCAGCAGCACCGCGAAGAGGATCAGCAGGATCGCCAACCCCCGCATGATCCCGCGGTAGAGCGCCGGGCGCAGCCCCGTCCGGTAGCGACCAACCAGCAGCGCAATCCCCAACTTCCCCCCTACCAGGCACGGATAGAACCCAAGCAGAAAGGCGCTCGCCTCCCACACCGTCTCTGCCCGCAGCAGCGTCGGAACCCCCACCGTCAACCAGAAGAGCCACGGATTCGGGCTCAGCAGGTTGATCGAGAGCCCCTTGAGGATCGACCGCGGCGCGACCCCTCGCGGCCCCTCACCCCCAGGTGGCGCTGCCCTCCATACTCCTCGCGCCAGCAGCAGGAGTACCCCCGCTCCCAACCACGAGATCCCTCCCAGGACTGGATTCTGCGACGCAAATTGCCCCAGGATCAGCAGGGAGACAAGGATGATCGGTGGATCTGTCAGGAGCGGTGCCAGCGAGACCTTGATCCCCTCCCACTTCCCATGCTCCATCGTCTGGGCAATTACCAGGCTCATCAATGGCCCTGGCGAGAGCCCCGCCGAAATCCCCAAGACCAATCCAAACCCTGCCGCTCCCCATTCTGCCATCGTCCTCTCCTCTCTCGATCTTGCCAAGCCGCCATGCTTGCCTCCAGTTTGTAATTTTTGGGGCAAAATGTCTCATTTTGCCCGTGGCTTGCTGGGTATAAATTTTTTGAAAATTGATTAAAGAAATATTCATCAGAATTTATTGCCTAAATTCAAGACTTTTCAGGGAGTCTCGGGTAAGCGTATGCTCTGGTTATTAAGTTAAGTACTTTTCTGCTCATTGCTCGAGGTAAGTGGACTTGACGAGACTTGAAATGCGCCAACATCGGATTGCTCAATCGAGATGAGGTCTTATTCTGATTTGTTTGCTTGACTCAGTTGTCCAGGAGACAACCCTCTTGCCGTTGCCTGCGGTCAGCCATCTCCAATATCTGACTGGCGCTTTCCGTGAATAAGGACCGTCTTGGCCGGCGAGCCCACTGAGTGTATCCCTTTGGGTCGATCCCCCAGGGAGAAAATCGACGGATCAAAGAGGTTGTAAAGAGGTTGTAACAATAATCAGCATCTATCAAGAGAATTGCCCTTGGTGCGCCGCGACAGCCGTTTTGGAGTCGCTGACCAAGGAGAAGAGTACCCCTGCTTGATACAACT
>JBMOHS010000320.1:0-2939 GCA_049317725.1 Blastocatellia bacterium
CCTGAAACCCTTAGCGTCTTCGCGGCTTCGCGTGAGGAAAAAAGAGAAGAGGCTCGCTCCAATACCCCGAGACGCCCAGCCGGCTCTACGGGCAGCGTCCGTTTCCCGACGGCCTCGGCTGGATCAGCATTGACCGGATCTGGCCGGGTGTGTGAATCTTGGGTGCCCGATCACGCCCGGGCAGGCCGTCTCCCCACTCGTTTCGCATCGCCGTCAGCGAGCCACCAGGGTCGATGGTCGGATGAAAGATGGACAGCAAGCAGGACCACGAAGGGACCAAGCCATGAGTTGCCTTTTTGACGTCTTTCTCTCGCACAACAGCAAGGATAAGGAGTTCGTGCGGACCATCGCCGGGCTGCTCCGCAAGCAGGGACTGAATCCTTGGTTGGACGAGGAGCAGCTCGTCGCAGGGAAACCCTGGCAGCCGGAACTGATCGAAGGACTGAACGCGTCGAAGACCTGCGCTGTCTTTATTGGGTTGCACAATATGGGCAATTGGGAGACTGAGGAGGTTAGCGCTGCGTTGATCAAAGCGGCTGATTCCAAAGAGTATCGGCTGATTCCGGTCATCCTGCCGGGGATTGAGGATCCATTTAGCGACAACCGCTTATCCTTGTTTCTCAAAACACGCACGTGGGTTGATTGCCGTCCGGGATTAGAGGATCAGTGGGTTCTCCATACCCTCATCTCGGCAATCAAAGGGGATCCGTCCGGACCCAAGCCACAACAAACGAACGGAGTCACCCGACGAGAGAAGGAGATGGCCCATCTCCGCCGGCTCCAGAAAGAACAGGGAGAGGACCTCGACAAGTACACGCCGCTGGCGGGAAACGCGACAGAGCGTTCCGTCATCAAGCCGGTCTACGACCATCTGCCTTTCAAGAAGCTGGATATGGGCAAGAAGTTCGCCAGACCGGTCGAGGCGCGCCGCTTTGAGGACGCCGTCGGCGAGATCCTCAAGTTGAAACGCGCGGTCGTTCTCGGAGAGCCGGGAGCCGGAAAGACGACGACGCTCTGGAAGCTCGCCGGAGAGCTGATCGACCAGGCCTTGGCGAGTGAGACCGTGCCGCTGCCCTTGTTCATTCGGCTGGGCAAATGGACAGAGGAGAAGAAGCCGTTCCGGAATTTTCTGGCGGAGCAGTTGGGCGATTTCGCCGACCAGCTCGATCGGCTGCTCCAAGAGAAGCGGGCGGTGCTGCTGCTTGACGGGCTCAACGAGTTGCCGGCTGGGCAGCGCAAGGAGAAGACCGCCGAGATCCGTCGCTGGATCGACCAGTGGCCCGAGGTGACGGCGATCATCTCTTGTCGACAGCTTGACTACACCGAGAACGACCTCGAGATGGACCGGGTCGAGATCGTGCCGCTCGATCCGCTGCGGATCCGCCAGTTCGTCGTCGGCTACCTTGGCGACGAGAAGGGCGGGAAGCTCTTCTGGAGATTGGCGGGGGAGAAGGCCCAGGAGACCCACCAACGCTTTCTCGATCGATTCAAGGATGAATTGCCGGACTTGGAGCGGATCTTCTGGTGTGACCCGGCCTTGCCGACGGGACTCTCGTGGGGGTGGGGGAAAGAGGATAACCGACTCTGGGACAGTTGGATTCACCAACGGGAGCACCCGTCAAGCCTCATGGTCATGGCGAGGAATCCCTTCATGCTGATGATGCTCTACAGTGTCTATGACGAGCAGAGCGAGACGCTGCCCGGGAATCGGGGAAGGCTCTTCGAGACCTTCGCCGAGACGCTCTTTCAACGCGAGCGGATCGAGGGGGAGCCGCAGCAAAAGCTGGCCGACGGGATCTCCCGGGTCGCCTACTGGATGCAGACGCGCCGGACGGCGCAGAAGCAGGGCGATGCTCTGACCGTCCTGCCACGCGCCGAGGTCCTGGAGAAGCTTGCCGAGGATCAGCTCCACGTGGCCATCCGTGCCAGCCTTCTCAGCCCCGGAGAGGAGGTCCGCTTCACCCACCAGTTGCTGCAGGAATACTTTGCTGCGCGCCATCTCGACCGGGAGATCAGGGCGAGTGGCTTGCAAGCGACAACCCTCTGGCCACCCAACTCCTGGTGGGAGCGGAACAACTGGGAGGAGACCGCGGTGCTGCTGGCAGGGCTCAGCAGCGATGACTGCACGCCGGTGATCGACTGGATCGCCGATGCCAACCCGGAAGTGGCGGCGATGTGCCTCGATCGCAGCGGAGCAATCTGTCCGCCGGAGACGTTGGCCCGGCTGCAGCAGAAGTGGTTGCCGCGACTGACCGGTCCCAAGCGGGAGAAGGATCCGCGTGCGCGGGCCGCCGTCGGGCGGGCACTCGGAATGGCCCGACTGGATGATCGGCCCGGGGTCGGCACGATCGTCGACTCCCGCGGAAGGGCGCTCCCCAACATCGATTGGGGCGAGATCCCCGCCGGGCGTTTCGTCTATGGGGATGAGAGTGAGTATGCCGCCAAGCCGGAGGAGGTCGAGCTGCCGACCTTCTTCATCTCCCGTTACCCCGTCACCTTTGGCCAGTTCCAGCTCTTTCTCGATGATCCCGAGGGGATCCGCGACCCGCGCTGGTTGAAGGGGCTGGCCGGAGATGCGCGGGAGCACCAACCTGGCGAGCAGGCTTTTCCCTTCGACAACCACCCACGCGAACGCGTCAGCTGGTACCAGGCGATCGCCTTCTGCCGCTGGCTCTCGTGGCGGCTGGGGGGGGAGTACGACTTGAAGAAGATTGCCCAGTGGGCAGTCCGCCTCCCCACCGAGTACGAATGGGAGAAGGCGGCACGAGGAACCGATGGCCGGATCTATCCCTACCTGGGCGAGTTCGATCCCACCAAGGGGAATACGGAGAAGACGGGCATTGGCCAGACGTCCGCCGTCGGGATCTTTCCGGAAGGAGCCTCGCCCTTTGGCGTCATGGACCTGTCGGGCAATGTCTGGGAGTGGTGCCTCAATGAGT
>JBMOHS010000321.1:0-2930 GCA_049317725.1 Blastocatellia bacterium
CCTCGTATTCGAGGGTCAATTTATACGTTCGCATGCAGGAAGGGCTACTTTCAGGTTAGATATCGATGCCATCGATCTGGGGGCCAGGAGGAGGTTGCGGCTTGACCATCGGAGCACTCTGTCGTCGGCGCTCCTCGGCCTTTGCTGGGTCGAAATAGCGCTGCCACTCGGCGGGTGCATCGATCGTCTCCCCACCGTGGCGCGTCAACCGTTCGCGCACTTCGCACAGGACGGGCGTGTTGATCGCCACCCCGGAGACGATCACCTGCCCCCGTGTCAGCGCCGGCAACTCGTCGAGCAGCCGCCGCCCCGCTCCCTCGACCGAAGAAGCGATCGTCTGCTGGTCGATCGGGTTGACGATCCGCATGATGAACTGTGTCATGCACTGCGAGAGGACGTCCTGGTCGAGCTTGCCCGGCCGCTGCGTGATTAGCCCGATCCCGACACCAAACTTGCGCCCCTCGGCGAGGATCTGCCGCAGGATGTCGGTCGAGACGACCCGCGCCCCCGCCGGGGCATAGCGGTGCGCCTCTTCGAGCAGGACGAAGACAGGGTAGGGGAGCCAAGACTCTTCTCCCTCCCGCCCGGCTCCCCGCACCGTTGCGACCCGCGCCTTGTTGGTCCGCCGCAGGAGCGCCCCGACGATCACCTGCTGCTCGTTCTCGTCGATGTCCGAGAGCTGCAATACCGTGCACTGCCCCGGCACGAAGAGCTCCCGCAGGTCGAGATGCTCGTGATCCGAAAAGATCCGGCTCTGCTCGAACCGCCGCCGCAGCCGCCACTCGAGCCCATCGATGCTGCTGATGTTTCCGCCGCCCTTGCCATCTGCGTCCTCATAGCGCTGCGCGCGGACCTCGTCGAGCAGATCCTGAAAGCCCCACAATCCCCGCTCTCCCCGTCCCTTACTGTGGAGCAGCGCACGGTAGGCTTGGCTCAGAAACGTCCGCATCTTCTCGGTCATCTCCGGCAGCAGGTAGACGAGATCGGCCTCGGTCAGACTCGACAATCGCACCTTGATCTTGTCCGGGGAGTAGAGCTTGACCTCGGGACGGTAGGTGCCATCCGAGAAGGCGGGGTGCTGATGAATCTCCTGCAGCGTTCCATACTCGCCGTGCGGATCGACGATGAGGACCGCCGCCCGGTTCCGTGCCGTCATCAGCTCTTCGACGAGCACGCCCGCCAAGTAGCTCTTCCCCGACCCGGTGCTCGCCAGCACGGCCAGATGCGTCGAGACCACTTCCCGCACCGAGAGGACGATCGGCACCGCTCCGCTCGGACGCGTCAGCAGCGATCCGATGTGGGCCCCGCCCGCATCTCCGAGACGCCGCGGCGAGAGGATCTTCGCGAGGATCTCATTCGAGGCGAGGAAGATCGGCTGCCCCGGCTGTGGGGGAATCCGGGGATTGATGAAGTCTTGCAGCTTCTCGCTGAAGTACCCGATCGTCTCGACCGTGATCTCGAAGATCTCGCCCGCCTCTCCCTCTACCCCGAGCAGCACCGCCATCTCCTGCGGCGGCGTCGCCGGATCGACCAGAAAACTGTCCGGCAGCCCTCGCACCAGCCGCCGCTCGATGATCGTTCCGATCATCTTCCACGCCGCTTCACCTTCCGACGCGAGATAGTAGACAAATTCGCCGACCCGCGTCTGCCGGTTGTCGATGGTGATGAACCGGTATTCGTGCGGCTTCTCCCCTGGTCCTTTGACCGTCCCGATGCCTCGCTCTTCCATCGGCCTCCTCTCCTCTCCCGGGTCAGGCCTGCGCTTCCGGCTCGGCCGGTGCCTCGACCCGTGGGGGAGGCGACACAACCTCGACCCGTTCCCGCGCCCCGTCCTTCCGTCGGACCCGCAAGACCGCAATCTTCGTCGAGTGGTTGAAGGGCGCCGGATCCGGCAGCGTCGACCTCATTCCCGCCCCTGGTCCAGGGAAGTCCGCTCCCACCGGGAGGCGCGCCTCGACGCTGAGGTACCCATCCGCGCAGAGCCCCTCCAGCAGTCGCTGATACTCGGCTCCAGAGACGTAGACCCCATTGTTGATCGCGACCAGACACCCTCCGTCCGCCACCAGCGGCCGCACCTTGTTGATCAAGCGCGCAAAGTTCTTCTCGACATCGACAGTTCCCTTGGCCGAGACTGCAAAGAAGGGCGGATCGAGGATGACGCAGTCGAAGAGCGCTCCCGCCCGGATCAGCCGGCTCGTCACTGGCCAGAAGTCCCCCGCGATGAAATCTCCCCGGTCGATCGGAAATCCGTTGAGCGTGCAGGACGCTTTCGCCTGGTTGAGCCACTCCCGTCGCAGGTCGAGGTGCACGACCCGTGCTGCTCCTCCCGCCTGTGCCGCCACTCCCAGGCTGCCCGTGTGCGCAAAGGTGTTGAGTACCCGTTGCCCCGCCATGTGCTCTCGCAACCACTCCCGCAGCACCCGCGTGTCGAGGTAGAGCCCCGCATCCCCGCTCGCTTGCAGGTCGAGCGCGTACCAGACCCCATTCTCCCGCACCTTGCGGTCGATGGGACCCTCCATCAGCCAGATCCCTCGCCGCGCCGCTGGCGTCTTCCCGTGCCGCGCCTTCCAGAGGATCGCCCTCACCCACGGCAGCGCCTCCTGGTAGAACCCGCCCGCAATCGCTGCCGCTCGCGCCCCTTCCAGCGGCGATTCGTCATAATCGTGCAACACGATCGTTCGCCCGTAGAGGTCGACCGCAATCTCCGGCCACCCCTCCGTAAATCCGTGGAAGAGCCGGAAGGCCGACTCGTGCCGCTCCTCGAAGAAGGGCGCTCTCGCCTCCACTGCTCGCCGCAAGAGCTCAATCCGCTCATTTCGTTCCGTTTCGTTCCATTCTTGCATCCTGCCAGTGTCGCGGGAAATAGGTCTGAACGCAAGCGCCCTTGTGGGGGAGGGAAGAGGGGCGAGGGGCGAGGGGCGAGGGGCGAG
>JBMOHS010000322.1:0-2891 GCA_049317725.1 Blastocatellia bacterium
ACGTCTACCCAGGGTTGCACCCTGGGCTGGTATGCGGCGCCCCGTTGGGGCGCTAATGCCCCCTTTTGGGCCTGAAATGTCCAAAGTCCAGAACCCGGCCCCTTTCAAGGGGGGCCAGGTTTTCTGTCATGGGAGGGCAAGCGTCGGGAGATAAATCGGCGGTCGGCGATGGCGAGTCGCCTGTTCATAGGCAAAGGCGAGCCGGATCAGCAGCCCTTCGCTCCAGCGACGCCCGTAGAAGGAGATTCCGACCGGCAGACCCTGGATATACCCATTGGGGAGGGTGAGGTGGGGATAGCCGGCGACGGCAGCGGCGGAGGAGAAGCCTCCCCCGAAGTGGTCGCCCTTGACGAGGTCGGTCAACCAAGCCGGGCCACCGGTCGGAGCAACAAGGGCATCGAGCCGGTGGGCCTGCATCATCGCATCGATTCCCAAGCGACGGGTCAGCCGATGGTTCTTGGCGAGGGCGCGACGGTAGGCCGGGTCGGTCAAGGGGCCTTTGGTGGCCGCCTTCTCCATCGTCTCCTGGCCGAAGTAGGGCATGACCCGATCGCGATGGCGATTGTTGAAGGCGATGACGTCATCGAGGGAGCGCACCGGAGCCTTCTCGCCGAGGCCTTGCAGGTACTGGTTGAGGTCGGCCTTGAACTCGTAGAGGAGGACCTCGTACTCCGAGTCGCGGTAGTCTCCCTTGGTCGGATCAAGGACCGGGTCGATGAGGATCGCCCCCTGGCGACGCAGGACGTCGAGGGCCGCCTCCATGAGCCGGTCAACTCGCGGGTCGAAGCCAAAATAGTTGCGAACGACGCCGAGGCGAGCCCCGCGCAGTCCATCAGGATCAAGGAACGTCGTGTAGTCGGGTTGGGCACCGCGACTGGCACTCGTCGCGGGGTCGCGCGGATCGACTCCGGTGAGGGCACCGAGGAGGACGGCCGCATCGGCAACGGTGCGGGCCATCGGTCCGGCCGTGTCCTGGCTGTGGGCAATGGGAATGATCCCGGAGCGGCTGACGAGGCCAAGGGTCGGCTTGATGCCAACCAGCGCATTGGCATTGGAGGGGCAGACGATCGAGCCATCGGTCTCGGTTCCAATCGCTGCCGCGCAGAGGCTGGCGGCGACGGCGGCGCCGGATCCGGAACTCGACCCACACGGGTTGCGGTCGAGGGCGTAGGGGTTGCGGGTCTGCCCGCCGCGACTGCTCCAGCCGCTGCTCGACCGCGAGGAGCGGAAATTGGCCCACTCGCTGAGGTTGGTCTTGCCGAGCAAGACCGCACCGGCTCTCCGCAACTGCTCGACGAGAAATGCGTCCCGGCTGGCGATCGAGCCAGCGAGCGCGAGGGATCCCGCCGTCGTCTGCATCCGGTCGGCGGTGTCGAGATTGTCCTTGAGAAGAATTGGGATCCCGTGGAGGGGCCCGCGCACCTTCCCGGCGGCGCGCTCCTGGTCGAGAGAACGGGCGGTTGCCAGCGCGTCGGGGTTGACCTCGATCACCGATCGCAGGGTCGGACCCGAGCGGTCGATCGACTCGATCCGTGCCAAGTATTTGGCGACGGCCTGCTCCGCTGTCCAGTCTCCCCGCCCCATTGCCGCCTGCAACTCGACCAGGGTGACCTCCTCGATCGGAGCATCTGGCGTCAACCGCTTCTGCCTCGAGCCTGCCCCCCGGCCGGCCGCGGCCTCGCTCCACGCCAAGCCCAGCGCTGAAACCCCCGCCATGAACTGTCGTCGTCTCATGCCTTCCTCCCACAGCCAGAAACGGCAATGGCCCCCCTGCTCCACCGTCTGACGGATGGGAACAGGAAGGGCCACCGCCGGTGACCGATCCCCGTCTGGCAGGGATCCACTACTCTCCCCCTCGTCGGGGTTAGAAGATGTACTTGAGCGCGAACTGGATCGACCGGGGAGGACTGACCGTCCCGGTGATGAGTCCGAAGGTGTTCAAGTCATTGAAGTTCCGCCCGGGCGGCGCGAAGCTCGGGTGGTTGGTGAAGTTGAAGAACTCGGCCCGGAAATCGAAGAAGTTGTTCTCCGTCACCTGGAACTTCTTCCCGACCCCGAAATCCCAGTTGGCGAAGCCGGGAGCCCGCATGACGCCGACGGGTGAGTTCCCGAAGGTCCCATCTGCCGGGGCCGCAAAGGCCGCCGGGTTGATCCAGTTTTCGATCGTCTGATTGGCCGGCTTCGGATTTCCAACCAGGTTGGGCTTCTGGCCACCGCGGGGATTCTGGAAGCTGCGGTCGAGGCTGGTCGTCACCGTCAGCGGGAAGCCGCTGCGCAGTTGGACGATTGAGGTCACGTTCCATCCCCCGACAATGGCGTTGAGAAAGCTGTTCATGTCGGTCCCGAGGGAACGACCTTTCCCGACGGGAAGCTCATAGGTCCCCGACCAGACGAAGTTGTGGCGGTTGTCGAAGAAGGCCAGCCCGTAGTTGTACTCCCGCTGGGCATATTGATTATAGGAGTAGGCGGACTGGGTCGCGACGCCCCCGCTTCCGTAGTAGCCAAGGTTGTCGGTCAGCGCCTTGCTGAAAGTGTACGAGGCGAGAAACTCGAGCCCCTTGGTCATGCGCTGCCGCATGCTCACCTGGAGGCTGTTGTAGTTGCTGATCGCCCAGGTCGCCGTGCCGCTGATGTTGGTCACGAGCGGCAAGACGGGGAAGAGCGGGCGGCGGCTCTGAATCGAGGCCCACTGTGCCGGTGCAACATTGGAGGGTCCCGGGCGGGGCTGGTTCCAGTCGGTCGGCGCGACGAGGTTGGTCGCATTGTTGCCGACATAGGCCGCCGAGACTGAGGTCCCACTCGCCAGTTGATACTCGAGCGTCAGGTTCCATTGCTGCGTAAACTGCGGCCGGATCTTCGGATCCCAGACGCGAATCAGGCCCGAGACTTGA
>JBMOHS010000323.1:0-2813 GCA_049317725.1 Blastocatellia bacterium
CTGCTCAAGGGGGAGGCGGACCGATGATGGACTTTGGTTGTCACCGGATCGAGGTGCTCCTCCACCTGCTCGGGCCAATCCGCGAAGCTACTGGCCACCACGCCCACGTCCTCTTTCGACGGGCGGTAGAGGATACCAGTACCGCCACCTTCCGCTTTGAGAGCGGCGCACTGGCGACACTCACGGTGAGCCACGCGACGTGGGAGTCACGCGACTCCGTCCAGATCGACGGCAGCGAAGGCGTGATCTCGATCCCAGTCCTCAATCGGGGCGAAATGGTCATCCGGACCGCGCAGGGAGAGCTCGTCGAGACCCATCCTCCGCACTCCAACCTCCATCTGCCCTCGATCGTCGACTTTGTCGCTGCCGTGCGCGAGCAGCGTGCCCCCGGGGTGGACGGAGCGATGGGACGAGAGGTGACCAGAATCGAGGACCTTCTCTATCAGCGGTGAGCGGGAGGTGGGACCGATGCCAATGCCCGTCGCGCACAGCCTGATCGGCGCCACCCTCGTCGCGCTCAGTCGCCGTGATCTCTTCCTCCCCCAAGTCTTCTCCAAAGATCGTACCCGCGCGACGAATCTCCGGACGGGCTGGTGGGCGGTGCTCTGGGGGGCCCTTCTTGGCGCACTGCCCGACATCGACCTCCTGCTCAGTTGGGGCCTGGGGTGGGGGGTGGAGGTTCACGGCGGCTTCACTCACTCGATCTTCTTCGCTCTTGCGATCAGCGCCGCTCTGACGTTACTCCGAGGCGAGGTCGCCTGTCGCCCCTATGCGGGCTATCTTGGCGCGGCTCTCTCGCACGGACTGCTCGATGCCTCGACCAAGGATCTCTTCGGTGGGGCTGCTCTCCTCTCCCCGTGGATCGAGCAGAAGGTTCGATGGGGCATCCTTCCGAACTATGCCTTCTACCCGAACCCGGCGACTCAGAGTTGGAGCGCGATCGCGGTCGAGGCCTGGCCCTACTGCCGGCGCGAGTTCCTGCTCTTGGCCCCGCTCCTCATCGTCATCCTGGTGGTTCAATGCCGCCGGGCAGAGGCTTCGGTCAGGGTGGGCCAAGGTCCAGCCCTAAAATCGGCCGGCCTTTGACCGGCTTTCCCTCACACTTGGAGTACTATGGATCTCAATGAATTTGAAGTCCGGGTCCTATCAGCACTGGTCGAAAAACAGCTCGCGACTCCAGACTACTACCCGATGACCGTCAATGGGCTGATCCAGGCCTGCAACCAGAAGAATCAGCGCGACCCGGTCGTCGCCTATGACGAGTCGACGGTGCAGCGGGCGCTCAACTCTCTGCGCGAGAAGAAGCTCGTCTACACCTTTCACGGATCGGAGGCCCGCACCGTCAAATATGGCCACGTCTTTCCGAAGGGGTACGATCTTGACCCGGAAGAGACGGCGATCCTCTGCGTCTTGATGCTGCGCGGTCCGCAAACGCCGGGTGAGCTGCGCACACGCACCGCCCACCTGCACAGCTTCGAGAGCCTCCCGCAGGTCGAGACGGTCCTGGCGGCGCTGACATCTCGCCCCGAGCCCCTCGTTGCCCGGCTGGCGCGGCTGCCCAATGCCAGAGAGTCCCGCTACGCCCACTGTCTGAGCGGGCCCGTCGAGACCGAGGCTCCACTCGACGCGCCGCCCCCCAGGACGAGAGGGCAGGAAGACACGGGGCTGGCCCTCCGCTGTACGCGCCTTGAGGAGGAGGTCGCGCAGCTCCGCGCGGAGGTTGGTCGACTCACGAACCTCTTTGACGAGTTCCGCCGTCAGTTTGAGTAGGCGGTCGCGGCAGGCATGACGGGCGAGGCCGAGATCAGCTCGAGGAGGGGCTCCCGGAAACGGATGCGTCGCCGGGGGAGATCGGTGAGGGCCGGATTCTCCTCCGAATTGTCGAGGTAGGCGATGACGGTCAGCCTCGATCCGCGCGGAAGCCGGACCGGCTGCTTGAAGTAGTAGGCGGGTTGCCAGTCGTACCGGTACCCTCGCGCAACGAGGAGGACTTCGCTGGTGCTGTCGGGTCGGTCGAGCTTGACCTCGATCGATGTCGCGTACGGGAAGAGAAGGGGGCGCAGTCCGATCGCCTGACGCTCCTGCCGGAGCTCCTCGGTGAAGGAGACTCGTCGCTGACGCTCCCCTGCCGGCAGGGCGACCACCACGGGGCCCGCGAGACGCTGATGGCCAACGGCGAGGGCGGGCACTGTCTCCCGTTTGATGTGCCACCCCAGCCGGCTCTGATCGGTCGTCTCCCGGTCGACTCCCTGATAACGCAGGCGGATCACCAACCGGGCCTTGCTTGGAATCCGGTAGCCCATTCCCTGAGGTAGCGGGGCCGAGACGGCACCCGGCACCCAATTCCCAATCGGTGTCAGCCGCGCGGTTGGCCACGAGCAAGGATCTCCCCCGGCCTTCCCCGATGGCACCAGATAGTAGTCCGCTCGGGAGACGACCTCCCGGTTGCCCGGTTGGAAGTCGAACTGCTCGACCCAGACCGGTCCCTGATTACCCGCCTCGAGGACAACGCAACGGTCGAGGCTGGTCTGCCCTGCCGGAATCCGGATCACATCAGGGATTGGGAGCCAGCGATCCGGCTCCTTGCCTTCGATCGACTCTCCGCGCAGCCGGGAGCGAATCGAGGCTTGTGGGTAGTCCTTTTCGTCCCCCTTCGGGGCTCCCCCCTCGATCCAGGAGAGCAGCAGTTCTTGTTCTCGCTGCGTGAGGAAGTAGGGATTCCGGAACTCTCCATACCCTTTGACGACCTGAAAGGGGACCATCCGGTGTTCGAGGACCTCTTCCTTGATCGCCTTGGCCCAGGGGCGGGCTTG
>JBMOHS010000324.1:0-2799 GCA_049317725.1 Blastocatellia bacterium
CCAAGAATTGCGCCGGCTTATCTGATGTCGTGGGTTGAGAGGGATCGGCTGGTCTGGAGCTGGCTCTGTGTCGAGCTGGGTCGGAAGATTGGACGAATAGGAGGCAGCTCTGCACTGCCTCCCTGAATTGGCTGGCAGATGGATTGCGCTATGAGTCTCTTTGGGGCAGGTCTCAACGGGAATGGTCACGGAATCGGAGGGATTCTCGGTCATCTCGCCAAGGGATGGCACAGCGTGGTTGGCGCGGATGCCGGCCAAGCCGACCCAAGCACGCCGATCGACCCATCCAATGGCCCTCGATGGGGCTGGGTCGGAGAGATCAAGAGCGAGTGGAAAGAGTTTGAGCAGGAGGTGTTGCCGGAGATTCGCGAACTGGCGCAAGAGGTCCGCGAAGAGGTTCAAGAGAAGGCGAGACGGCTCGATGAGACCTACGGCCCAGAGTTTGAAGAGCTGCGTCAAGAGATTGTCGAGGAGGTTCGCCAACAAGCGAACACGATCGAGGAGCAGTCTCGGCCGATTCGGCAAGAGTTGCGGGAGGAATTTCAGTCGACCGTTGCGACGCTCGACCGCCATTTTCAGCCCCACGTGCGACAGGTCAAACGGCTGGCCTTGCCCTATCTTGAATCGCTCGAGCAGTTCTGTCAGCCAGGAGTCCGCAAGTATCAGGAAGAAGTCGTTCCGCGGCTGGCTGCGATCGATGACCGATTCCAGCAATTGGTGCAGGAGCGAATCGATCCGCTGCTGGGAAACGCGCGCCGCGTCGAGTTGCAGACCCTCCTCCACGGCGACTTGGTCGCGTTGCGACCAGAAGAGAAGGTGGCCAACCGTCGCCTGGGGCTCGGACTGGTGGCGCTGAGTCTCGCCTTGATGAGCCACCTCTTCCCCCCCTGCCTCCCCCTGGCGATTGCCGTGGGAATCCTGGCCTCCAGCTCCAAGTACCCACTGGCCTATCGGCAATGGAAAGAGACAGGAAAGATCGGGGCGGTCCACCTGATCTGTATCTACAGTCTCTATCTCTGGTTGGGGGGCTACGCGACGATCGGCTCAATTGGCGCGGTTCTCTATGGACTGATGCTCAAGGCCAAGGCGATCGGGGAGAATCAGTCCCGCGACAATCTGCTCAGCCTCTTTCAGTTGCAGCCGACCTCGGTCTGGATTCGGCGCGCCGAGGGGGACGAGATCGAGATCCCCTTCGAGCAGTTACAGTTGGGGGAGACGTTGGTCCTCCACGCCGGGCAGATCGTTCCCGTCGACGGGACGTTGATCGCCGGGGAGGCGACCATCGATCAGCACATGTTGACCGGCGAGTCACAACCGGTCGAGAAGGGAATTGGCGATCCGGTCTTGGCCTCGACGATGGTCATCTCCGGGCGTTTCGATCTGCGGGTCGAGAAGACGAGCGCGGAGACGACCGCGGGGCAGATCGCGGCCATTCTCAACCGGGCCGCCGAGAACACTCGCCCGAAGAGTCTCAATGCCTTGGCCGTGGCCGATAAAATGGCCGTCCCGACTCTCGGGGCCGTACTGGTCAGTTGGCCTTTGCTCGGGCCGGATGGCGCCGTCAGCCTGATCGGTGCCAATTCGACGACGGGAACCTATCTCTCCGGCTCGCTGGCGATGCTCAACTACCTCAACTTGGCGGCCCGGCGGCGAATTCTGGTCAAGGAGGGAGTCGCCCTCGAGAATTTGGCCCGCGTGCGCACCGTCATCTTCGACAAGACGGGGACCTTGACGATCGAGCAGCCGCAAGTGACGCGAATCTATCGCCTGGCCAACTTGGAGGAGGTGGAGATTCTGCGGCTGGCGGCCGCGGCGGAGGCCCGCCAGACCCATCCGGTGGCTCGTGCCATCGTCACCGCCGCCGCTGCGCAAGGCGTCGAACTGCCGACAATCGACGAGGCCCATTACGAAGTAGGATATGGAATCCGGGTTCGGTTGGCGGCCTCCGCTGGAGAAGCCGGGGCGATCCGTGTTGGGAGCAGTCGCTTCATGGCACTCGAGGGGATTGAAGTTCCTCCTGAAGTTGACGACCTGACGGCGAGTGCGAAGGTGGAGGGCCATTCGTTGGTGATGGTGGCGGTCGGGGACCGGCTGGTCGGCTGCCTCGAGCTGCAACCGACGATTCGACCAGAGGCGCGCGAGATCGTCGCCGGGCTTCGATCGCGCGGAGTCGATCTCTATATCATCTCTGGCGATCAGGAAGCGCCGACCCGGAAGCTGGCCGAGTATCTGGGAATGACCGGCTATTTCGCCAATACTCTGCCGGAAGCGAAGGCCGAGTTGGTCGAACAGCTCCAGGCCGGCGGAAGGAAGGTCGGGTTCATCGGAGATGGCATCAACGACGCGATTGCCATGCGCCAAGCGGATGTCTCGGTCTCGCTGCGTGGGGCGACGACCGTGGCAACCGATACAGCTCAGATCGTTCTCATGGACGGCAGCCTCGATCAACTGCTCCATCTCTTTGAGCTGTCCCGTGAATTCGACCGCAACATGCGACTCAATATTGGCTACTCCAGCACGATCACTGCGGTCAATGTCCTTGGCATCCTGCTCGCAGGGTTTTCCTTCACGGCGACGGAACTGCTCTACTCCCTCTCTCTTTTTGGATCCTTGGGCATTGCGCTCAAACCGCTCCTCGACCATCGTCCGGGGCGAGCGGAGGACGGGACGCTCCCGACTGACTCTCCCCCCCAACCCGCAGCGTCCGCAACCTGACCCCGCTCGTTCTCGCCAATTGGCTGGCGGAGGTACTGACCGAACGGTGAAGACCACTCTTGCCAGAAAAGAGCCCACTCCATG
>JBMOHS010000325.1:0-2713 GCA_049317725.1 Blastocatellia bacterium
GATTCACCGGTGAATCTCAATGGAGTTTGTCGTCTACAGTCTGAACTCGATCTTTCCTCACTGCGGTCTTGATGCCAGCAGAATCAGTCGGCAGTGGGACAGGCCGGGGATCGGACGTGCCGAGGTCTTTCCCTCATGATAAAGAAGCGAATCATCACCACCGGCGGCGGGCTGCTCTGCGCCCTCCTGTTGATCCATCCGGCACTGACCAGAGTCGAGGCCGTTCGAGACTCGCTCGGGCTCTCTCCCAGCTCGCCACAAGAAGGAAAAGCCGATGCACGCAAGGAGGAGCTGATCCTCAAAGCGGAGCGGAAGATCTCTTTCGCGACCGACGAAGGGACTTGGATGTCGCTGGATGTCTCTCCCGACGGCAAGATGATCGTCTTCGATCTGTTGGGGGACCTCTACACGCTGCCGATGACGGGAGGGGAGGCGAAGCGGATCGTTGGGGAGATGTCCTTTGAGAGCCAGCCGAAGTTCTCGCCCGACGGCAAGCAGATCGCTTTCATCAGCGACCGCAGCGGCGCGGAGCAGCTCTGGGTCTGCGACCCGGAGGGTGGCAATCCGAAGCCGATCACCAAGGGGCGTGGTGCGGGGATGCTGATGTTCCTCTCTCCCTCTTGGACACCCGACGGCCAGTACATCATCGCCTCGAAATCGGAGCGCGGGATCGGAACCTTCCACGGCTACCTATGGCACCGCGACGGCGGCAGTGGGGTGAGCATCGGCCCGCCCCCGCCCCCACCGGCCGAGCCGGGCCAGGGCTCGGGGGCGATGCGCCAGCAATCGAACAAGATGGGGATCGTCGCCTCCCCGGATGGCCGCTTCTTCTATTGGGCGCAGCGCAATGGTGCCTTCAACTACAACGCGCAGTTTCCGCTCTGGCAGATCGTCCGCTTCGACCGGACGACCAGTGAGACGACGACGATCACCAACGCCCCCGGCAGCGCGATGCGCCCGGTGCTGAGCCCCGACGGGCGTTTTCTGGTCTATGCCACCCGCTGGCAGACACGCACCGCCCTGCGGGTGCGCGACCTCGAGACCAGCGAGGAGCGCTGGTTGATCGATCACGCGACGCGCGACGACCAGGAGTCGAGAGCCACCCGGGACACCTTTCCCGGCTACGCCTTTCTGCCGGATGGTCAGTCGCTGCTGATCAACATCGGCGGGAAGATCAAGCGGGTCGACTTCACGACCGGTGCAGCGACGACCCTCCCCTTCACTGCCCAGGTCGAGATGGACCTTGCCGCTCATCTGCGGTCCGACTACCGCGTCGAAGATCAAGCCCCCGTCCGCGCCCGTCTGATTCGCTATCCGTCCCTCTCCCCGGATGGGAAGCAGGTCGTCTTCACTGCGTTCAATCGACTCTACGTCAAGGACCTGCCCAGCGGGACGCCACGGCGCCTGACCACGCTCGACGTCGGCGAGTTCATGCCGACTTGGTCACCCGATGGTGCCTTCGTCGCCTTTGCGACCTGGACACGCGACGGAGGGCACCTCTACCGCGTCCCGCGCGCGGGCGGGCCCGCCGAGCAGTTGACCCGCCGCGCGGCCTTCTATAGCTACCCGGCCTACACGCCCGACAACAGCAAGATCGTCTTCGTCACCGGGGCCATGGCCGACCATCTCTTCTCCGACCTCTCCGGAGATCACGAATTCCGCTCGGAGACGGAGGCCCTGCTGCATGGCCATGCCGAAGGGGAGGTGACCGGCATCCCGGGCAGCACCGGGAGCGATCTGCGCTACCTGCCGGCCAGCGGCGGCGAGTCGGTGCTGATCGGACCGACCCAAGGGGGACGTTATCCCCACTTCACTGCCAGCTCGGAGCGGGTCTACCTGACGACCCAGCAGGGACTGACCTCGCTGCGGCTCGACGGGCTCGATCGACGGACCCACCTGCGGGTGACGGGCAGTGGAGCCCCACCCAATACTCCCAGTGCCAGCGCGATCCGGATCTCCCCCGACGGTACCAAGGCCTTCTGCGAAGTCCAGGGCAAGCACTACCTCGTCACCCTGCCCCGCGCCGGTGGCGAGACGGTCACCGTCAACGTCACAGCCCCGACACCACCCGTCCCTGTTCGGAAGCTCTCCGCCGAGGGCGGAGACTACCTCGGCTGGTCGGCCGGCGGCGAAATGGTCACCTGGTCCTGGGGGGCGACCTTCTTCTGGCAACCGCTCCAGGCGGAGAAGCCGGAGCAGGCCGCCATCGTCATCGAACGCCCCCGGGCCCGCCCGAGCGGAACCATCGTCCTCAGCGGGGCCCGCATCGTCACCATGAAGGGACAGGAGGTGATCGAGCGCGGCGCGATCACCATCACCGACAACCGCATCACCGAGATCCGTGCCCTCCCGGCCAAGGGACGCCCGACGCCTCCATTCCCGGCTGGTGCCCGGGTCATCGATGTCTCCGGCCGCACGATCATCCCTGGCCTCGTCGATGTTCACGCCCACATGTGGCCCCCGCGTGATGTCCATCAAACGCAGGTCTGGCAGTACCTCGCCAACCTCGCCTACGGTGTGACGACTACGCGCGATCCGCAGAGCTCGACAACTGACGTCTACGCCTATGCCGACCTCGTCGAGACCGGTGACATTCTCGGGCCACGCGTCTTCACCACCGGCCCGGGCGTCTTCGACCGCTCCGGCTTGAGTGATCGAGAGGCAACCCGCAACTTCATCCGGCGCTACCGGGACGCCTACCAGACGATGACGC
>JBMOHS010000326.1:0-2697 GCA_049317725.1 Blastocatellia bacterium
GGCATTCGGCGAGATGAAGTCGAGCGAGCCCATCGGTCCGGGGGCCGCCAGCCAAGTCGGAATCCCGTGGGCCGTGCCCTGGGCGGAAGCGGTCTTCGGTTGGAAGCCGACAACGGCGCGGTTGAAGGCCCGTCCGTCTTTCTCCTTAACCTCGATCACGACGTGGCGCAAGTCGATCAGTCCAAGTTGCCGGGCAACTGCCGCACCTTTGTCCGCGTTGAGGGCGGGGGTGATCATCCGCTCGAGGTCGGCCGCGACGAGAAACCCAACCCCTTCCCGGTAGAGGCTGGCGATGCGCTCGCCGAAAGGACGGGCCAAAAAGGTCCGCCTCGCCGGGTTCTGTTGACGCAGGGCGAGCTGGCGCAAGGTCTCCAGGTTGGGGGAGGCGGCAAGGACGTCATTGCCGAGCCAAAGGTGGAGCCGATCCTTGCCGGGGGTGGCGGCCATCACAGGTGAAGTCAGCGGATTCTCGACCAGGACAAACGACTCGTGCGAGAGCAGTCCCTGGCTCGTTCCCTGCTCGAGTGTGGCGCGGAGGCCTTGTCGATCCCGCAGGTCCGCGAGGAGCAGCACCGACTCTGGCGCGCCCTTATTGATGGCAGGAGTGGCACCGAACGCGATCTCCTGGCCAAGATAGGGCCCGACCTTGCGGGCGAAATCGAGCGCGTCCCGGATGCCCTGTCGGCCGTTCGGCTTGGCCTGCTGCTCCGTCCACCAGGCATTGAGCTCGGGGCTCTGGGCAAGCTGCTCGGCCAGCAAACGATCGGCCTCGGCGAGGGTCGTCGCGAGGTTGGGAATCGTCAAGTAGATGGTCGTCGACTCGGGCATCTGCTCGAGCAGGTGCGTCGAATAGCGGGCGGCCGGGAGCGAAATCGTCCCATCGATTTGGCGACGCAGGGCATCGGACTGGGCCAGCAACCGCTGGTAGCGATCCGACTGTTGACTCCAGGCGATCTCTTGGGGAATCGGGGCCGGTTCGATGCTGCGGTGGGTGGTGAGCTGCTCGCCGGCCCGCAAAGTTCGGCGAGAGCCGGTCTGAGCCACGGTGGCCGCGCCCTCGATCACCGAGATGCGCGCCCCCTTGGTCCCTTGTGTCAGGGCCAGGACCGACCCCTCGACCGTCACCACAGCGCCATCGGCAGCGAGAAAGAGGCGTCGCTCAGGATCCGCTGTCGCCTCGACAATGACTCGTCCCCGCTCGAGCCCGAGGGTCACTCCCTCTCGCGTCTCCCGAAAGGTGAGTTCGGAGCGCTCCTCGATCTCGAGGGTTGTGCCGGAATCGAGGCGGACGAGGGCCGTCGCCTCGCGGCCTGTCCGGAGCCGCTCCCCTCTCTCGACGCGCTGGCCAACCCCCAGCCGGACGATCTGGTTCTCACTGACCCGATAGATCTCCCCGCTGGCAGCTTCGACCGTCGGGTTCAGTCGTCCAAAGGGGGAGACGAAGCGCTGCCACCAGGTCCAGCCGATCAAGCCGAGCGACCCAACGAGGAGCGCGGCGACTGCCCAGCGGACGGGCGGAGACCATCGAAGGCCCCCTCCCCGAATCGTTTGCCAGCGGTCTCGCTTCGGAGAGGGGAGCTGCCTTGATGGTTGGTCGCTGCCGCGCACTCCCCGCGCCTCGCGCAGGGCCCGCCGACAGACGACACACTCGCCAAGGTGATCTTCCAGCAGCAAGACTCGGGCCGGTGAGAGTTGCTCCCCGCTCATTTTGCCGAGATAGAGGGGAATCAGGGCACGCAGATCCTCGCAACCCTGCCATTCATTCTGTGTGGGAGCGGATTCGATCCCCAGTTGGTGCTGGACCCGCGCCGCCGCCTCGGTCATCGTTGCCGTGTCGGGGGAGTCAGTCCGGAGAGCTGCCAAGCCCGCGTCGAGGAGGCCCTCCAGTTCATGCTTGGTGAGATTCTTTGCTGTTGTCTTCTGGTCATTCATGGTGACTCTGCCTCTCTCAGTCTCTGCCGGGTGCCCGGCCCTCGCCCTCTGGAATCGAATTGGTCCAGGTCAAGGATTCGCCCAGGTAGTCGCCAAGCTGCTTGCGAACTCGCGCTCGGGCTCGATGGAGCATCACGCCGACCACCATGGCCGATGTTCCGAGTCGGGTGGCAATCTCCTGGTTGCTGAACCCCTCTACATATTTGAGGACAAACATCTCCGCCGACCGTCCCTTGAGCGTAGCCATCGCTTGGCGGATCGCCCCGCGCAGCTGCTCGTTGACCTGATGCGCCTCTGGACTGAGCGACGAGTCGAGCGGAATCAGCTCCGCTGCTTCATCGATCGACACCATCGAGACCCGCTGCCGTTGGCGCAGCAAGTCAAGAGAAGCGTTGATCGCCGCCCGGTGGAGATAGCTGCCCGGACTCGGCGCAAGGTCGAGATCCTTTCTTCGCGAGAGGCGGAGAAAGACCGTCTGCAAGACGTCCTCCGCGTCGACCGGACTGCCCGTCAATCGCCAAGCGACGCGAAAGACCCGGTCGTGATGCGCCTCGAAGAGTCGCGTCAGATCCCGATTCGCCTCCCCCTCTTCGCTGGCCGGCGCACTCTCCTCCACCACTTGCCAGGGTTGTGTCATGGTTCCTTGCACTTGCTCCCTCCTGCTCCCATCTGGTCGATCGTCGGTCCGGTTCATCTCTCTTGCACCTGGAAAACGTCCCTGTCTCGCCCCCCATTAACGGGCCAAGGAAAAATGGAGCATCTTTT
>JBMOHS010000327.1:0-2693 GCA_049317725.1 Blastocatellia bacterium
GGAGAGTTCGCTGTAGAGGCCGACACGGGCCTGACGCCGGATCATCGCCAGCAGTTGCGCTTCCCATTGGTCGAAGAGCAGGAATCCCGGCGCGAGCACCGTCTCGAGAATCGCTTCCGGCGTCGGATGCTCGAAGAGCAGCTTCTTGAAATTTCCGTGGTCGGGGAAGCCGTCGTTGCAGCGCGATGCCGCCAGGATCAAGCCCCCCGGAGTGGTGATCTGCGCCGCCGCCGACATCCCCTTGACGGCTTGATAGAGATTCTGGTCGAGCGGATAGCCGCTGTTGGTCGTCACGACGATCGGGAACGGCTCCGGGCAGGCGACCATGGCCGTGGCTTTCGAGAATCGGCACCCCTCTTCGTGCGCGGCGATCACCTCCCCGCAGAAGAACCGGGTGATCTCCCGTCGCCGATTGAGGGTGACGTTGATGCAGAAGTCGACTGGGATCAGGGATCCGTAGGCCCGAATCTGCTCCTGCGTCGGATTGCCCTCCAGGACGGCCCAGGTGCTGCGCGGATCTCCGATCACCTCGGCTCGATGGTAGTGGATGATCGAGTCGATATCCGCGATGGCTGGGAAGATCCCCTTGTATCCGCCGGAGAAGCCCGCCATGAAATGGGGTTCGATGAAGCCGAGGACAATCCGTTTATCGGCCTCGACATAGTCGCGCTGCAAGAGGACCTCGCGACCCTCCGGTGTGCGACCCGCCACTGCCATTGTCGAGCGATCGTGCGAGTTGTGGTTGACGACTCGGCAGCGCCGAAGGACCTCGGCTCCGACCATCCGTTCCAGCTCTTCCGCTGTGTTGATTCGGTGAGAACCGGTTCCATTAAGGATCACCACCTGCTCATCCGGAACGTGAGCAATCTCTTCCAACAGCCACGGAAGCAGTCGATCTGAGGGCAAGGGGCGCGTCAAGTCGGCAATGACGATGGCGACCCGGTCCTTTGCGCCGATCAACTCTCCCAGGGGCCGACTCTGGATCGGCTGGCGAACCGCCTCCCGGAAGGCTGCTGCCTCATCGGGCAGCCCCGGCACGAAACGTGGCTCCAGCACGGTGACCCGTTCCGAGGGCAGCGAGATCTCCAGCCCATCGTGACCATACTGCAGGTGAACTTTTTTCACATCCCCCTCCGCTTCAAGCTGTACTCTGGGGCGCCTCTCCGTCGACCGCTTCCCGCTCTCCGACGAGGGAACCGTAGGCACGCAGGGGTGCGGAACGCGCCGCGATCACCATCACCACCAGCAGGCACCCGATCCCCCCTCCGACGACGGAGAAGACCGGCCCGGTCAGTCCCGCCATCGCCCCAGCCCGGAAGCGGCCAATCTCATTCGACGCATTGATGAACATCCCATTGACCGCCGAGACCCGTCCTCGCATCTCGTCTGGCGTCAGCAATTGGACCATCGTCTGGCGAATGACGACGCTGATGTTATCGAAGGCCCCCGTCAGAAACAACATCCCCATCGACAGCCAGAAATGGGTCGACAGACCAAAGATGAGCGTCGCCACGCCAAAGCCACCCACCGCCCAGAGCAGCGCCCGTCCGGCCTGTCGAATGGGGGGGAGGTGCACGGTCAGCAACGCCATCGTCACCGCCCCCAGCGGGGGAGCCGCCTGCAACCAGCCCAGGCCCTGCGGGCCAACCTGCAGGATGTCGCGAGCGTAGATCGGCAGAAGGGCGACGGCTCCTCCCAGCAAGATCGCCAGAAGGTCGAGCGTCATGATCGTCAACAAGAGCCGATTCGACCCGACATACGTAAACCCAGCCATGAGGGATTGCCAGCCACTCCGCCCCTCTTCCGCCCTGTTTTCGCTGGGGGTCGACCGGCTTGCCCGGTACGAGGATCCCTTGAGCGAACCGAGCATCACCACGTAGAGCAGGCTCCCGGCGGCACTCAGGACATAGACCCATTGTGCCCCACCCAAGGCCGCAATGAGGATCCCTCCCAGGGCCGGACCCACCATCGAAGCCATCTCGAACCCACTGACCGCCCAGGTCACGGCATTGCTGAAGAGAGGCCGCGGAACGAGCAATGGCATGAGAGAGGAACGTGCCGGTCCTTGAAAAGCCCGCGCCAACCCACTCCCCAACAAGCAGAAGTAGATCCAGCCAACTCCTCTGCTCCCCTCCTGCCCACTCCCAGCCGCGGAGGCCAGAGCCAGTCCAAGCGAGCTGGCAACCGCGACCCACGAAGCGATGATCAGCAGCCTCCGCCGATCCATCCGATCGGCGGTCTGTCCCGCGATCGGCGCCAGCCCAATCATCGGCCCCGCCATGATCAACCCAACCAGTCCCAGGGACCACGCCGAGTTTGTCCGCTCGTACAACTCCCATCCCACCGCCACGGTCTGCATCTGCACGCCTAACACTGACAGAATGTGACCCAGCAGAAAGGAGAGAAATGGGCGCTCCCGCAACGCCGCATACGGGGATTCGCCCGCCTGTTCAACCGATGATGTCATGGGAAATGTCTGATTACCGTCGGCAAAGAAAGAATGCCTTCCTTGCCTGACTGCCTGCCCGATTTGACCCGACTTGATTGGATCGACTACGAGGAAATGTGAGTTCTTTGATGCGGATGAGAGGACTCGAACCTCCACGAAATTGCTTTCACAGCGTCCTGAGCGCTGCGCGTCTACCAGTTCCGCCACATCCGCAAAGAAAGGGAATCCTAGCCTTTCAGCCAAC
>JBMOHS010000328.1:0-2668 GCA_049317725.1 Blastocatellia bacterium
ATGCGCGCCAGACTAGCACAGTCTCCACCCGCGGGGGAGACTTTCCCGGAGTGCGGAAATTTTCTTCCCCAGGACCGAGCTTCGGAGTACACTACGGCCATTGGTCGCCCCCTCTCCCAACATTGCTTGAGGTGGCGTCCAAGAGGTCCGGATGGCCCATCCAATAAGCCTTGGGTCTAGCCTTCGGGCTCGGAATGAACGACTGAACGGTGGAGAAGCATGGACGAACGCGACTTTTATCAGGAAAAGACCGAGATCAAGACAGCGACCTATTCGTGTCCGCGGTGTCGCGAGAGCGCCGAGTTCAAGATTCGCTGGTTGCGCCGCTCGAAGAAGCGGGACCTCCCCCGCGGCGCCAGCGAACTCGACCGCGCCAAGTTTGCCAAGGCACGCGACTACCTCGTCCGCATCGACGATCAACTCTTCTGCCCCAATCCGCGTTGCCGCAGCAAATTCGAGATTCCCAACTCCCAGACGGTCGTCTTCGTCTGAAATCGAACTCTAACCTCGTGACGGTCTCGGATGACCTGCGATCCCTTTGTTGCAACTTTGACCGAGGCAGTGCCCCCGTAGGGGCTCCCGCGTGGAGAGGGGCGAGGGGAGAGGGGCGAGGGGATAGGGGCGAGGGGTGAGGGGCGAGGGATGAGAGACAGAATGGAAGAAGATGGGCAGCCACTTCCAGAAAAACCTTTGCGTCTTCGCGCCTTCGCGTGAGAAAAAACAACCGGTCCCTTCCCGGGGGGGAAGAGACTCACACAGAGGCACGGAGACACAAAGGGGAGCGGGAATGTAGGTGGGAGTCTGGGTTTTTCTACTTCCAGAAAAACCTTCGCGTCTTCGCGCCTTCGCGTGAGAAAAAACAACCGGGCCCACGCTGCGGGGAGAGACTCACGCGACGGGCAAGAGGGGTGGCTTGGCCGGAATTTTGATTCCTGATGATTTGGAGAGGTGCACCATGAGCAAGCAGAAGCAGCAGTCCTTGACGCGCAGAACCTTCCTTCAGGGAGCGACCGCCGGCGCGGCGATTGTCGCCGGTACTGGTGCTAGCACGGCCACGCCCGCTGGTGGTGGTGGGCTCGCCAGCCTCCCCGATGCCGCCGCCAATGGCAAACTCGCTCTGCTGGGCGGCAAACCGGTCCGGACCACCCCCTTCACCGCTTGGCCGATCATGGCCGAGCCGGAGGAGAAGCACCTCCTCGAAGTGCTCCACAGCAAGCGCTGGAACCGGATGGAGGGGAGCCGCGTTGCCCAGTTCGAGAAGCGCTGGGCAGAGCAGCTCGGTGTCCGCGACTGCCTGGCGACCTCGAGCGGTACCAGTGCCCTCGCCTGCTCAATGAATGCCCTCGAGGTCGGGCCTGGGGACGAGGTGATCGTCCCCCCTTATACCTTCGTCGCAACGATCAACGCGGTGCTAATGCAGCACGCCCTCCCAGTCTTTGTCGATACCGACCGCGAGACGATGCAGATCGATGCCCGCAAGGTCGAGGCGGCGATCACTCCCCGGACCCGGGCGATCCTCCCCGTCCACCTCGGCGGCTCGGTTGCCGACATGGACACGCTCCTTGAGATCTCGCGCCGCCGGCAGATTCCACTCCTCGAGGACGCCTGCCAGTCGCACCTCGCCGAATGGCGTGGCCGCAAGGTCGGGACGCTCGGCGACCTCGGCTGCTTCAGCCTCCAGGCCTCCAAGAACCTCAACTCCGGCGAAGGCGGCGTCATCGTCAGCCAGAATCAGACCCTGCTCAACATCTGCCGCAGCTTCCATAACCAGGGCCGCGGCCAAGCCGATACCAGCTTTGCCTACGTCCGCAATGGCGACAATCGCCGCATGACCGAGTTTCAGGGCGCGATCCTCCTTGCACAACTGAACCGCCTCGAAGAGCAGGCCCAACGCCGGGAGCAGAACGCTGCCCACCTCACCAAGCTCCTCCGCGAAATCCCCGGCATCACCCCCGCGCGGATGTACGAGGGCTGCACCCGCAACGCCTATCACCTCTACATGCTGCGCTACGATCCAGCCCCGTTCAAAGGCCTCTCCCGCGCCCGCTTCCTCCAGGCCCTCCGCGCCGAAGGCATCCCGGGCGGTGGCGGCTACTCCCCGCTCTACCGCGAACCGTTCCTCGAGAACACGCTCCAGTCGCGCGCCTACCGTTACGTCTACACCGCCAAGCAGCTCGACGACTACCGCGCGAGCCTCCAGTGCCCCGAGAACGACCGCCTCTGCGCCGAAGCCGTCTGGTTTACCCAGACGATGTTCCTCGGGACTCGCGCCGACATGGAGCAGATTGCCGCTGCCATCGAGAAGATCCATCGCCAGGCAGAAGACCTCCTCCAGGCGTGAGCTGGACCGGGTACGGGAACAATTGAAATCGGGCAAGGTTCCGGACGGTACTTCTCTTCCACGAGGGTGGGTTGTCCTTTATTGCCAGCGGGGATCTCTGAGGGGGAACCCACACAAAACCCGGAAGCCCCAAAATTCTGAACCACGAATGAAGACGAATTCACACGAATTGTGTTCTTCTGATTCGTGTTTATTGGTGTTTATTCGTGGTTTCTCTTTTTCCTAGTCGGAGATGAAGTCGGGGATCCACGGGTTCGGGCAAGCGGTGTAGTAGGGAGGATCGCTCAAATTCAGGATGTCCTCGTCGCTTCCAATCGGAAAACCTTC
>JBMOHS010000329.1:0-2654 GCA_049317725.1 Blastocatellia bacterium
TCGCCGATTCCTCCCCGGGGGCCTGGGAACGGCAGGTCGACCGCTTGCTGTCAAGTCCCCATTACGGCGAGCGCTGGGGCCGTTGGTGGCTCGACGCCGCGCGCTATGCCGACACCAACGGCTTTGAGAAGGACCGGGATCGCTCGATCTGGCCCTACCGGGACTGGGTGATCGACGCCTTCCAACGGGATCTGCCTTTCGACCGCTTCACCATCGAGCAGATCGCGGGCGACCTGCTTCCTGGGGCCACTCCCGCGCAGCGGACAGCGACCGGGTTTCTGCGCAACTCGATGCTCAACGAGGAGGGGGCGATCGAGCCCGAGCAGTTCCGCATCGAGGGGGTACTCGACCGGGTCGACGCGATCGGGAAGGGCTTTCTCGGGCTGACGATCAACTGTGCGCAATGTCATACCCATAAATTTGACCCGATCCAGCACGACGAGTACTACCGCTTCTTCGCTTTCCTCAATCAGGACGAAGAGCCGGAGATGGAGTTGCCGACGCCGGAGGAGGTGCGCCAGCGCGAGAAGATCCTCGCCGAGGTGGCCCAGGCTGAGGATCGGCTGATCGCCCAGACGCCCGACCTCGCTTCGCGGATGGCGACTTGGGAAGAGGAGCAGCGCGCGGCGCGGGTCGAGTGGTCGATTCCCGAGATGGTGGGGTTGATTGGGACCAGCGGGGTCAAGTTCGAGTCGTTCAACGACCACTCGCACATCCCGCGGGGAGACAACCCGCCGACGGTCGTTTATTACCTGACCGTGCGGGGGCCGAAGGTCCCCATCACCGCGATTCAGTTGGAGCTCTTGACCGATCATACCCTGCCACGGCGAGGCCCCGGGCGCTCGAGCGACGGCATGGCCCTACTCTCCGAGTTCCAGGTCGAGGCGGCCTCGCCGACCGACCCAACGAAGTGGGAGATGGTGCCCCTCACCGGGGCAACGGCCGACTTTTCCGCGCCGGATCGGCCGATCAGCCTGGCGATCGACGGAAACCAGAAGACCTCGTGGGGATTCGACGCTGGGCCTGGACTGCGCAACCAGGATCGACGGGCGGTCTTCTTGTTGAAGGAGCCCTTGGCTCCGTCCGAGGAAGGCCGGCTCTTGCGAGTCTCCCTCATGCAGAAGGAGTTCAACGGCAGCGCGGCCGAGCGGTTTGAGGCACCCAATCTGGGACGATTTCGTGTCTCGGTGACCAGTGCCAAGGCACCGAAGGCCGACCCGTTACCGCCCGCGACGCGGGCCCTTCTCGAAGTTCCCCCTCCCAAGCGCACGGCAGAGCAGCGGCGGGCACTGTTCCGCGCTTATCGTGAAACGGTGCCGGAATGGGCCGAGGCCAACCGCGAGATCACCCGCCACTTCCAAGACTGGCCACTTCCGACGACGACCTTGGTGGTGACGCCGCGCGCGGTCCCGCGGGAGACGCGCATCTTTCGCCGTGGGGACTGGAAGCGGCCAGGGGACCTCGTCACGCCGGGGACGCCGGCGGCCCTGCACCCTTTTCCGGAGGGGGCACCGCGCAATCGCCTGGGGTTGGCGCAGTGGCTCGCTGATCGACGAAATCCCTTGCTGCCGAGGGTGATTGTCAACCGAGTCTGGCAGCACTATTTCGGTGAGGGGCTGGTGCGGACCCCGGAGGATTTTGGGACGCGCTCGGATGCCCCTTCGCACCCGGAGCTGCTCGACTGGCTGGCGGTCGAGTTTCGGGACGGAGGGGAGGGGGCTCCGGCGGAGCAAGCCTGGCGGCTCAAGCGGATTCATCGCTTGATCGTCACCTCGGCGACCTACCGCCAGTCCTCGCGGATCAGCCCCGAGGCCAGGGAGGTCGATCCGACCAACCAGTTGCTGGGACGGGCTCCCCGGCTGCGCGTTGAGGCCGAAGTGATCCGCGACATCGCGCTGGCGGCGAGTGGGCTGCTCAACCCGAAGGTCGGGGGGCCATCGGTCTTTCCGCCGATTCCAGAGGGGGCACTGGCTGTCAGCTTCCGCAGCCGGAGCGTCTGGCGAACGAGTGAGGGCGGCGATCGCTACCGCCGTGGCGTCTACACCTTCTGGAAGCGGAGCGTCCCCTTTCCGGCACTCTCCGTCTTTGACGCCCCGAACGCCGATGTCTCGTGCACGCGGCGGGCACGGTCCAACTCGCCCCTGCAAGCCCTGACCCTGCTCAACGATCCGATCTTCATGGAGGCGGCGCAGGCGCTCGCGCTCCGTGTTTGGCGGGAGGGGGGGACGAGCGATCGGGAGAAGCTCCACTATGGATTCCGGCTCTCGACGGGCCGGCTTCCCGACGCCTTCGAGGAGGAGCGGCTCCTCGGGCTGCTCAAAAGGCAGCGCGAGCGCTTTGCCGGGGAGACCGCTGCCGCCGTCTATGTCTCCTCGCCAGATCTGCAGAAGCTGCCCAGCGGGATCGATCTCCACCTGTTGGCGGCGTGGACGATCGTCACCCGTACCCTGCTCAACCTCGATGAGACGATTCATCGGCCCTAGGACCGATGGCTGGACTTTGGACATTTCGTGCCAAAAAGGGGGCATTTCCACCAGCGCCCCAACGGGGCGCCGCATACCAGCCCAGGGTGCAACCCTGGGTAGACGTGGCCCCCCACTTCAGGCGTTCTGAAGGAACGCCGCATAGAGATTGATTGGACACACGTCCTCCGA
>JBMOHS010000330.1:0-2631 GCA_049317725.1 Blastocatellia bacterium
TCTGACGATTGGATCCAACACGGACGTTCCCGTTCACGGATGGTTCCTGGCAGGCTCCGCACCAAGATCTGGGCATCTTCGCTCTCCGTCCCCAGTACGATCTGCTCGTCAATCGGCGAGATCGCGAGGCTGTTTGTTCCCATCTGCCCGAAGTCTCCGATCGACACCTTTTCGACCAGTTGCGCCTCTCCACCCTTCGCCGGCATTCGCCATAACCGGTAGAATCCTGACCGGTTGGAGAGGAACAAGATCTCCTGCCCATCCGGTGTCCAGACGGTCCCGACGATCGCTCTCTGATCGTAGGTCAACTGCGTCAAGGCACCAGAGCGCAAGTCGACGAGGAAGATTTCCCGAAACAGGTCCGAGTAGGCTCGAGTAAAGATCAGTTTTGTCCCATCTGGGGAGAAGCGGGGGTTGAAGTCGTAGAGGTTCTTGGTCGGAGGGGGGGTCGACAGCGGGCGACGTTCCCGCCCGTCGGTCGAAAGCAGGAAGATCCCGGAGGAGGTCCCGTTGGTCAGATTGTCCGAGACCGCGAAGAACTGGCCATCGGGGGACCAGTCGAGTCCTCCCCAGACTCGTCCCACTTCCCATTCTTTTTTGGTCTCGATGTCGAGGATCATCAACCTGAATCGCTCTTCTGCCAACTCGGGCAAGCGCAAAAATGCGATCTGCCGGCCATCGGGCGACCAGGCACTATGGGACTCTCCCAAGGGATGGCTGGTCAGTCGACGCGGCACACGCGTCCAGGGCTGATCGGCCTCGATCAGGTAGATGTCGAAGTTGTTCGAGACCCCGTCTTTCAGGCTGAAAGAGATCCACTTGCCATCGCGGGAGAAGGCCGGGTGGGTTTTCATCCCCGGCAGACTGACCAACGGGCGTACCAAGGGATCGCGCGGCAGATTCCGGTCCTTCCCGGTCAGCCCGCCCTCTCGCGCCACGATCGTCCCGATCCAGACAAGAATCGCGGCCATCATTCCAAGGGCCAGGGCCAGGTGCCGACGGCGTTTGGAGGGGCCCTCCCCCCGGGCAGGCAGGGAGGCGCCTGTGGCACTCACCGCCTCGTTCACTTCCTCGACCACTTCTGTCTCTTCCCGTTCCACCTTGGCCTTGAAGCGATAGCCGATCGACGGGAGGGTCTCGATGAAGTTCTGATGGCGGGCGTCATCGCCGAGAAGCAGTCGAAGCTGATAGATCTGCTGGGAGATGTTGCTCTCCTCGACGGTCACTCCTCCCCAGACCTCGGCGATCATCTCCTCTTTGGTGACAATCTCACCGGCACGCTGGACGAGGATCAGCAGGAGGGCGAACCTCCGATTGGTGAGAGGGATCTGCTTCTCTCCACCGAAGAGCTGCTTCTCCTCCTCCAACAATCGGAAGCCGCCAAAGTGGTATCTGGCCAACGGAAGTCTCCTCCGGCGAACTTTCGGGTAGGAAGGGGGGCTGACGGCCTGCTTCTGGGCCCGTCGTCCTCTGCTGTCAAGTAGAGGTTAGCTCTTACAATGGGAAGGAGTCAGGGGACGAGGCCAGCAAGGGGCCGTGATAGCTGCATCCAAACGCGCCACCGCGGACTTTGAACTCTTCGATCTGTCCGTCGTCTTCGACCTCCCGGGTCAGGGAGAGAATCGTGCGCAGCTCTTCCCCTTGCAAGGGGTGAAAGTTCTGGGCCAGGCGAACCGTCCCCAGGAGCTCCTCGCGGGTCTGCATGCCACAGATCAGCGAGCTGACCGGCATCGACATGGCGTAGCGACGGAGGGTCCAGCCATCGATTCCGAGAGCAGTCGGGAAGCGTCCCTGGTTTCCTCCCAGTGACTTCATTCCCAGCGGGCCGATTTGACGATCAACGCATTGCCGCAAGATCCGGTGTTGAAATCCCGATTTGTGCGCGTCGACGAGGTTGATGGGCATCTGCACGGTGGCCCAGTCGTAGGGGGCATCGAGCATGGTCTGGTGATCGCCGGGATCCATGTGCCCAGAGAAGCCGAGGTAGCGGAATTTGCCTGCCTCGAGCGCTTCGAGCGCTGCTTCCATGGCCCCGGTGGCGGGGTCAAAGTACCGTTCACGGTCACCCGGATACTGAATGGAATGGAGTTGAACGAGGTCGATCTGGTCCGTCCGTAACCGTCGGAGGCAATCGTCGAGTTGCCGACGGAAGCCAACGGCATCACGTGCACAGACTTTCGTCATCAGGAAGACGTCATCCCGGAGCGCCCCCTCGACGAGAGCCCGTCCCATCACCGCCTCGGCACGACCCTCGTGGTACTCCCAGGCGTTATCCCAGAAGGTGATCCCGAGGTCGAACGCCTCGCGCAGAAGGGTGACGGCCTCGGCGTCTGTCTTCTCGACGACACTATCCCATCCGCCCACCCCGATCATCGTCACCCACTCCCCGGTCTTGCCCAATGGGCGCATGGGAATCCCCGCCGGCCCGGGGCGCTGCATCGCCCCCGTCCGTCTCGCCAGGGTTTCCGTTTCAGCGAGTACCTCGACGAATGGCCGCCTCGCTGTTCCCTTACCTGCCTCCATGGACCTGACTCCTTCTTCCTTCCCCTTTTTTACGTGGGATTTCGTGATGCTCTTCACTTGCGTAAGTTTAGTGGCTCCTGCCAGATGGCCCCTGCCAGATGGCCCCTG
>JBMOHS010000331.1:0-2602 GCA_049317725.1 Blastocatellia bacterium
TTGGCCGCATGGACGAAGAGGTCGGCCGCTTGGTAATAGCCCGCCACCTCCTCTCGTGCCGCAGTGTAGCCAAGTGAGATCACCTTGGCGCTACCGACCGATGCTGTCGGCCCTGCCTCGCCCACACAGAGGAAAATAATTTCACAATCCCATCTCCTGCTCCCGATCGAGGCGATCGCTGCCTCCATCGTCTCAAAATCCTTGAAGGGATTGGCGCGACCTCGATTGGCCAGGTAGAGCACGACCAGCGCCCCGGCCGGGATACCCAATCGCTGTCTCGCTGCTTGCCGATCCCCCGGGTGAAAAACGGAGAGTTCAATGCCATACGGAATGACCCGCCTCTGCTGGAGCGCTGGCGCCAGAATCGATGACTCGACCCGCTCCATCAACCAATGGCTTGGAGTCGCGACGTGAAGGTGGCTCTTGCGGTAGATTGAGCCTTTCCGGCGCAGGTTGTAGCGTGTCGCATCCCGGCTCACCGCTGGGTAGGTCGCAAGCGATGGGCACTCGCCACACCCGATCCGCCAACGTTGACAGCCAAGTGTGTAGGCACAGTGGCCGGTGTAGAGCCATTCGTCGTGGAGTGTCAGCACTGTTGGAATGTGCCAACTCAGGCGGGACAGATCGCGGAGATCGAAATAGCCCCCGTGGAGGTTGTGTCCGTGGACCAGTTGAGGGCGAAACGGAAAGGCGTCAAGGGCCAGTCGACTCTCCGGATAGTGGAAATCCTCGAGCCCCATCTTCCACTTGGCCCAGCGATCGATCTCGAGCAGGCGGGCCAACTTCCAGGCCACCAGGGAGATTGGCGCTCTCCCATCGACGGCCAAGCGACGGGATGATTCGAGCAGGGATCGTGCCAGACGGCGGTGTGCTTGCCGCGGAACCAGCTCGACCGTGCTCTCGTCAGTTCCCCGCTTCTGACCGACAAAGAGGGTCGATTCGTGTCCCCGGGCTCTCATCCCGAGGTGGAGCAGCGACGCGATTCGCTCCGCGCCCCCCGCTTGGTCCGACGTGCTGAAACAGGCAATCCGGTATGGTTTCATCCCACCTCCCCCAGCAGCGCTTGGGCGAGCAACGGGGCCCGCTGCGCAAAGGTATGGGCGGCGAGAACGCGTCGCTGCCCTGCCAGGGCCATCTCGCGCCTCTTCGCGGGATGATCGAGCAGATAACAAGCCTTCTCGACACACTCCTCGGGACTTCGGTAGGTGGCCACTTCGTCATCGATCTCGAAGTATCCAGGGAGGTTCTTCTTCCAATCGGTGAGAAGACAGGAACCGACCCCAGTCGCCTCGAAGAGCCGCATATTGGAAGCACTCTCCGCCGAGAGGTCGAGATGGGTATTGAGAGAGACCTGCGTGCGCTGCAAGCGCTCGAACATCTGCAGGCCGTAGACAGCCGGTCGCGCGATCCGCCGGAGGCTTCGCGGAAAACGCTGTGGAATCAAAGGTCGCTCCTGCCACCGTGCGATCCGGCCGAGGATCGGCAGCCCCTCCCAGATCGACTCCGGAACTCCACCCCGTCGCAGAAGATCGACCAGCTCGTACCCAGCGACCTTGCCGGCCATCAGGAGAATGCTCCCCCAGGACGGTTGCACAAGGTCCGACCAGATCGTCAGATCGAGCCGTTCCGCCAACTGGCGGAGCAACCGCTCGCGTCCGGAATGGAACTGATGGCGCAGAATGATCGAACCGATGAATCCAACGGCCGTCTCTGCTTCATTAGGGGAGATCCGCGAAAGGATGCGCGGGTCGAAGGCATGATCGATCCGCCGGCAGTCGAGCCCCTCCGCAACAAAGTGGCGCTCCAGCTCCGGTACGCACGTCAGCACGACGTCGCATTCCCGAAAGATGGCCGCATTACGGTACGGCGCTCCACACCAGATGCCAATGCGCCGAATCGATGGGGCGACCTCGCGGAGAGATTTGACAAACGCTGCCGGAAAGCTCGCATAGTCGGTCAGAAAGAGTACTTGCGGCTGGCAGTGCCGCACCTGCTCGCGAAGAATGTCGAGCTGCCAAGTCGACTCCCCAAACGCCACTCCTGCTTCCGTGGCCCACTGTGTCTGAAGCGACCGCGCATTGGCAACGATCTCCTCCATCGCCCAGCCGAGGGGCCGCAGTGCCGTCGACCACATGTCGGCCCAGGAGCAGGCATCGTGCATCAACGCCGCGTATTGATCGGCATGCCCCTGCTCTCCCGCTGACGGTTGGTCTTGCCCAATCTGACGCAGGTAAGTGGGCGGAAGGGTACTGATCCGCAGCGCCTTGATCAAGAGGCGCCTCCCGGTCGACGATGTTCCACCTTGCCGCTTTTTTGCCCCTTCTTTCCCTCAAGGTAGAGACTCTCGAACTCTCTCTCGGGATGGTCTGTTCCAGCCAATTCCATGGACAAAGAGACTTGTCCGGGTTGACGAACGATCTCATCAAATCCTGCCCGTCGGAGGAGCCATCCGAGAGAGGTTTCATCATATGCCCAGAGGTGATGACCATGTGCCCGCATCATCAGATTGATCCGGTCGAGCGGCGATTCGATCGGCTCTGGAAACTCGGGTGAGAAGAGAAAATCGTCCTTGGCTACGTAGGCGCACAGAAACTTCTCCGCA
>JBMOHS010000332.1:0-2593 GCA_049317725.1 Blastocatellia bacterium
ACTGTCAAGGTGAAGATCAGCCAGAGGAGCCGTTGGCGCACCCGCCTTGGAATCGACACGTCGCCCGCTCCTTCCATCTCGATCTTGCCCTCCCAAGGGTAGCTCGCGCTCCCTTATTTGACGTCAAAGACGGGCACTTCGCTGAGGATCGGGCTGCCGCTCGCCTGGGTGATGACATAGACGGCGCGGCCGGCATAGTCCTTCCCATCGATGCGAATCTTGAGGGTGACGTCGATGGCGGTCCGGTTGGCATCCCATTTCTCGGCCCAGAGCGGCTCCGTCACCCACGATGACGGCTTGCGGACGACGAGGGACTGCGCGAAGCGACGCAGGTTGCCGATCTCGACAAAGGTGTTGACCACCGCCGCAGTGCTCTGCAAAATCGCCGCGTCAAACCGTTGCAGGAAGGCGCGAACCTCCTCGGGGATCTGTGCGGACTGGAGTGCCTGGGCCGCCTTGATCGCCCCGTCCCGCGCCGCTACCGTCGCGGCTGCGTCGAGATCGGCCGCCGCCGCGCGGCGGAAATGGTCGAGCGCCTCCTGGGAGCGGTTCTCCGCCAGGGCCAGCTCGCCCAGCCCCTGGTGGGCCCAGCCGTAGGCGAGGATCGGCATCGGATCGGCCTTGAGCGCGGCTTGGAGTGCCGCCCCGGCCTCTTGGCGCTTGTCGCGGGCGAGGAGGATCCGCCCCATCAGGGCCTGCAGCGTGGCGGCGCGTGGGTTTTGCGCTAATCCCTCACGGGCTCGTGCCTCGGCCGTCTCGAACTCGTTGCGGCTGAAAGCGAGGTTGGCCAGTCCGAAGGACTCGGATTCTGATTGGCGGCGGGGCGACCGGTCGTTGGTGTAGTCGCTCTGCAGGTAGAGCTTCTCTGGATCGGCCTCGACCGCCACGATCCGGCTGGTGGTCGCGAAGTTGACGGTCCCGAACTCACTCGCCTTGACGAGAACCGTTCGACGCAGTTGCTCGCCCGACTCGGTCGTTCCAACGAGGTCGATCGTCACGTCCCCACTGCCAAAGTTGGTGACGGTCGACTCCCATCCATTAGGCACGGCTTGGGGCTGTCCCACCGCAAAGTCAGGCAGGACGACCGACTCGATCCAATTGCTGAAGATCTCCTCGATCCGCTTCCGGTCGGACGCACCCGCCAGCAGGTTCTGCTTGAAGCTGGCACAGCGCGCCAGCAGGCAGAGCGGGGAGCGCCACTCTCCAAAACTGAGCACGTCGACCCGGTTCCGGGAGAGAGACGATTGCAGAATCGACGCGAATTTCTCCTTCCCGACGACCTCTTCGAGTAGCCGCCAGACCATCGCGCCTTTGTTGTAGATGCTTGTCGTGTAGTTGCGGTCGAGCTGACTCTGCATGAAGAGCGGGGCATCGTTGCGCGCGATCGTCGAATAGGCGCGGCGGAAGCGCTCGAGCGCCTCGATCCGCTGGGAAGGCTCATAGCGCACCCCGAGGTACTGGGCGACGAGATAGGTGGGCAGGGCATCGCGGAGGAGTCCCGTCCCGCGCCCCCGCAGCAGGACCTGTCCATCGATCCAGGCGCGCGCCGCGGCGTTGGCGAGCAGCTCGATCGTTCCCTGGTCAATCCGATCCCGCCGGAAGAGGTTGTCGTCGACCGTCACCGCGCCGACGGTCGTCAAGGCGATCTCTCGCCCCTGTGAAAAGCTGTCGGAGGTCGAGGTGCTCAACTGGCGCGCCTGCGTCTTGACCACCCGGAAGGGCGAGAGCACCGCCACTCCAAAGTAGGTGGCGAAGAACTGCTGAATCCGGACCGCCTCGGCGGCCAGTTGCTCCGCCTGTGCCTTCCCCCGCTCTCCCGAGCCCCGTGGGTAGTAGACCTCGACCGGGGTCGCGGTGCCTCCCGCCGTCACCAGTTCGTACTCTCCCATCAGGAAGAAGGGGTGCCCCGCCTGCGTCAACTCGAAGCTGTTCTCCGATTTTCGAATGCCGGCGGAGACGACCGTCAGGCCCGCCGGTCCTGTGACCGTGATCTTGATCGGGGCCGTGTCCGCCCCGTGCTCGGCGTAGGGCGTATGGTAGACGGGAACCCAGAAGCTCTGTGGCAGGACAAAGCTCTCGGTTCGGGAGACGTGCAGCGACGAGCTGCGGTCGAGCGTCGGAATCGTGTAGCTCAACTCGACCAGCACGTCCCGGGTCGAGGCGAGGTTGCTGGTCATCTCCGTCGAGACCCGCAGCAGGTTGTTCCGCACATCCTCTGTCGAGCGCGAGGCGACCTTCTCCCCATTGACCTTCATCTCGGAGACTTGCGCCTTGGCGTGCAGGAAGAAGCTGAACCGCGGCTTGTTCGCGCTCGCCAGCAGGATCTTGTCCGCCAGATCCGGCCCCGAGAGGTTGGCCAGCCCGAGCACCGCTTTCACCTCCAGTTGCTGGACCTCCGGTTTGACCTGGGCGTTGATCTCGTAACTGCGGATCTCAAATTCCTGCCCCAGCACCAACCCCGGAACGATTCCGAGCAGCCCCAATGCCAATATCACCTTTTTGATCATTGCTTTCCCTTCCGCTTGTATTCTCCCAGCCTCTCCGCGCAATGCCGCCCATTGTACCCGCTCGTCTGACGTGTGCAAAGACGGGG
>JBMOHS010000333.1:0-2568 GCA_049317725.1 Blastocatellia bacterium
TTGGGAGGGCTGCCCGACCGTCGTTCAGTTCCCACGCTGATCGAGGCGATGGGGGATCGTGTCAAGATGGTGCGGGAGGCAGCCGCCTGGGCGGTCGAGCAGACGCTGCTCGACGACACGGGGGGCGACGAGGTGCTGACCGCCGCCGCGCAGGGAGGGGACCGCACGCGGGAGACGGCGATGAAGGCGCTGGGCATGCGTGCCGATGCGGTGATGCCCGCTCCCCGTCTCTCGCTCGACAGAGTCGCCGCCCAACTGGCGAGAGGACTCAACGACGATCCGCACCCGGGAGTGCGGGCCTGGGCCGCCAAAGCCGCTTGGCAGTGGTGGGTCTGGAACCCACCGGTCCGTGCGGCGCTCCAGCAGGCCTGGGTGCGCAAGCTGCTCGCCGACGAGCCCAACACCCTCGTCGAAAATACCTTCCGCTACCAGAGCCATGCCCTTTTCATTGTCAACGGTCACAAGGCCAACGCCAGTGAAGAGCACCAGTATCGCGAACTGACCGAACTCTTCGCGGTGATCGAGTCTCGGCTGGACGATCCGGCCGTCAGCCCACCGGTCAAGGATCGGCTCGCCCGTCGGCTGGTCTCGATCGCGGCGACCTTCTACAACACCTCGGGTGGTGACGGAGGGCCTGGCCAGATGGGCTACATCACCGAACGCAGCTCGGAGATGATCGGGAAGGCGGTTCTCCACCTCTGGGATCGTACCTCCCCGACAGACTTCGCTGAATTGCGCCTGGTCCTCGAAGGCGCCTCCGGCGTCGGCTACACTGCGCTGCAGGACCGGGTCATCCAATACTCGACCGCGGGGCCGGAGGCGTTGCGGACGATCGCGGCAGCGGCCGTCTCCGATCCGAGCACCGTCACCTTGCCGGCGACTGAGGAGAAGGTCGGTCCGTTGGTCGAGCAGATCCACCGGGGTGCCCAGGACTATGACCGGCGGCAGACCCTGGCTGCGCCCGTGCTGCGCCTTCTCGCCCGGGCCAACTGGGCTGTCCCGAAGACGACCGAGCAACGGGAGCTGCTCTATCGCCTGCTCATCCCCCGCTTTGATGAGGCGCCCCAAGCGGAACAGATCGCCGCGATCGTTCAAGCCGCCGCCGACGCCGTCAAACCGATGGGGCAGCAGAATGCCGAGTGGTATCTCGCCGACCGGATGGGGGCGACGCTCGCCGCCAACCCTGATCTGCACACGGAGGTGCTGCTCCGCTTCCTGCCGGAGACGATCCGCAATCCGCTGATCGCCCACTTCTGGTTGCCGAGCGTCCGCTGGATCATGGAGTACGGTGAGGGGGTCCCCGCCGTCGGCGAAGAGCAGGCGATGGCGGATCTTCCGCCTGACGTTCGGGCGGCACGCGACCGGGCAGCGGCCCTCTACCAGAAGATGCTGACGCCCGAGACGCCTGCCATGACCCGTTCTCTCGCGCTGCGGCTGGCCAATCAGACGGCGCTGCGTCGCCGTCCGGAGATTGGCGCGGCGCTGCGCGCCCTCGCCGAGCAGGAAGGCCAGAGTGGGACGGCACAAGCGGCCCGTCTGATCCTTCGCCAGACGGAGAGGGACGCCTGGGTGGCCGATCTGCGCGAGGCGATTCAACGTGAACCCCTGGCGGCGCCGCTGCGGGATGGAGCAGGTGAGCCGCGCCTCTCCCCAGCCTTCCTGGCCAGTTTCCAGTACTTCCGGGACCACGTCGCGCCCGAACTCAACCGTCCGCAGCGGATGGACGAGATGTCGTGTCTGCGCTGCCACGGGGTCAAAGGGCGGGTTCCTTCGATGGAGCTGGAGGCGGCGGACAACAATGGGTACTGGACCATGACCAAGATGCTCCGCAACTACCTGATCCTGCAACAGCGTGTCGACCCGGCTTCTCCCGAGGGGAGCAAGCTGCTGCGCAAGCCCCTCAACGTCCAGACCGGCGAGGAGGACGGTCACCAAGGCGGACGGCGATATACCCCGGGAGAGAAGGCCTATCAAATCCTGCGCCGCTGGGTGCTCGACCAACCCCGAGTGCAACAAGACCAGCGCGTGGCGCTGACCCGGTGAGTCGCCGGTGGGCTCCCCACTTGCGCCTGGGCATGACCAAAGGGTACCTTGATCACTTTCGAGAAGAGGACCCTGCGTCGCTGACTGTTCCAACCGTCTGCCTCGCCGGGAATCCTGACCAGAAGGAATCGGCTGCGCGCAGGAAGCCAGCAGAGATCAAGGATCAGATGAGGAAGGATGAAGCTGTGGGAGCAAGGATGAGCAAAGGCAAGGCAGGTGGGGTTGGGCTGGTCTGGTTGTTGTTGGCAATGGTTGGATGGGCACAGACCCATCAAGGATCGATCCGGGGCGAAGTGACCGATCCGACCGGGCAGCCCTTGCGAGGGGCGACGATCGAGCTGGTCCAGGAGGAGACTGGGCGAACGCGCAGCTCCGTGACGGGAGAGCGTGGAGAGTTCACTTTTTCGCTGCTGCCCCCCGGCCCGTACCGCTTGGTTCTGGAGCAGCGGACGACCAATCGCAGGTATGTCTCCCGGGTCGTGCTGCAGGTCAATCAGGATCTGCGGGTAGCGCTCGCTTTTACGG
>JBMOHS010000334.1:0-2549 GCA_049317725.1 Blastocatellia bacterium
GGGACTTTTCCTCCCATCTGATCGACCAAATGGCAACATCGATCATTCGCAAGTCGATCACGTGCGCCTCCCGTCAATTGATGATGCGGAATGGATTGGACTCACTGGAGTCGCCCCTCGCAATCCGCGGGGGGCCTCTCTCCAGCACAGAGAGCGAGCGAGCGGTACCAGGCGAGATAGCGGATTCTCCCGGCAGGGATCGACTGGAAGTCGATGCCGCTGGAGAGGCGTCGCTCAGACTCGCTGAGGTGCGGTTCGATGAGCGACCGGCCTTTCTCACACCAGCAAGGCCGGTCTTGACGCGCCTGGAAGCTGAGAATCTTGCCGACCCAGGCATAGAAGATTGCACCGGAGGTGGCGAGGTAGATCGCCCCTTCGTCGACCTCCGGCTCGCTGGTCTGGCTGGGGCTGGAGCGCGCGAGTGTGGCGAGTTGAGCGCCAATCGCGGCAGCGGCCGCAGCAAGTCGTCGGGCGGAGTCACGGGTCTCTGGCTCGCGCAGGGCGCTCCACCCTTCAAGCAATGGTTCAAAGTTGCGGGCGAGCAGCTGGTCACGGACGGCGGCGCCGCTGCCCTGACCAAGGTTGTCGGCCGCCCGGCGCAGATCCGGCAAGAGCAGCCGGGCGAGGCCGAGCTGTCCCGACTGGAGGTAGATCATCCCTTCGAGAACGGTCAGATGCGAGGCCTCCCGTGCCGTCTCGCCATACCGGATGCGATAGCCGCGAATCTCTCGCAGCGTTGCGGCAAACGGCGCTTGACCGGGAGCCACCCCGACTCCGCTGACATCGCCATTGAGGGCCGGTGCCGGGACGGTCAGTTGCAGGTACTGGTCGAACTCGGTGCGGTAAGTCTGGTGGATTTCGCGCAGCGCGGTCGTGCGCGGCGTGAGCCTCGCACAGCCGACGGAGAAGAACAGGGCCAGCAGGAGCAGTAGAGGCAGGGATCGGCGAGGCGTTCGGTTGAGCATGGTTTGGACTAGGGTCTCCCTGCCAGCTCGGCGAGGAGCGTCGGCAGCAGATCATCGATCGAGATCTCCGGTTCAGGTCCGAGCCTTGACGGAGTGTCGAGCGCCGCACCGGCGAGCCTCTCAAGGAGGTGCGGCAGGAGCGTGCCGTCGATGGTCCGGCCCAGTTCGCGCTCAATACGTTTGACGGCCTGGGTCAGATAGGCCTCGAGCGCGGCAAGGTCAACCCGCTGCTCGGTGATCGCCAGCCCCCTTCGTGAGACGAGATGGAAGAGCCGCACAGCGGTATCGACGAGAATCGCGCCGGTCAGCAACCCAGTACCATCGGCCTTGAGCGGGAGAAGCAAGGCGTGGACGAGGGGCAGGGTCAGCTTCTTTTCGTCGAGGCGGATCCAAACAGTCGGATTGGCGCTGATGGCCCGCAGGGCCGCCTGAAGGACCTGCATTCTCCCCTTCGCGTCGAGCTGTTCTGTCAGGTTGACGGCGGCCAAGGCCCGGCCGATGGCGAGGAGGACCTCGCCGGGGCGGCTCTCGAGCCGCAAGAGGGCGGCGTTGAACGTCACCGCGAGCAGCACCTGCTCGACCAGTTCGAGGAGGTCTTCGCGCGCCAGCCCATCGGCCCCGTCAGCGATGGTCACAGCGCCAGCCCGGAGCACGCTGGCGAGCAGCTCAATCGCGAAGAGGTTCTGGCCAACCAACAATCGTGGATGGCGCGCCAGTACGCGCAGGCTCTCGATCGCCAACTGTCGCAGCGTGTCCGGCGAACCGAGCGACTGCATCTCTTGCTGGGCAAGGAGCGCCGCCAAGCCATTGACCAGCGTGCCGACGAAGCGTGCCGCCTCCCCCGGGTTGGTGAGTCGAAGGGGGGTCGTCGCCACGGCAACCAGGGTCGTCCGGTAGAGGGCCGGGACGACCTCACCGCTGGCAATCGTCGCGAAGAGGCTGTCCTGACGGGCGCGCTGCCCCACTTCGCGGAGGATGGCCACAAGAACGCCGCTCAGAAACGGCTCGTCCTCACTCCACTTCGGATCGAGGATCGCCGCGGTATGGCTGGCGGCGGCACCAAGCCCGGCCTCAAGCACCCCGAGCAGCGCCGGCGAATCGTTGAGCAGCGACGGGAAGTCCTGCGAGATCCGCGACAGCATCGCTGCGACCACTTCGCTGGCCAGCCGGTCCTTGATCAGAAAGGCAGGGTCACGGGCGACCTCGTTGGTCAGGGCGAGCAGGAACTGCTCAAACCCGTCGGCGGAGATGAGCGAAGCGGCGAGGTCATCTCCCTCTCGGCCGAGCGTTCCCCTGACATTGGCAAGGGCAGCGTAGAAGGCCTTCAGCGACGTCTGTTGACGGACGCGCCCCTGGTTCTCGCCAAAGGCGAGGACCGTCGAGCCGAGCAACCGGCGAAAGAGCAAGAGGAATCGCTGATCCTCGAGGTCGCCCTTCAGCGCAAATTCACCAAGGAGCGACTCGACCAGACCACGGGTCCTCGGGTGGTGGATGAAGAGCCCGGCGTTCTGCCCAACGATCTCGAGCAGGGTGTCGGTCGTCGCCAGCAACAGGTTGACGAAGGCCGGCTGCCGCGAGAGACGC
>JBMOHS010000335.1:0-2547 GCA_049317725.1 Blastocatellia bacterium
GGGGGGGATGTGCAACGTTTGCGTCTCTTTCCTTTCGGTTCCGATGTTGACCTTCAGTATTCCAATGGGGGGAGATTATATTGATACTAGTGTCGCCGAGGTGGTCAATGAATCGGTGACGCAAGTCCGTTTATTGAAGGAGCAGACACTCGATCTCTCCCGGCAACCTCGCGACAAGGTATCGGGAGCGCTCCACATCTACTATGAAGAGGTGTTGACCCGCCTCGTCGAGAAATTACGGGAGGAGTTTGAATCCTCTCGACAACTGCCGAAGCTTGATCGCCCGATTCCGATCGTGCTCTCGGGAGGGACAGCCAAGCCGCGTGGCTTCATGCAGAAGTTTGAGGGAATCCTCAAGTCGAGTGATTTCCCCATCCAAGTCTCCGAAGTCCGCTTGGCGGCGGATCCGCTGACAGCTACGGCGCGTGGTTGCTACATTGCAGCTCTTTCGGAGGTCCGATAGGTACTGAGAATCAGGAGAGGTGGCGGCTGACGAATGGGGTCGACTGACAGCGAAGGGGCTGGTGGTCGGCCCTCTTTCATTGAAGGAGGGAGGAGGCGGTTGGAGAGGGGGATGGAGGAGCGGAGATGATTAGACTCGGAGGAGTGAGAGCGACAACGGTACTGCTGCTGGTTGGGTTGACAGGGGGAGCGTCGGCTCACCCGCGTCCGAGTCAGGCTCCCTTGACGCCACAGGAGCGGTTGGCGGCCGAGGCGCGCTTGGCCGAGCACGGTTATTGGACTGGAGCCATCGACGGTCGTTGGGACGAGTTGTCGCGCCACGCGCTGCTCGCCTTTCAGAAGGTGACCGGTCGAAAACGGACGGGTCAATGGACTCGCGAGGAGTATCGCGCTTTGATGGTGGCGGATCTCCCGAAGCCACTCGAACGTGGGCCGGCTCACATCGAGATCGATCTGCGGCGGCAGGTTCTGCTGCTCGTCGGAGAGGGAGGAGAGGTGGCTGGGATCCTTCCGGTATCGACCGGCAATGGCCGGGAGTTTGTGTCAGAGGGATGGGCGCGCGATGCCATCACTCCGCCCGGCTGGTACGAGGTCTTCAAGAAGATTCCGGGTCGTCGGAAGAGTTCGCTTGGCTTGCTCTACTATCCCATCTATTTTATGTATGGAACGGCAATTCACGGCGCTCCCTCCGTCCCGTCCTATCCGGCGAGTCACGGCTGCGTGCGGGTACCGATGGGGGTGGCGCGGCGCTTGTATGAGATGGTCCCGGTTGGGATGCCGGTGGTGATCCACACGGGAGGATTGCCCCCCCGGCCTGCCCCGCTGCCGGTTGGGAGCCGAGGAGGAGCCACGCCCCTTCCCGCGTCGTCGGACGGATCATTTCATTTGGATGAGAGGCGGGAGCTGTCGGGCAGAAGCAGGGCCGTACTTTCCCCGCGAAAGCAACACCGGGATGGAGAGAAGCGATGAGTCGAGGGGGTTGGACAAAGATCGGGCGGTGGGTGGCAATCGGCCTTCTCAGCCCGCTGGGATGGGTCGATGCCGCCCGCAACGGCGGAGAAGAGTTGGAAAACAAGGGGGCCAAAGTGCAGGGTGCCGTGCAGATCAAAGAGGTTTCGTATCAGGGGTGGGGGCGCAATCTTCATCTGAGCAACGGGACGGTCGAGCTGGTGGTGACGCTCGAAGTCGGGCCCAGGATTCTTCGTTATGGCTACCTCGGGGGCAGGAATGTCTTCAAGGAGTATGCGGAACAGATGGGGGGGCGGGGAGAGGCTGTCTGGCGAATCCGCGGAGGGCACAGGCTTTGGCACGCTCCAGAAGACGATGTGCGGACCTATGCGCTCGACAATGGAGCGGTCGACTATGAAGTTCTTGGTGACGGCGCGGTGCGCCTGATCCAGCCGGTGGAGCCTGCGACGGGCATGGCCAAGGAGATCGATCTCCGGCTCGAACCGACAGGAACGAAGGTGACCGTCATCCACCGCTTACGGAATCGTGGGCTCTGGGCTGTTGAACTGGCTCCGTGGGCCCTCTCGGTGATGGCCCCTGGGGGAACGGCAATCGTTCCACTCCCCCCCAAGATTGCGCATCCCGGTTCGGTTCCCGAAGGATCTCCCCGTGACCTGCGTGGGTTCATTCCCAACCAGACCTTGATCCTCTGGCCTTTTACAGACTTGGCTGACCCTCGTTACCGCTGGGGAACACGCTATCTGACCCTCCGACAGGACACACGGGCCACGACTCCCACCAAGCTTGGGGTGGCTCACCGAGAGGGATGGGTCGGGTACCTCAATCAGGGGCTCCTCTTTGTCAAAGCTTTTGAGTATCAAGAGGGGCAGCGCTACACCGATGGTGGCAGCAATTTTGAGACTTTTACGAACGCCGACATGCTCGAAATCGAATCGCTCGGGCCCTATCAGCCAGTCTCCCCGGGCAGCGCTATCGAACATCGCGAACAATGGTGGCTCTTCGATCAGATCCCGCAGGAGACGACCGATGAGGCACTGGATCGCCACGTTCGGGGGAAAGTCGACGCGGAGCGTCGCCGTTGAGGACGCGGAGCGTCGCCGTTGAGGACGCGGAGCG
>JBMOHS010000336.1:0-2479 GCA_049317725.1 Blastocatellia bacterium
GCGTTGTAGACAAACGCCGCCATGATCACCGAAGCCTGCTTCAAGTCATCCGCTTGCAGCCGCTCGTAGGTGTCCATGTTGGAGTGGTGCGTCCGGGTATCGTACTCGATGGGATCCTGGATGAACTGGAATCCGGGCAACCCGACCGCGTCGAAGGCGAGGTGGTCGGTCCCTCCCGTATTCTGCGAGGTCAAGGTCGCCGCTCCGAGGTCCTGGAACGGAGCCAACCAGGCGCGGAAGATCGGACGGACCGCATCATTCCCCTGCAGATAGACCCCACGCACCTTCCCGGTTCCGTTGTCGAGGTTGAAGTAGGCGGCAAAGTGGTCGTAGGGGTCCTTCTTCACCAGCGGCCCTTGTGGGTTCATGCTCGACATCATCCGAGTCATCTCATCCCGTTGCTGCTGGACCATCTGCTGCTGTTGCGCGGAGAGCTGCCGTTCGGCAAAGTGCTTGCGAACATACCCACGGGAGCCGAGCAAGCCCTGCTCCTCAGCCCCCCAGAGGGCGACACGAATCGTTCGCCGTGGCTGGACACCAAGCGCCTTGAGAATTCGCACCGCCTCCATCGCGACGGCGACACCAGCGGCATTGTCGGTTGCTCCCGTCCCGCCATGCCAGGAGTCGAGGTGGCCTCCGAGCATGACCAGCTCCTGCTTCTTATCGGTTCCAGGAATCTCGGCAACGGTGTTGTACCCTTGCAAATCCTGATCGTGGAACTGGGCGCGAATGTCGAGCTCCATCCGGACGGGGACGCCCTTCGACAGGATCCGGGCAATCCGGCCGTAGTGCTCGGCCGTCAGTTGGACAGAGGGGAGCGCGGCGGGCGCATTGACCTCCCGTGAGCCGCCTCCCTGCACGAAGACCGTTCCGCCATCGCCGCTCCGGCTCAGCTTGAGAAGCCCCAGCGCGCCTTCCGACAGAAGAAACGCATTGATCTTCGGTGCGAGGGCCATGCGTGCCCGCGCCATCTGCAACTGTTCCGGCGTGTATTGGCGCATCCCGGCCTGCGGTTCGTCATTGGCCATCCGCAACAACTGCTCATCGGTCATGCGCTCCCCTGGGGGATTGAACCAAGCCTTGATCTCCCGCGGCTGGCCAGACATGACGAATTTGCCCCGGAGCTGCCCCTTGTACTTCTCGAAATCGGCCTCCGTCTGAATATTGACCATGACGACTTCGCCGGTGACAGGGCCTTTGGTTCCTGGTGTCCAGGCTTCCGGATAGGCGATGAGGGGAAACGGAGTCGGCTCGACGACGTGCGCGCTGATCCGATCGAACGACCAGCCGCGCCCGAACTCGCCCCACGGCTCGACGGCGGCATTGACGAGACCCCACTCGGCCAGCTTGGCCCGGGTCCATTCGTGTGACTTCATCATATTGGGGGAGCCGGCGAGCCGATGGCCGACGACATCGGTCAACCACGTCAGCGTCTCCATGACTTGGGAGCGCTCCATCCCCTCCCCACGGATCTTCTTCATCATCTCCCCATCGACCTTTTCGACCGGGGCGACCTGGGCTCCAATCGAGAAGGCCGTCAGGAGAACCGCCATTCCAACCATGGTCAAGCGGGCCAACCGCCCGAGGCGACCCCGCCGCGCGGCGGCCGCCTTCCCTGACGCTACCTCACACTGTGTCGATCCGCTCATAGATTCTGTTCCTCCCTCGCTCGTTGATCCAACAACTGCTTCCTTCCACTCTTCCACTCCGCCAAGTCCAAGCGACCTTGCGCAGTCGCCTCTCTGATCAAGGCAGGGGCATCTCTTCCAAACTCGGAATAAAAGACGGTCCAGGGGACCCATCCGATTCACGTAAAAATGTCGCGTCTTCGCGTGAGCCTCTTCCCTCCCGGTGAGGGCCAAGTTGTTTATCTCACACGGAGGCACAGAGACACGGAGGTTTTTGGGGGCGCATTGCCAGCATTCTCCCCTTCTTTCTCTCGCCCCTCATCCCTCGCCCCTCACCCCTCCCCCCTTCGCGTCTTCGCGTCTTCGCGTGAGCCTCTTCCCTCCCGGTGAGGGCCAGGTTGTTTATCTCACACGGAGGCACAGAGACACGGAGGTTTTTGGGGGCGCATTGCCAGCATTCTCCTCTTTTTTCTCTCGCCCCTCGCCCCTCACCCCTCATCCCTCGCCCCTCACCCCTCACCCCTCATCCCTCACCCCTCATCCCTCGCCCCTCATCCCTCGCCCCTCATCCCTCGCCCCTCTTCTCCCGCCTTCGTGCCTTCTCGTGAGATCACCCCCCCGTTTCTAGGGATCAACCTGAGTCTACTCGCTGCCCCATCCCCCTGACAAGCATCGAGATCGGAACCGGTCGCCTCTTGAACGCTTCCCCGCCCCGCCGTATGATCGGGCTGCCCGATAGACGGCCACGCCAACCAAAGGGGGAAGAAGATGAACCAGCGCAACATCGATCAGCAAAGGACAAGACGGAGGAGCTGGGCCGCGAGACTGGCGCTCCTCCTGACGGGAAGTTT
>JBMOHS010000337.1:0-2470 GCA_049317725.1 Blastocatellia bacterium
TGCTCAGGCCAGGCTTGCGCCCGCTGTCCCGCTCGGCCTTGCCGATCCACTGATGTCAACGCCGCTCGAAAACTCCCCAGAACCGCTGAAGTAAAATTCCCCAGTTTGGCCGGTCAGGGCGCAAGGTGGGCGTAGCCGTTTTTCGGAGGTCGTCCCCGCCGGCGTGGTGGTTCGATCGGGACGGGAGGGGCGATGGTGGCTTTGGAGCGCACATGCTCCGGCATCAGCTCGGCGTGCTGGCGAAGGCGATAGCTGGATCCTTCGATCTGCACGACCACGGCGTGGTGGAGCAGGCGATCGAGGAGCGCCGTAGCGACGACGGGATCGCCGAAGACGTCGCCCCATTCGGCAAAGCCCCGGTTCGAGGTGAGGATCATCGCGCCTCTTTCGTAGCGGGCGTTGACGAGCTGGAAGAACAGGTTGCCTCCCCCGGGGACGACGGGGAGGTAGCCGATCTCGTCGACGATGAGCAAAGCGGGCCTGCAGAAGAACCGCAGCCGCTCGGACAGCCGTCCTTCGCGCTCGGCACGGGAGAGCTGGGCGAGCAGATCGGCGAGCGTGCAGAAGTAGACGCTGCGTCCGGCCTTTACCGCCTCGACCCCCAGGGCGATGGCCAGATGGCTCTTGCCCGTTCCCGGCGGTCCCAGGAAGTGGATGACCTCTCCTCGCGCCACGAAGCCCAGCTGCGCCAAGGTGAGGATGCGGTCGCGGTCGAGCGAAGGCTGGAACGTGAAGTCGAACCCGGCGAGCGTCTTGATCGTGCCCAGTCGGCCCATGCGCAGGGCCGTCTTGATGCGGCTGTTCTCGCGCAGGGTCAGTTCCTCGGAAAGCAGGATGTCGATAGCCTCCAGGGCGCCGATCTCGCCGTGCTCGAGGCGGCGAACGACCTGGCCCAGAGCCTCCAGGGCGCGCGGCATCTTCAAGCCAACGAGGTCATGGCGAATGCGGTCCAGGGTCGAGGCCGTCATGTCGTGACCGCTCGTCATGGCCGCGACTCCCGAGCCAGGCGGGAAGCCACAGCCTCGTAGAACTCCAGGGGCCGCTGGGCGACGCGGTCACCGGTCCGGGTGACGATGCCGTCCTTGTCGGGCATGGGCTTGCGGGATGGAGATGGACCCGCTCGATGGCCCGGAGCGACGCGCCGCTGGTGTCGGCCTTCGAGGACGGGGTGTGCCGCAATGAGATGGCCGTCCTCGAAGATGCGCACCTCGGTTGCGAGCGTGTGAACCTCGACGTTGCGTCGACGTGTCGTGTCGGGAACGCTGTAGGCATTGCCCCCGACGCTGACCATACCGTCCCGGGAGATCCGCCGCTCCAACCGCAGCACCGCTCGGAAGGGGGCGAGCGGAAGAGGCCGCAAGGCCGGCCGTTCCTCGGCGAAGGCCTCGTTGATGACGCGTCGCGTGGTGGCGTGCACCCGTGGATTGGCGACGACCTGCAGCCAGTGGCGCAGCTGGTCGTTCAGGTCCTCGAGGTTGCGGAAGGAGCGGGCCAGGAAGAAGTCCTGGCGGATATAGCGGAACGGCCTCTCGACCTTGCCCTTCGTCTTGGCGCGATAGGGCTGGCAGGCCCGCGGATGAAAGCCGTAGTGGCGGGCGAGATCGATGAGGGCGCGGTTGTAGACGATTCCGCCCTGATATCCCTCGCCTGTGACGGCGGTCTTCATCCTGTCGTAGAGCAGCTCGCGGGGCGCGCCACCCAGGGCTTCGAAGGCGGCGACATGGCAGCGCAACAGCGTGGCCAGGTCCTGGTGGACCACGAAGCGCGCCCAGATCATGCGGCTGTAGCCCAGCACCATCGAGAACAGCCAGACGATGCGTTGCGTGGTCGGCTCATCGGTGAAGGTTACCTGGAACTGGGCGAAATCGACCTGGCCCTGCTCACCGGGGCCGGTCTCGAAGCGCACCTCGAATGGGCGCTCCGGCGCGGGACGGACGTCCCGGAGAAAGTCGGTCACGGCGGAATAGCAGCCCTGGTAGCCGCGATCCCTGAGCTCACGCCAGAGGCGGGCGCCGCTCAATCCAGGGAACGCGCTCACCCTCTCGCGCAGATATCCTGAGAACGGGTCGAGCAGGGTGGCCCTTGGCTGGCGGGGGCCATAGGCGGGAGGCTCCAGCCCTCGCGCGATGTAACGGCGGACAGTCTTGCGATCGACGTTACATTGCCTGGCGATGGCCGACACCGACAGGCCTTGGCGATGGAGGTCCAGGATCATCATCAAATCTCCCAGCTTGATCACCGACTGCGCCCTCCCGCCCATCGGGAAAGCATCGGCAAAACGAAGCCGCCGGTCCTACAGGGCGCGCCCCGGGGGACCGGCAGCTCACGCCAAACTGGGGAATTTTGAATCGGCGGTTCTGGGGAGGATCACTCCGGCATCGACACCATCGAGAGGACCAGGACATGAGGCGCAGTCGCTTCACGGAAGAGCAGATCATCGGGATCCTGAAGGAGCACGAGGCCGGGGTGC
>JBMOHS010000338.1:0-2437 GCA_049317725.1 Blastocatellia bacterium
GGTCCAATCGATCGACCGGGATCTCGCCCGCCTCGCCACCCCTTGACGAGACGAGTGGTGAACACGGGGACGATCTCTCATGAAAGCACGAAATGATCGGGAGCCTCTCATTGAACGACCAAAAACTTCGCGTCTTCGCGCCTTCGCGTGAGCAATTTCCTGCGCGTCTTCGTGTGAGCAATCTCCTGCGTGTCTTCGCGTGAGCAATGTCTTGGAACAGCGATTCGGCACCACCTGAGCCGTACCCGTCTGATCTCAAATGAAGGGACAAAATGATCGGGAGCCTCTCATTGAATGACAAAAAACTTCGCGTCTTCGCGCCTTCGCGTGAGCAATCTCCTGCACGTCTTCGCGTGAGCAATCTCTTGGAAAGATTTCGGGATGACTTCGATGGAAACTGACGACTCATTTCAGAAGAGAAGCGGGCCCGGGAAGAACCTTGCCCGCCACCGGCGACGCCTGAGCCGGCCCCTCTCCCCCGGTCTGCTCCTCCTGATCGGGTCGATGCTGGCGGGGGCAGTCGCGGCAGGCCTCGCCCCCGGGCAGTCGCCAACGAAGCGGGAACGTGTCGCGGAGACGCTCTTCGAGGAGATTGCCGTGTCGAGCGGCCTGCGCTTCGATCACCGGACTGGCGCGACAGGGGAGTTCTACCTGCCCGAGATCATGGGAGCGGGCGTGGCCCTCTTCGATTTCGATCGCGATGGCGACCTCGACATCTACCTCCTGCAAGGGAGCCGGCTCTCTCCGACGAAGGGGGACGCGGCGCGGCTCTTCCCTCCCCCGGGTGGCTGGTCACCCGGTAACAAACTCTACCGCAACGAGCTCATCCCCGGGGGAACACTCCGCTTGACCGACGTGACGAAGGCGAGCGGCGCGGGGCTCGACCACTACGGCATGGGCGTGGCGACGGGAGATTACGACGCGGACGGGCACGTCGACCTCTACCTGACGGGCTTCGACCGACAGGTGCTGCTGCGCAACAGCGGAGATGGGACGTTTCGTGATGTCACCGCCGCCGCCGGTGTCGGCGATTCCCGCTGGGGCACGAGCGCGGTCTTTCTCGACTATGACCGCGATGGGGACCTGGACCTCTACGTCTGCAAGTATGTCGACTTCACCGTCGCGGGAAACAAGCAGTGCCTCGCGCCAACCGGGGAGCGAGACTACTGCGCCCCGGCGGCCTACCGTCCAATCCCTGACCAGCTCTTCCGCAATGAGGGGAACGGGCGCTTTCGGGACGTGACCATCGAATCAGGGATCGGCAAAGTCGCCGGACCAGCGCTCGGGGTCGTCAGTGCCGACTTCAATCAAGATGGGTGGATCGACCTCTACATCGCCAACGATGGTGCGGCCAACCACCTCTGGCTCAACCAGCAGGATGGAACCTTCACGGAGGGAGGGCTGGCCGCGGGCGCCGCGTATGCCGCGGATGGAATGGCGCGTGCAGGCATGGGCATTGCCGCCGAGGACTTCGACCGGGACGGCGATATCGACATCCTGGTCACCAACTTGACCCGCCAAGGGAGCACGCTCTACCGCAACCTCAGCGAGGGGGGCGAAGCCCTTTTTGAAGACGCGACGATCGACCTGCGGTTGACGCAACCGACCTTTCTGTCGACCGGATTCGGCGTCAGTTGGCTGGATTATGACCTCGACGGGTGGCTCGATCTCTTCATGGCCAACGGTGCGGTGACGCTGCTTCCCGCACTGCGCGGCGAGGCCTACCCCTTTCACCAGCGCAACCAGCTCTTCCGGCAGATCCGCCAAGGCGGACAGTCGCTCTTCGAGGAGGTGACCGGCACCGCCGGGGGACCTGCCTTCGCGCTCTCTGAAGTGAGTCGGGGAACGGCCGTCGGGGATCTCGACAACGATGGTGCGCCCGACCTCGTCGTCACCAACAACAATGGCCCCGTCCGGGTGCTGCGCAATCGACGATTGCGCCAGACGGCTCCGCCGGCCTGGGTACGAGTGGAGCTGGAGGGCCCGGGCGCACTGGGGGGCCGAGTCGCAGTGTTGGTGGACGGGGAGCTTCCCCAGTGGCGACGCGCCCACACCGATGGCAGCTACCTCTCGGCCCACGACCCACGGCTGCTCTTCGGGCTGGGTCGGGCCAAGCAGCTTGCGGGGATCGGGGTCGTCTGGCCCGACGGAAGACGTGAATTCTGGAGCGGACTGGCACCTCGAAAGGGCCACCGCCTGCGCAGAGGAACTGGCGCCCCTTGGAAGTGAGGGGAGCTGGCGATGGGCGGCTCTCCCCTCACCCCATTCTGGCAGGGGGATCGCGAAGAGCTTCCCGCAACAAGGCCCCCGTGGTATGCTGCCACCCGATCTGGCCAAGTTTGGCCTCTGAAGTTTGGACATTTCGTCCCCAAAAGGGGACACTTCCGCCTGCGCCCCAACGGGGCGCCGCATACCAGCCCAGGGTGCAACCCTGGGT
>JBMOHS010000339.1:0-2366 GCA_049317725.1 Blastocatellia bacterium
CGGTCGGCCTCGGTGAAGCCAAGGTCGCGATTGAGCCCACTTCGAAGATTGTCCCCATCGAGCAGATAGGTGCGCCGCCCCTGCGCGTGAAGCGCCTTCTCCACCTCGTTGGCAATCGTCGATTTGCCTGCTCCCGAGAGACCGGTGAACCAGACCACCTTCCCGGCGTGGCCCTGCAGCCGCTCGCGTGCTTCCCGCGTCACGGTCATTTCGTGAGGGTGAATATTGTGCGCACGTCGCAGGGAGTGTCGAATCATTCCTGCTGCCACTGTCGCGTTGCTGTAGCGATCGACCAGCAGAAAACTGCCCAGCTCCCGGGAGCGCTCAAACGAATCGAGAGGGAGAGCACGACTGGCGGAGAGGTTGCAGACGCAGATATCGTTGAGGACCATCTGGCGTGCGGGCTCGTGAGCCAGCGTATTGACGTCGATCCGATACTTGATCGACGTGATCGAGGCGCTCGCCCATTGCGTCGCCAGCTTCAGCTCATACCGTCGGCCGATCAAGCCTGGCTCCTCGTGCATCCAGACGATGGTCGCCTCGAACTGATCGGTCATCTCGACCTGGGCGTCAGGACTGGTCAGGACCTCCCCGCGAGAGACATCGATCTCCCGGTCGAGTTGGAGCGTGACCGCGTCGCCCGCCTTCGCCTCAGCAATTGGACCCTCCATCGCCACCATCGAGGCAATCCGGGCGGTCTGTCCCGAGGTCGTCGCACAGAGCGCATCCCCCGGGCGGATCGTTCCGGAGGCGAGCGTGCCGATGACGCCCCGAAAGTGTCCATCGGGACGCAGGCTCATCTGCACGGGGAGGATCACGCGCGCCTCCTCCACTGGTCGCGCTTCCACTGTCTCCAGATAGTGGAGGAGCGTCGGTCCTTCATACCAGGGCATTTGAGAAGGTGCCGTCAGCAGGTTTTCATTCTGAAGGGCAGAGAGGGGAATCGCCTCGACCCGGAGCGAGCCGAGCTGTCGGGCAAAAGTGAGAAACTCGGTCCGGATCGCCTCGAAGACGGTCGGGGCATAGTCGACCAGATCCATCTTATTGACAGCCAGTGCCAAGTTCCGGATACCCATCAAGGACGCGAGGTAGGCGTGCCGGCGCGTCTGGACCAAGACCCCTTTGCGGGCATCGATCAGCAGAATGGCCACGGAGGCCGTCGAGGCTCCCGTCACCATGTTGCGGGTATACTGTTCGTGACCTGGGGTGTCGGCAACGATGAACTTCCGCCGCGAGGTCGAGAAGAATCGATAGGCCACGTCGATGGTGATCCCTTGCTCCCGTTCCGCGGTCAACCCATCCATCAACAAGGCATAGTCGAGCTGCTCCCCTTGCGTGCCGTGCCGTTTGGAATCGCTCAGCAAGGCCGCTGCCTGATCGTCATAGATCTGGCCGCACTCCCAGAGGAGACGTCCGATGAGGGTACTCTTCCCGTCATCGACGCTCCCGCAGGTCAGGAAGCGGAGCAGATCCTGCCGGGCATGCTCCTCCAACCATTTGTCCAAGGAAAAAGGGGGCGTGTGGGCCATCAGAAATAGCCCTCCTGCTTTTTCCGCTCCATGCTGCCCGACCCATCGGCATCGATCCGACGCCCTTGTCGCTCTGAATTGCGCGTATGGATCAGCTCTTCAAGGATGTCCTCGATCGTCTCCGCCTCCGATTCGATGGCGCCAGTCAGCGGGTAACAACCAAGGGTACGGAACCGGACCCGGCGCATCTCGATCTGCTCTCCTGGTGCCAGCCGGAAGCGTCCATCATCGATCATCAGAAGCATTCCCTCCCGTTCGACGACCGGACGCCAGCGGGCAAAGTAGAGGGGGACAACGGGGATCCCTTCCTGGTAGATGTATTGCCAAATATCCAGCTCGGTCCAGTTCGAGAGGGGAAAGACCCGGATGCTCTCTCCCGGCCTGCGACGTGCATTGTAGAGATTCCAGAGTTCGGGCCGCTGATTCTTGGGATCCCACCGATGGCTGGCCGTTCGGAAAGAGAAGATCCGCTCCTTTGCCCGGGACTTCTCTTCGTCCCGACGAGCGCCACCAAAGATGACATCGAAGCGGTGCTCATCAAGTGCCTGCCGCAACCCCTCTGTCTTGGTGATATCCGTATGGAGAGAAGATCCGTGATCGAAGGGATTGATATCACGCTCGATCGCGTCCGGATTGACGTGACGTAACATCCGCATTCCCGTCAGTTCCATGATGTACTGGCGGAAGAGGTACATCTCTTGAAACTTCCAGCGGGTATCGACGTGCAACAAGGGAAATGGAGGAATCGCCGGGTAGAAGGCCTTGCGTGCCAGATGGAGCATCACGCCGCTGTCCTTGCCAACGGAATAGAGCATGACGGGGCGCTCCGCTTCCGCT
>JBMOHS010000340.1:0-2358 GCA_049317725.1 Blastocatellia bacterium
AATAGAGGCGCAGTGGCCCCGTCCCCCCTTGGAGCCGGGTCCAGGCTTGCGCGAAACGGCTTGGCCAATATTGGCTGAGCAGCGTCTGGAGTTCTTTGGCCCCGGCGCCAGGATCGCCGAGGAGCTGACTGGCCGAATGGTCGGGCAGAAGGTCGATCGAGAGGCTGGCATCTTCTCGCCAGTACGAAGAGATCTGCAGAATGGCTGGCCCACTCAGCCCTTGGTGTGTCAGCAAGACATTCTCCCGAAAGAGCGCCGCCCCGAGTTGGACCGAGGCATCGAACGAGATTCCGCTGAGAGGCGTCAGATGTGAGGCCACTTCCGGAGCCAGCAGCAGCGGGACGAGCGCCGGTCGCGGAGGCACGATCGCCAGCCCGAATTGGGTGGCGAGGCGGTACCCCAGATCGGTGGCCCCCATCTTCGGAATCGAGAGCCCGCCAGAGGCCACGACCAGCGCCCCACTCTCAAAGGTCCCCTGGCTGGTCTCCACTCGAAAGTGGTGCTGATGATCGACCGCGACAATCCGGCAGTTGGTGCGCAGGGCAACCTTCGCCTCGCGACATTCGGCGAGAAGCATCTCGACGATCTGGCCAGCGCTCTCGCGGCAGAAGAGTTGCCCGAGCTTCTTCTCGTAGTAGGCGATTCCGTGCCGCTCGACGAGGGCGACGAAATCGTGTGGGGAGTAGCGTGCAAGGGCCGATTTGCAGAAGTTGGGATTTTCGCTGAGGTAGGCCTCCGGGGTGGTCCAGAGGTTGGTAAAGTTGCAGCGCCCGCCGCCGCTGATGAGGATCTTTTTGCCCACGGTCGGAGCGTGCTCCAAGACGAGCACCGAGCGCCCCCGGCGCCCTGCGGTGAGGGCGCAGAAGAGTCCGGCGGCTCCCCCACCCAGGACGATCACGTCGGCATACCTTCCCGTCATTCCGTTCGGTTCCCCCATCTATTTACCAAACGCGCAGAGTATCATATCTTGTCTCCTTCCCGTAGCCTTGGCCGGTCCCCCTGCGATCGGCATCCCCAGAGAGACGAGGAGCTTGGACGACGCATGGCACTGATTGGAGCGAACGAACTGAAGCGAAAAATGTTGATCACGGTAGAGGGGCAGCCCTACACCGTCGTCGAGGTCTTCTTCGCCTCGCCGAGCGCGCGGGGAGCCTCGACGATGGTCCGGACGAGGTTGCGCCACCTGCTCACCGAAGCGGTCATCGAGAAATCGTTCAAGACAAGTGAGAAGTTTGCCGAGCCGGATGTGACCCTCACCCCAGCCTCTTTTCTCTATGCGGACGGGAGCGGATTCCACCTGATGGACGAGGAGACCTTCGAGCAGTTCACCCTCACCGAGGAACAGCTCGGAGACGATCGCTACTACCTCAAGGAAGGGCTCTCGCTCCAGGTACGTAAGTGGAATGGAGCCCCGATCGCGCTCCAACTCCCGGCGATGGTCGAATTGGTGGTTCGGGAGGCCGAGCCGGGGATTCGTGGAGACTCCGCCTCCGGCGGAACGACCAAGGTTGCCACTCTCGAGACCGGCCTGCAGGTTCGCGTCCCCCTCTTCATTCGCGAGGGAGAGTTGATCCGCATCAACACACAGACCGGGGAGTTTTCCAGTCGGGCCTAGAAGGGGCGAGGGAGAGCCGTATGGGGGATCAGAGGCCAGTCGGGTGGGGGTTGATCGGGTGCGGGGATATCGCTCGCAAGCGGGTCGCTCCGGCGATTCGCGATCACGCCGACTCGGACCTGATCGCTCTCAGCCGCGCCCGGTCTGATTTGGCCGAGACCTTTGCTCGTGAGTTTGGGGCACGCCGCTGGTACGCCGACTGGCGCGACCTGCTGACCGATGATGCGGTCGAGGCGGTCTATGTCGCGACCCCGGTCCATCTCCACGCGGAACAGGTCATTGCCGCGGCCGAGGCGGGACGTCACGTTCTCTGTGAAAAGCCGATGGCCTTGGACCGCACGCAGTGTGACCGGATGTTGGACGCTTGCCGGGCCAGTGGCGTCGCGCTGGGCGTCGCTTACTACCGCCATTTCTACCCGGTTCTGGAGCGGGTGCGGACCCTTCTGCTCGACGGGGTGATCGGCCAGCCGATCCTCGCTCGGATCGAAGCCTTCGAGCGGTTCAATCCTCCGCCGGGAGCGGACCGCTCCTGGCTGCTCGATCCTTCCCAAGGGGGAGGCGGACCAATGATGGACTTTGGTTGCCACCGGATCGAGGTCCTCCTCCACCTGCTCGGGCCGATCCGCGAGGCCACCGGCCACCACGCCCATGTCCTCTTTCAGCGGGCGGTAGAGGATACCAGCACCGCCACCTTCCGCTTTGAGAGCGGTGCACTGGCGACACTCACGGTGAGCCACGCGACG
>JBMOHS010000341.1:0-2341 GCA_049317725.1 Blastocatellia bacterium
GCGAGCGATCGATCGCGGTCTCCCTGTCGTCATCGCGACCCGCTGTGCCCGTGGGCGCGTCCTTGATACCTATGGCTACGAGGGCGGCGGCAGGCAATTGACCCGCCTCGGGGCGATCCTTGCCGGACTCCTCCCTGGCCATCAGGCCCGCCTCAAGCTCATGCTCGCCTTGGGGGCCGGCTGGGACCTTGCCGAGATCCGGGCCTCTTTCGCTGATGCCGACCCGAGCTACTAGCCGAGCAGCTCGAGGACCCGCTGCGCTGCACGCGACGAGGCGTCTCCGCTTCCCAGCGCCTGCTGGACCTCGGCGAGATCCCGTCGCATCTCCGCCAACCGTGCCGGACTGCCCAGCAGCCCCTCGATCTCTGCCTGGAGCCGGTCGACCGTCAACTGGTCCTGGAGAAGCTCCGGCACGATCTGCCGGCCAGCGATCAGATTGGGCAATCCGACGTACGGGACCCGAATCATCGGGTGAAACAGCCGCCAATTGAGTGCTGAGGCACGATAGACCACGATCAGCGGCGTCCCGAGGAGGGCTGTCTCAAGCGTCGCCGTTCCGCTCGCGACGATCGCCAAGTCCGCGGCGGCGACCGCATTGATCGTCTCTCCCTCAATGATCCGCAGCTCCGGCAGCGGCGGAATCGCCTCTCTGCCGACGGTTGGCGCGAGCGGCAGAACGGTCTGCCAGGCTGGATGTCGCTGGTGGAGAGCAGCAATGGTCTCGAGGAGTGGCGGCAGGATTGAGCGCAGCTCCGAGTGGCGACTGCCCGGCAGAAAGGCGAGAATGGGCCGGTCGGGGTCGAGTCCGTGACGCCGACAGAACGCCCGGCGATCTTCCGTTACCCGCAAGCTCCCCTGCAGAGGATGGCCGACATAGTCGACCTCGACCCCGTGCGATTCGTAGAAGGCCTTCTCGAAGGGCAGGATCACCAGCATCTTCTCGATAGTGCGCCGGATCGTGCGAATGCGGTAGGTCCGCCACGCCCAGACTTGAGGGCTGATGTAGTAGATGACGCGGTGGCCGTCGCGATGAAGAGCCTTCGCCAAGCGCAGGTTGAACTCTGGCCAATCGACGAGGATGACGAGGGCTGGTCGTCGTTCCCGCGCGGCGGCCCGAAGCTGCTGAAAGACGCGCCAGAAGTTGGGCAGCGCCCGGACGATCTCCGGCAGCCCCATGATGGCGAGTTCCCGGATGTCGACGAGCGTCTCGACACCCGCCGCCCGCATCTCCCCTCCCCCGGATCCGAAGACCTCCCAATCGCTACCCGACTGCGTCCGCAGCGCCTCGATCAAGTGGGCTCCGTGCCGATCCCCGGACGCCTCACCGGCTACCATCATCAGTCGCGTCGCTGCTGCCATGGTCGATTCTCCCGGGCGGCCCGACTGCCGCCACCACCGCCTCTCTCTCGATCTCCCGCTCGCCCTCTTCCTTTTGCCCTCGCAATCTACGCCATCTCGCCCCCCTTTTCCAGCGACCGGCTGACTTGGCCCGCCACGTGGTGGTTGGAAGCGGGGGGCCTTTCTGCCGCGATTGAAATCGCCAGCCGTTTCGGGTAATCTGCACCCGTTAGTTTGATGTTGCCATCAATTTTCAGGAAACGCCGGTGGCCAACGGCCGATCTCCACCCCACGTCCCGCTCGCTCCGGCTCAATTCAACCAGAATCAGGACGCGGTCTTCCTTGCCAGTGGATTCGCTGCGCGTATGCCATATCACTGGAATCCGGCGTTGACGTCGGAAACAGTTGACGAAGAATGACCGAGGAATGGTGGCATGAGTGCATTCTCCATTGGCCCAAAAGTGTTCATCTCCCACTCGTCAAAGGACACGTGGGTGGCCCGGCAGATCGCCCATCACATCTCCACATGTGGTGCGGGAACTTTTCTGGACGAGTCAGATGTCGAGTACGGCGACGACTTTGAAAGCCTGATCTTGGCTGCTGCGGATAGCTCAACCGAGCTTCTGGTGCTTTTGACCCCTTGGGCCACGACTCGACCCTACATCTGGATCGAGATTGGCCTCTTTCTTCGGGATCGGAAAAGAATTGTCGTTGTTCTTCACGGGCTGACCGCGAAGGAGATTTCGACCGACGAGAGAATTCCGGCCTTTCTCAAGCGCATCGATCTTGTCGAGATTAACCAACTTGACGGTTACTTCGATCAGCTGAAAATGCGTGTGGTCGAAAGGGAGAATGCCGATGTCTGACCAAAAGCGATCCAACATTTTCCTCTCGTATTCGTCCAAGGACCGCCAGCCCGTCGAACGGCTGGCTGAAAAGTTGAAGGCTCAGGGTTTTGAGGTGTGGACGGATCGCGAGATTCTTCCCGGAGAGGACTGGCAAA
>JBMOHS010000342.1:0-2336 GCA_049317725.1 Blastocatellia bacterium
ATACTCCCATCAACACCAAGATCCCGATCCTCCAGTGCCCTCTCCAGCTCCCTTCTTCTCTCATCTCCCCCCTCCTTCTTTCCCCATTCTACTTGATCCCTCTTTTTCTCCCTCTTCCCTCTTGACTTTTTCTTCCATCTCCCTATTATTTCCTCATATTGAAAATCGTTTTCAATTTCAAAATATACCGAACGGGAAAGGATCGAGATGCAAACGAGAGTGGCGCGATGGGGAGGGCTGGTGCTGGTCTGGTGCGCAGTGATGGCAGGGAGCGGGATAGCCCAGCCTGGGGGAAGAGTCTCGGGACGCGTGTTGGACGAACGGGGTCGCGGGATTGGAGAAGTGAAGGTAACGGTCGAGGAGAGTGGAGGGAAACGGGTCTTCGAGGGGCAGACGGACGAAGAGGGCCGGTTTCAAGTGGAGCGGATGGAGAGCGGAAAGTACGTCATCCGGGCGAGCGGGACTGGATTTGCGCGAAGCGAACAGACAGTTGAACTCGAGGAGGGGAGAGAGCAAGAGGTCGTGATCACGTTGGGATTGCAGCAGATCGCCGAGGAGGTCATGGTCTTTGCGACCTCGGTCAGTGGATTTGCGGAGGGGATTCCGCGGGCACCTGGATCGCTGCAGGTACTGGACCGGGAGACCTTGGAGGGGAGCCGGGTCTTCACGATCAACGAAGCGCTGCGTAAGGTCCCTGGGATTCACGTACGAGAGGAAGAAGGGCTGGGCCTGCGCCCGAACATCGGGATTCGGGGAACCAACCCGACACGCTCGACCAAGATCCTGCTGCTGGAGGATGGGATCCCCCTCGCCTACGCCCCCTACGGAGACAACGCGAGCTACTACCACCCCCCGGTGGAACGGTTCGAGACGATCGAGATCCTCAAGGGGTCGAGTCAAATCCTGTTTGGGCCCTCGACGATTGGCGGAGTGATCAACTATTTGACGCCCAATCCCCCCTCGAAGCCGTCAGGAACGGTGACCCTCATGGGGGGAAATCGCCGGCTCTTCAACGGTTCCGCGAGTGTGGGAGGAACCTGGAAGCAGACTGGGGCAATTCTGCACGTCATGCGCAAGCAGAGTGAGGGAGCGAGGGAGAACACCCACTCGAAGTTGAACGATGTGACCTTCAAGGTTCAGCAGACAGTGACCAGTCGGCAAGTGTTGACGCTGCGGGGAAACTATTACGGGGAGAATTCAAACCAGACCTATTCGGGACTGACCGAGGCCGAGTTCCAGGCAAATCCACGAGGCAATCCGTTCCGGAACGACTTTTTCTTCATCAATCGCTGGGGCGGATCGGGAAGCCACTCATATGTCTTCAACAGCAACGTAATCTTGACGACCAACGCCTATTACTCGCACTTCGATCGAGACTGGTGGCGGCAGTCCTCGAATTCCAGCCAACGCCCCAACGACGCCTCGAACCCACTCTGCGGCGGTATGCAGAATCTGAACACGACGTGCGGCAATGAAGGGCGGCTGCGAACCTATGACACGTGGGGGATCGAGCCCCGACTGCGGGCCAATTTCCGCTTCGCGGGAATGCGGCACGAACTTGACCTGGGGGGACGCTATCACGACGAGTATCAGAGTCGTCGACAGGAGAACGGGACGTCGCCAATGGCCCGGAGCGGTCGGCTGGTGGAGAACAATCTGCGACGCAACGATGCCTGGTCGTCCTTTGTGCAGAACCGCTTTCAACGGGGAAAGGTGACCGTCACGCCGGGCGTTCGGGTCGAGCGCATCGATTTTCTGCGGACCAATCGACTGGCCAACAATGGATTGGGGGTGACGGGAGAGACGAACCAGACGCAGATCATTCCCGGAATTGGAGTCTCGTACGCACCGGCGGAGTCCTGGCTCTTCTTCGGTGGAGCGCATCAGGGATTTGCACCGCCGAGGACCGAGGACATCATCAACAACACGACGGGGGGATCGGTCGATCTGGATCCCGAGTTGAGCTGGAACTACGAGGCAGGGGTCCGCGGGCAGTGGAACCGCGGCATCCGAGCGGAGGCGACCTTCTTCCGGATGGACTACAGCAATCAGGTCGTCCCGGCGAGTCTCGCTGGCGGAATCGGGGCGACCCTCACCAATGGGGGCGAGACCTTGCACCAGGGAGCCGAGTTCAGCACCCACTTTGAGACGGACCGTTGGCTGGGTTCCCGTCACCGCTTCTCCGGTACGATCGCTTATACCTGGCTCCCGATCGCCGAATTCCGGGGAGTCCGTTTCAGCAACATCTCCGGGTTTGGTCAGACATTGATCACCGGAAATCGCGTTCCCTACGCGCCGGAGCATCTGGCGACCTTCCACGTGCGCTATGCGCATGC
>JBMOHS010000343.1:0-2281 GCA_049317725.1 Blastocatellia bacterium
GTGGCCCTTCCAGATCATTTGCAGAATTTTGAGGCAAGGCATGCGGGCCGGAGGCCCGCGCACCCAGGCGGCCTTGTGCCTGCCCCAGTCCCGTTTGAAGGAATGATGGGGCAACCACCAGGGTTGCCCCAACAAATCATACCGGCCGTGTTGAAACGCGGCACCCTGGGTGCGCGGGCCTCCGGCCCGCCTCTTCTCTCTCGTTCAAAGAGGGGGGGAACTACCAGGGTGGCCCCAGCAACTCCTACGGGCCGTGTTGAGGCGTGGCACCCTGGGTGCGCGGGCCTCCGGCCCGCCTCCTCTGTCTCGTTCAAAGGAGATGAGGGCAACCACCAGGGTGGCCCTTCCAGATCATTCGGTCCGTCTTGAAGTGAGGCAGGCGGGCCGGAGGCCCACGCACCCAGGCGGAACGGGATCTCTACTTCGCGAGTTCCCCTGCCGCTTTCCCGCTACTCCAGGCCGTCAAGCCATCGAGCGATGGGCGCTCTCCCCCGAAGAGGAGGCTGGCGAGATAGCCCGTAATGAAGAGGAGCGGGTGGCTGATGACCCCGATCATCACCGGGTGCATCGTGAAGTTCCATCCCCCAAAATCGAGCTGGAGTGGCCCCGTCAGCACCGCCCAGAGGATGAAGACCAGGCAGCAGCACATCCCGAGATAGGCCCCACGTCGCGTCGCCCGGCGCGTCAAATACCCCAGGGCAAAGAGCCCGAGGATCCCCCCTCCGAAGATCATCCCCAGCGTAATGATCAACTCAACCAGTGCCTTGACCCGCGAGGAGATGAGCAACAGCGCCGTCAGTACGCAGAGGAATCCTCCCAAAAAGACGACACTGCGCCCGACCAGCAGCCGGGTCCGATCCGTCGAACTCGGGCGTGCCCGGATGAAGAAGTCCTGGGTGACGACCGTCGCAATGCTGTTGAGATCCGAGCTGACACTCGAATTGGCAGCGGCGAGGATCGCCGCGAGGATCAACCCGATCACGCCCGGAGGCAACTGCGTGACGATGAAGTAGGGGAGGATGTTGTCCGGTTTCGCCAGTACCTCCGCCGGCACGCTCCCGCCCGTCATCTGGTAGTAGGCCCAGAGGCACGATCCAATGAAGGCGAAGAGCATCCAGATCGGGACGCAACTGAAGAGGCCGGCCAGGACTCCCCGCTGCGCTTCCCGATCGGTGCGTGCGATGAGGTAGCGCTGGACCATGTTCGGCTCAGTAATGTAGGCGCGGCCAAAGTGGAGCAGCCCAGAGAGCGCGAAGACCCAGAAGACCGGCTCCTTGCTGAAGAGGTTCTCCCAACTCGGCCGGAACGATCCGACCCCGAGCTTCCCCGCTTCCCAGGCGGTCGTGATCACCGCCTCCGGCCCTCCCTCCGGTCGGAAGAGGATCACTCCCAAGACCGTCAACGCCCCTGCGGCCAGCACCACCCCCTGCAGCACATCCGTCCAGACGACCGCCTCCAATCCCCCGACGATGGTGTAGAGAATGGTGAAGAGCCCGATCCCGACGATGACCATCCGTATGTCCCAGCCGATGATCACCTCGACGGCGATTGCCGTCAGCAGCAGCGTGAATCCAAGGTCGATCACCCGCAGCAAGAGGAACCCCGTCGAGCTGTAGAGCCGCGCGAACCCCCCGAAGCGCCGTTCCAAGTATTCGTAACTGCTCATCCGCACGACCCGGCGATAGAAGGGGACGACCACCGTTACCACCAGCAGCAGTACGAACGGCACCATCAGGTTGGGCACGATCAGTCGCCAATTCCCCGCGAAGGCCGCCCCCGGGATCGCCACGAACGTCACGCTCCCGATCACCGTCCCGACGATCGAGAAGGAGACGACCCACGCCGGAATCTGCCGGCTCGCCAGAAAATAGTCGTCCGCCGTTCGCCCACGACGCCGCCGCGCCACCATCAGGCCAATCGTCGCCACCCCAGCCAGATAGAGGCCGACCACCAGATAATCGAGCATCTGTCCTGTTCTCATGCCTGCTGCTCCCTTGTTGCCTGCCGCTTCGTTCGTTGATCAATTCGTTGACACTCCCATCCCAACTTCCCGAAATGTCGGCGGGCCGGAAGATCGATGTGTCAGAAGATGGATCGGCGCAAGGTACTTCGTAAAATGAAAATTGTCAATTTTATTTCCAGTTTATTCCTTTACTTTTGAGAATCGAGGTCGTACGCTAAGGGCCGTCAAGCAGGCAAGAAAATCAGCAAGAAGAAACGAGGAAGGGGAAGCCGGAGTGGAAGCGAGTCTCTACATTGGAGGGGAGTGGCGGCAAGCGGC
>JBMOHS010000344.1:0-2269 GCA_049317725.1 Blastocatellia bacterium
AGGCACCACTCCCAGACGTTCCCGGTCAAGTCCATGACCTGCTCCGGCGTCGCCCCCTGCGGAAAGATCCCGTTGGATGAACTCATCGAAATTTCCAGTGAGATCGTGCCGATCGATCATTACCCTGACCCCGTGATTGAGAAGGGACGTCCGGATCCTGAAGGCGGTCTCGTAGTCCTGGCTGCTGTATGAGATGAAGACGCTGCTCATAACCGTGCGGATCTCCTGACTCATCACTGCCCAATTTCAGGCAGGTAATCTCAAACGCCTTGCCTGGAAAGAGGGGGGCTCCTCGCGACCCCCGCATTGAATCGGCTCCAGCAGGGCAGGACTGGGTACCGCCGAATTGATCTCCTTGCTGGGGGTAAGAAAGTCCGCCAACCTCGGCGACCAGCAACGACCCACTGCTCAGCAAATACAGATAGACACAGGACGGAAGGGATGGTTGGCGGAGGCCTGTCATACCAATCCCGGATGAAATATACGAAGTAAGCGTCTTCAGTTCAATGGAATTATCGACGGGTAGAGAGCGTTGAATGAATGGATTGGCTCAGACCAAAGATGCCCCCTGCGCCATCAGGGCCAGACTGGAAGCACCTGACCAGAGAAAAATCTGGCCGGCCTCAACCCTGCGGGTCGAAATGATTTATCAGCTCAGTTTAATTATAATCCTTCGGCTTGGACTGTGGGACAAGGCTTGGCGGCTCGTCGGTCAGGCCTGAGCCCAAGGCTTGGTTCACGACTGTCTGATCTTCAGCGAGACAATGACCAATCAAACGACAGGACAGATCCGGTTCGAGGGGCGCGAGGTCGAGATCGTCGCCGGGGAGCGTCTGCTGACTGCACTGCGGCGCGCGGGGGAGGAGTTTGGCGGATGCCTCTGCCTGGCCGGGGACTGCCCGCACTGCCTGGTGACGGTCGATGGCATCGCCTACCAGCGGAGCTGCCAGGTCGCGTCACGGCCGGGGATGGAGGTGGTGCGGCAACCGCTCGGGGCGCGTCCGCCCTTGCCGGAGGGGATCGCCGGGGCCAAACCGGAGATTGTCCGGCATGACTTCACCGAGGTGGTGGTGATCGGGCAGGGCGAAGCCGGACAGAAGGCGGCGGCCGAGGCACGGCTGGCCGGGCGGGAGGTGGTGACGCTTGATGCGCGGCAGGGGGAAGAGGTGGTGGGGGTCTACCCGGGACCGTTGGTCGTCGCGCGGACCAGCGCCGGGATGCGCCAGATCCACCTGCGGAGTCGGCCGGGGCAGCCACCCCCGCAGATCATCGTCGCGACCGGTGCCGCCGAGATCCAGCCGGTTGCGCTGGGCAATCAGCTTGCCGGAATTCTGACGGTACGGGCGGCGGAGGAGTGGCTGGCGGCCGGCATCGATGGTGGGCGGATGGTGTTGGTCGTCAGTCCGTCGGAGCCGGCAGAGGGGATCCCCGGTGGCTTCTCTGGGAGGAGGGTCAGCGGGCGCATTGTGCGCTTCGAGGGGGAGGGACGGGTCCGCGCGGTGGTGGTGGCCTTGGTCGATGGGACCGAGGAGCGGATCGAGTGCGAGACGGTGATCGTCGGGCTCGGGTGGCAGCCACGCGATGCGCTGGCGCGGATGGGGCGCGGCGTGAACGGTGTCGAGATTCGCGTCGTGGGGGATGCGGCCGGGTCGGCGACCTTGCCCGCCGTCCCCGAGGCCGGCGTGCTTTGCCACTGTACCGGGGTGACGGTCGACGATCTGGCGAGCGTCGTCGAGCGGGGCTTCGATGAGCTGGAGCTGGTCAAGCGGGCAACGCTGGCCGGCACCGGGACTTGCCAGGGCGCGGCGTGCCTGCCACACCTGCGGAGCTTTCTGGCGGCGGGAGGGAAGCCAACGCCCGCGCCCTTCACGGCACGGCCCCTGACGCGGCAACTGACGATGGGCGAGGCGGCGGCGGGCGCCTGCCACCCCCCAACCCCGCGCACGGCGCTCGACGAAGAGCATCGCCAGATGGGTGCGCGGATGGAGCGGATGGGCGGCTGGTGGCGCCCCTGGAACTACGGTGGAGCCGCGGGGGAAGACAAGGATGCGGTCTGGAGAGAGTACGAAGCGGTTCGCCACGCCGTCTCGCTCGGCGATGTCAGCACACTCGGGAAGATTGTCGTCAGCGGCCCGGACGCGCTCGAGCTGCTTGAGCGGCTCTACCCGACGCGCGTCGCGACGATTCGACCGGGACGGATGCGGTACGTGCTGTTGCTGGATGACCGGGGCTATCTGCTCGATGATGGGATGATCTGCCGTGAGGACGA
>JBMOHS010000345.1:0-2269 GCA_049317725.1 Blastocatellia bacterium
GGGGTCAATATTGCAGTTCGGTCCGGGGTCAAAGTTCCAATCCGATTGACACATTTCCAGGGCGGGCGCATTCTCGACCACATCTCGCGTGTGGTCGAGAGGTTCGAGGTTCGGGCGACAGCAGACGGCTGGAAGGTGGAGGCCCGCAGCATCGTCGTCCACCCTAACGGCTCTTGGTACGACCGCGCCCCGGCTGCGGCCAACCGCCTCGTCAGCGAGCTGACCAGCGGCAAGCTCGATGAGCTGTCGGTCGGCCTCATGCTGTCGCCCCGCTGCCTCGTCTGCGGCCGTAAGCTGACCGACGCCGTCTCGATGGCACGGATGATCGGACCAGAGTGCTCGGGTCACCAGCACCTACGACCAGACCACGTCATCGACACCACGAGCGACGTCGTCGCGCTGCGGCGGTCGCCCGTCCCGGTGCGAGCGGAGCCGATCAACCATGGCGATCCGATGCCGTGGAGCCTTCTCAAGGTCGACGACGTCTTCGTCATGGAGGGAGACCGCTGGAACATTCCCCAGATCGTGCTCCGCATCACCAGCGCAGGCGTCGTCTTCGCCGAGGCGACCGCTTTTCGGAAGCGGCGGGCGAGGGGCCGCATCGACACGATGCCGTTCCGCAAAGCGACAAGCTGCAGGCTGATCCTGCCCTCGAAGAAGGAGAAGGCGGCATGACCAGCGAATACATTCCCAACCCGGCAGAAGACCCCGTCGGCTTCGTGGCGCGCTTCGAGCAGTACGGCGGCGGTGGCGCAACCGGCGGTAGCGGGACAGCGTCGAGCTGCCTCGGCCGCATCATCGACAAGGAGTTATGGCGTCAGCCACGGCCCGGCCACCAAACCGGCTTCGCGACCTTCGCGGACTGGGTCCACGGCTACCTTAGATGGTTGGAAGGCCGCATGGCCGTCGAGGCGATCCTCAAGTCGCGCTACCGCAGCTTCCCGAGCCTGATGTCTCAGTTCATGAGGGCCTACGACGCCTCTCTTCCAAAGGACGACCCGGCCCGCGACCCGGAGGGCGTCAAGGCGCTCCGAGAACTGGCCGCGAAGTCGAGCGCCGCTGCCATTCGAGAGTTCTTGAAGGAGATGCGCTCGGAGGGCTGGGAATGAGCGCCGCCCTCCTCATCGCCAGAGCCACCCTCGGCATCGTCGACCGCCTCGACGTCGCTGAGCGCCGCGAGCGCAACCTCGCCGAGATCGAGCGAGCCGGGCGGCGGGCTCGACGAGCTGCTGAAGCTGTCAAGCCATCCTTGCGCGGACGAACGCTCGCGAGCGTGACGTCTGTGCCACAGCAACCGTAAGTAGCTGAAACCTCATACGGAAAGTCGGTAAGCCTGCCTTTACAAGGGGGGTGCAAGCCAGCCTTGACAAACTTTCAAGGAAAACAAGGGCTTGCGCGTTTTCGGAACATCGATGATCTGGACGTGACAGGAGGCCAAACATGCGTGAACCGCGACCCATTCCCGACGACATTCGGATCGACCGCTGGCTTGAGCTTCGCCCCCTGGCGAAGGCGACATTCCCGCAGGCGACGCCGCACTTCCTGAAGCATCTCGCCAGCCACGGCGCCATCAAGACCGTGATGATGAGGGGCATCCAGATGGTTCGCGAGGCCGACTGGAATGAGTTCCTCGACCGGCTCGCACGCGAGGGGCTCGATAGCCCGGCGCAGGCGGCCAGATTGCGCGGCAGCCAGCGCCCCACGAAGGGGCGGACGCAGAAGGCCGAAGCCGCCGAAGAGGTTGAAGCTGCCTGAAACGAGGAGGCCCCACCTGCCAGGGCGGGGCCTCGAAATCTCTGCGTCTAGGTCGCCTGCTGGGGCGCCGAGGACGCGCCGGGAATGACCCCGGTGCTGCTGCTTGCTACGGCGCTCAACCTTGCCAGGGGGTCGCCGCAACTCTTCACGGAGGCGCGAGCTTGGGCTCGCGTTGCGATATGACGAGTGCATCAGTTCGGCCGGAAAATCAAGAGGCCAACCATAACGGCAGCGCACCTCTGCGGGTCGAGATAGACAGCCTCATTGCGAACGACGCGCCAAATAGCGATGTCGCGCTGGCTTACGCTCGGCACGGCTTCCCGGTGTTTCCCCTCTGCCCTGAGAAGAAGGTGCCGCTGAGCGGCGAGGGTGGCTTCCACAAGGCGACCATCGACGTCGAGCAGGTCGCCGACTGGTGGCGGCGCTGGCCCAACGCGATGCCCGCCATCCCGACTGGACCGGCTGCGCGGCGGCGATCAAGGTGAGAACTCAGCGTCAATCAGGATGAGAACTT
>JBMOHS010000346.1:0-2245 GCA_049317725.1 Blastocatellia bacterium
CTGGTCGGCCATTTCGGATCGACCGACACCCCGGAGAGCCCCCAGTTGATCCAGGCGATTGAGGCCGCGATTGATTAGATCTCCGGAACCGACAGTGTGGTCTGGAGGAGAAAATTTTTCGGCGTGGGCAACCTCTCCTGGAAGAAGAAGCGTCTATAGCGGTGTCCGATGAGGCAGGGAAGACAGCCTGGCCCGCAGGATCTTCTTGCTGCCCGCCCTGCAGGCGTGGCGGCTCTCCACACCGTCTCCCCGTCTCGCGGATTTGCGCTTCGATCTTTCCCGCCCCACGCTCCAGTGGTTGGTTGACAACCTCGGGAACGTGCCAGCTGCGTCCGATCGCAAGATCAGCCCCAGATGGGGTACGCAGTCTCTCGCCACCATCGATCCCGCCTGCGGACTGGCCGACCAACTGTTCTGGTCGGCCAGTCAGCCCTCTCCTTTTTCACCTCTGTCGATTTTTTCTGAGGTAGCTGTCCTACAACGGAACCTGAGCGGACACCTCCTGGATGGCATGCCCCTTTCCAATGACCAGCAAGCAATCGCCACTCTCGAGGGAGAGCTCGGGCTGAATCCGGGTGACTTGGGCTTCGCCCCTCCGGATCCCGACGACGGTCACTCCAAATCGTTCCCGGAAGCGGACCTCGGCGAGAGACTTTCCAGCCAGTGAGGATCGCTCGCCGATTTCGAGTTCCGCCCACTCGAAGTGGTCCGTATCTTCCGCCTCAAGAGGACCTGACGGTCGATTGAGGATGGCGTCGGCCTCCTTCAAGCTCTCGATAGGTCCCATCAAGAGCAACCGGTCTCCGGGAAAGATGCGGAAGTCCGCGGTCGGCTCGTAGTGGATCCGTCCGCCTCGGCTGATGGCAAGGACAGAGATCCCCGTCGCCGAGAGAGGAAGCTCCCGAATGGTCAGCCCCGCGGACGAGGCATCTGACCGTACCCGCAACTCCAGAAAAGCAACCGGCCAATCGACGATCTCTGGGAGAAACTCGACGGCATAGCGCAGGGCATCCGCTGCCTGCTCGGTCGCATCTTCGAACGGGCGCAGGATGACGTGGGCGCCGGCTTTCTTGAATTCGGCCTCTTCCTCGCCGTTGGTTGCCGTCAAGGCGACCTTTCCCGGATAGCCTCCCTTCTGCAAGTGATCAAGGAAGGCCAAGTTGATCTCGCGTGAACGGACCGTGCTGACCACCCAACGCGTTTTGCGGAGCGGCAACTGTTCGTGCATCTCTGGATCCGCCATGTCCCCATAGAGAACAGACACGCCACGCTTTCGCCACCTTTCGAGCACGCCTGGGTCGAAGTCGATTCCAAGCAGTCGCTGGTGGCGCCGCAGCAGATGCTCCAGAAGGCCACTGCCGTAATTGCCCAGTCCGACGACGATCACATCGACTGCCCCTGTCTGTGCGACATCATCGTTTGATGACTCCCGGTAGGGATTGCGTCGCTCAAAGATCTTCAATGCGGGAGAGCAGAGCTGGTAGAGGGGGTAGGAGTAGAGGATCAGGTAGGTCGAGAGAAAGATGGTCACCACTCCGACCAGGGTGATCAACCCCATCGTCTCATTCGAGAGGTGCCCAATGCTCACCCCGAGGGCTGCGACAATCAGGGAGAACTCACTGATCTGCGCGACGGTCAGCCCGGCCAAAAACCCTGTCCTTCGCCGGTACCCCATCGCTCCCATGATCATCAACACAATCAGCGGATTGCCGATCAGGACGAAGAGGGAGAAGACGATCGAGTTTCCAATCTGCGAACCGACCATCGACCAGTCCAGCCTCGCGCCGAGGCCGATGAAGAAGAAGAGCAGGAGAAAATCACGCAGGGTCGTCAGACGCGCACCAATCGAATCCCGATACGAGGTGGAGGCAAGGGAGACCCCTGCGAGAAAGGCACCGACCTCTTTGCTGAAGCCGAGCTGCTCGCTGCCGGCGCCGAGGAGAATCGCCCACGCAATCGCGAAGAGCGTCAGCAATTCCGGAGAGTGGGCCAGTCGCTGGGTGAGTGAAGGAAGCAAGTACCGCATCAAGAGGGCGACGACGCCAAGCATCCCCAACCCCTTGAGGGCGATCAGCACGAAGGCGCGAACGCCTGTCGCCTCCCCGCTGACAGACGCTCCCCAGGTCGTCAATCCGACCAGGGCGAGAATGGCAGCGATGTCCTGCACGATGAGGAATCCCAGCGCGATCTGGCCGTGGAGCGAGTCGATCTCCTTCTTGTCCGAGAGCAGCTTGACGATGATGAT
>JBMOHS010000347.1:0-2239 GCA_049317725.1 Blastocatellia bacterium
GAAAATATAGTGTTGGCTTGTTTATGGCGGGTATAGCTCAGTTGGTTAGAGCGCCAGATTGTGGCTCTGGAGGTCGTGGGTTCGAGACCCACTACCCGCCCTGCACCTCCCCTGCACAGCATCTCCACGTCCGATCACCCGCACGGTAGACGCACAAGGTTCGGGTACGGAAGTCTCGCCAGCTCGATCAAGTCGACCGCGTGCGGATGGTGACCTTCCCGGGTCCATCAAACAAGCGACACAGAGGGCAATCACCCCATGAAGAAGAAGGATTGGAAAGGCCGGTTCACCCCCTCCGGGGCTTGGCGGGAAGCGGGCCACCTGGTCCGGGCGCACCGTGGGCGGCTGGCGATCGGGGGCTTGCTGATGCTGGTCAACCGGGGGAGTGGGCTGGTGCTACCGGCGTCATCGAAGTACCTGATCGATGAGGTAGTCGGGCGGCAACGGAGCGAGCTGCTGCTGCCGATCGCCTTGCTGGCGGGGGCGGCGACCCTGGTGCAGGCGGTCACCTCGTTCACCCTCTCGCAGGTTCTCGGAGTCGCGGCGCAACGGGCAATCACCGAGATGCGCAAGCGGGTGCAAGCCCACATCGAGCGGCTGCCGATCCGCTATTTCGACTCGACGCAGACGGGAAAGCTGATCAGCCGGATCATGAACGATGCGGAGGGGATCCGGAACCTGGTCGGGACCGGACTGGTCCAGTTGACGGGCAGCCTCTTGACGGCGTTCCTGGCGTTGGGCGTGCTGTTCTACCTCAACTGGAAATTGACCTCGGTCACCCTGCTGGTGTTGTTGACATTTGGGGGAGTGCTGGGAGTCGCGTTCCAGCGGTTGCGTCCGATCTTCCGCGAGCGGGGAGAGATCCAGAGCGAGATCACCGGGCGGCTGGGAGAGTCGCTCGGGGGGATACGGATCGTCAAGGCCTATACGGCAGAGAAGCGGGAGGAGCTGATCTTCGCGCGGGGAGCGCACCGGTTGTTCCGCAACATCCGCCGATCGATGATTGGGGTCTCGGCCGTGACGGCCTTCTCCTCGGTGATTGTCGGAGCGATCGGGGTGGTCATGATCCTGGTGGGAGGATCGTCGGTGGTCGCGGGGGAGATGACCCTCGGCGACCTCTTCATGTACATCTTCTTCACGGGGCTGATGGCCTTGCCAGTGATCGAGATTGCGGCGATCGGGACCCAGATCACCGAGGCCTTTGCCGGGCTCGACCGGATTCGGGAGATCCTCTCGATGCCGACCGAGGATGAAGAGGATGCGAAGCGCGAGGCGGTCGGGGCGATCCGCGGAGAGATCGTCTTCGAGCAGGTCCAGTTCGCCTACACGCCTGGCGTACCCGTTCTGCGCGGGATTGACCTGCGGGCCCCGGCGGGGACGACCACGGCGCTGGTCGGCTCGAGCGGCTCGGGAAAGAGCACGCTGATCAGCCTGATCTTGAACTTCAACCAGCCGCAGGAAGGCCGAATTCTGCTGGACGGCCGGGATTTATCGACGATCCGGCTGCGCGATTATCGGTCGGCGCTTGGGGTAGTCCTGCAGGACAACTTCCTCTTCGATGGGACGGTGGCAGAGAACATCAGCTTCTCGCGGCCGCAGGCGACGCGGGAAGAGATCGAGCAGGCGGCCCGATTGGCCTATTGTGAGGAGTTCATTCTGGGGTTCGAGAAGGGGTATGAGACGATCGTTGGTGAGCGGGGCGTCAAGCTCTCGGGCGGGCAGCGGCAGCGGATCGCGATTGCGCGGGCGTTGCTGGCCGATCCACGGATCCTGATTCTGGATGAGGCGACCTCGAGCCTCGACAGTGAGAGTGAGGCCAAGATTCAGCAGGGGCTGCGCACCTTGCGGACGGGACGGACGACCTTCGTGATTGCGCACCGGCTCTCGACGATTCGCAGTGCGGACCAGATCCTGGTCTTGGAGGAGGGGGAGATCGTCGAACGGGGGACGCACGCCGAGCTGATGGCGCTGGGGGGGCGCTACCGGGAGCTCCACGACCGGCAGTCCCACTTCGAGGAGGATCAGTTCATCAACCCAGGGGAAGATTTCACGCCCGAATTGCCGACGATGGCCCCTCCTGCGCGCGGAGGGGCGCGCGGGGGAGGCATCGGCGGTCTGTAAAGCAATGGCTCAGACAGTCTGAGCACTGGACTTTGGACATTTCTTGCCAAAAAGGGGGCATATGCGCCCCAACGGGGCGCCGCATACCAGCCCAGGGTGCAACCCTGGGTAGACGTGG
>JBMOHS010000348.1:0-2199 GCA_049317725.1 Blastocatellia bacterium
GATGCCGGAGGCTCCCTTCGGGAGCAGCTCGAGGGCGTCCTGCGCACTCCACGCCGCCTCTTGACCGGGGCCCGTTCCGCGAGGGTCCCTGCACCCACGATCTGGGCTCTGCGGGACGTCTCCTTCGATGTTCAGCCGGGAGAGATCCTCGGGATCATTGGCAAGAATGGCGCGGGAAAGTCGACCCTCCTCAAGATCCTCTCGCGCATCACTGCCCCGACCACCGGCACCGCCGACATCTATGGACGCGTCGGGAGCCTCCTCGAGGTGGGCACTGGGTTCCATGCCGACCTGACTGGTCGCGAGAACCTCTACCTCAACGGCAGTATCCTCGGGATGCAGCGCCGCGAGATCGATCGGAAATTCGAGGAGATCGTCGAATTTGCCGAGATTGCTCCCTTCATCGACACCCCCGTCAAACGTTATTCGAGCGGCATGTACCTCCGGCTCGCCTTTGCCGTCGCCGCCCACCTCGAGCCGGAGATTCTGATCGTCGACGAGGTGCTCGCCGTCGGCGACTTTGCCTTTCAGAAGAAGTGTCTCGGGAAGATGTCCGATGTTGCCCAGCAAGGGCGGACGATCCTCTTCGTCAGCCACAACCTAGTCGCCCTCCGCAGCCTTTGCGACCGGGGCCTCCTCCTCGACCAGGGGAAGGTGACGGCGACAGGATCGATCGACTCCGTCATTCAGACCTACCTCCAGCAGCATTCCACGACCCGACACGAGTGGGTCGCCTCGGGCGAGGCAGAGACGGCTTCTCCAGTGCGCCTCCTCGCCGTGCGGCTGCGGACGACTCCCCCGGTCGACCTCGAACGATTGACTGTCGAAGACCCCTTCGCGATCGAGGTTGACTACCAGTCCGATCTTCCCGATGGTACCCTCCAGGTCAGTTTGGTGGTTGAGAACCTTGAGGGGGTCTCTGTTTTTAATGCCCGTTCTGAACCGAAGCGGTTCCCCATTGGCCTGATTCGGCAGAGTTGTCAGATCCCCGCCAACCTCCTCAACGATGCTGCCTACACCTTACGAGTGGTGATGATTCAAGACACCAGCATCGCACTGTTCGATCGATCCAACCTTCTCCAGTTTGAGATCCACGATATCGAACGGGAAGGGACTTGGTATGGCAAATGGATCGGGGTCGTTCGTCCACGATTTGAGTGGGTCGATGAGCTCCTCTCTGCCAACTGAAAGTTGTCATGCGCATTCTGTTTGTCTCCTACGGCAGCAGCATCCACACCGCCCGCTGGATCAGCCAACTGCACGGCCTGGGCTGGGACCTCCATCTTTTTCCCGTCGATGAATACCTCCTCTGCCGGGAGATGCGCGAGGTGACGGTCCACTACCTCTACCCGAAGCGTGGACCGACGATCGACCCCACGATCCGGCAGGCCACCTTTCCGTGGCCCTTCCGGAGGGGGCAGGGGCGATGGCAGTCGCTCTCCCGTCGTCTGCCGGGGGATCCCCTCGCCCCGGCATCCCGACTCGCGCGGGCCATTCGCCGTCTCAAGCCCGACCTCATCCACTCGATGGATCTTGATGGGGGACTGCTCGCACTGGAAGCATTCGCTCGGCTCGAGGGGGCCCCTCCGCCCCACCTCCACTCCTCCTGGGGGAGTGGCTTCTATCACTATGGGACCTTGCCCGAATACCGCGAGCGGGTCCAGAAATTGATGCTCCACACCCAGTACCTGATGGCCGATTGCCTGCGCGAACTGGAGCTTGCCCCAAGCTTTGGTTTTCAAGGAGAGACACTCGGGGTCTTCTCTGCCGCTGGCGGCTTTCACCTCACTGAGATGCGGGGGTTGAGGCAACCAGGCCCTCCCTCGCAACGCCGCCTCATCGCCGTCAAGGGGCGCCACACCGACCTTATTGGCCGATCTTACGTCATCTTCAAGGCGCTCGAACTGACCGCTGATCTTCTGCGTGATCATCGCATCATTGTCTACCTCCCCCAGGGAGAGATCCGCGGTGTCGTTGAGTACCTCCGGTTCCTCACCGGGCTGGAGATGGAGATCGTTCCCGACAACGCTCCACACGAGCAGATCCTCTCCCTTCTTGGGTCAGCGAAACTGTCGATCGCCATGAGCATGTCGGATGGGACTCCCCACGCCATGCTCGAATCGATGGTCATGGGGGCCTTTCCCATTCAATCGAACACCGCCGACACTCGTGGTTGGATCGAGGATGGCTTCAATGGTC
>JBMOHS010000349.1:0-2153 GCA_049317725.1 Blastocatellia bacterium
CTCTGCTGGAGCATGAAGTCACTGTTGAGGAGCGTCAGCGACTGGAGCGCGTGGACACTGGTGGTCCGCGCACCGCACGAGCTCATCATATCCGGCGAGTCGAAGGCGACGAACATCGGCAAGCGGACGTTCCGCTTGCGCAGCAGGTAGAGGCTGCGCCGGGCGTGCTGACGTGGATCCGGGTGGACGGGCCAGAGGTTGTCCGGCTCGAACTCGGTGAAGATCGTGTCATAGACCTCTGGCTCCAGCGGGACGCGGATGGGCGGACCATTGAGCTGTTCGGTGAGGTTCCCGGAGGCGGCGAGGATCGCGTCGCGAAGCGCTTCCCCGTCGAGCCGCTGGCGGTTCATCCGCCAGAACCAGCGGTTCCCTGGGTCGAGCGCCGCCTTGCGCGGATCGTCGTCCGATCGTTGCTGGTAGGTGTTCGAAAGGAGCATCTGCCGGTGGAGCGCCTTGAGCGACCATCCCTGTTTGACGAACTCGGTCGCGAGCCAATCGAGCAGGGCCGGGTGGGTCGGAGCCATCCCGTTGCGACCGAAGTCGTTGGGGGTCGCGACGATCCCGCGACCAAAATGGTAGTGCCAGAGCCGGTTGACGATGACGCGTGCTGTCAGCGGATGATCGGGCCGGGTGAGCCACTCGGCAAGGGCCAGCTTGCGGCCAGTCGCCTTGAAGGTGCCCTTCTCGATCGGCTGGACCGATGCCTCCCACGGCGCATCCGGGGGCAACAGCACGGTGAGGAAGCCGGGGGCGACCTCGGCCCCAGGACGGTGCGGATCGCCCGCCTTGAGGATATGCTGGGCGGGCACGGGCCACTTGACGTCAGAGACGGCGAGCGCCTTCGGCAGTGGCTCTGGCGCGAAGAGTTCGAGCCGGTGCATCTGCTGCCGCAGAACAGCCCGGCGCTCGCGGTCCTCCGGGGTCAAGACCGCGAGGATCTCCTCCCAACTGACGTTGAGCATCCGCTGGGCATCCTTGGCCAGGACCTTCTCCTCCTCCGTCCGCTGATCGGCGGGCTTGGTCAGGGCGGCGGCAAAGGTCGGCTCGAGCACCGCGCGCTTCTCCTCGCGTAACCGGTCGCGGTAGGGCTTCTCGATCGCGCTGATCTGCTCGCGAATCGGCTTCAACTTCTCTTTGTGCGCGGCGACCGCCGCCTCGTACGCCGTCTTCTCTGCCGGAGTCGGGTTGCTGTAATCGTGATTATCGGAAGCGGCGAAGAAGGCCTGTAACCGGTAGAAGTCGGCTTGGAGGATGGGATCAAACTTGTGGTCATGACAGCGGGCACAACCAACGGTCAGCCCGAGGATCCCATTGCCCACACCAAACATCACTTCCGTCAACCACTCCTGGCGGTTGAGGGCCTCATCCTGGTTGCCGGCCACGACGTGCTGCGGACCCGCCCGCAGAAAGCCGGTTGCCACGCGCATCTCGAAATCGTCGGGGGCCATCTCATCCCCGGCGAGCTGCTCACGGAGGAAGCGGTGATAGGGCTTGTCCTCATTGAGCGAGCGGATGACGTAGTCACGGTAACGCCACGCCTGCTCCCGATCCTGGTCAAGCTCGAAGCCGTTGGTCTCCGCGAAGCGGACGACGTCGAGCCAGTGCTGGGCCCAGCGTTCCCCGTAGCGCGGGGAGGCCAGCAGCCGGTCGATGACCTTGCGGTAGGCGTCCGGGGAGGAGTCGGCGAGGAAGGCTTCCGTCTCGGCGGCGGTGGGGGGGAGCCCTGTCAGGTCATATGTCACCCGGCGCAGGAGCGTCCGCTTATCCGCGGGCGCCGAGGGGGTCAGTTGATTGGCCTCCAGATCAGCGAGGATGAAGGCGTCGATCGGGTTGGCCACCCAGTCAGCTTGGCGTACCACCGGGATCGCCGGTACCCGAGGTGGCTGGAAGGCCCAGTACTGTCGGTCTGCTTCTTTGATCCGCTGACGTCCCAGGTCGCTCGGACTGCCGGCACGCGCCAGTGGCACCTCTTCCGGCCAAGCGGCCCCCTCGTCGATCCAGCGGCGAAGCAGCTCGATCTGCTCGGCACTCAGCTCTCCTCCCAGCGGCATGCGGGGACTCGCTTTGCCGGTGATGTATTGAAAGAGAAGGCTCTCCACCGCATTGCCCGGCCGGATCGAGACGCCACGCCCTCCCCCCTGGAGAGCCCGTTC
>JBMOHS010000350.1:0-2147 GCA_049317725.1 Blastocatellia bacterium
GGCGGAGATGGCTCGCGGGTTCATCGCGGAGGACATCCCCACCAGGCCCTACCTCGATGACAACGCCATCACCGGCCCCACTGAGACGACTACTCGTCAGCGGATGGATCGGGCCGAGCGTCGCATGACTCAGCTGGGCTGGCCCGTCAACGTGGACAAGAGAGAGGGACCAGCACGTCGCTTGCCCTACCGTGGCATCGTCTTCGACACTGAAGCGCTGACCCTGTCCATCGAGGCTGCCCGCTGCCGTCGGTTGGTGACCAAGGTGGACGCAGTCTTGTTGATCGGTGCGGATCCTCTTCCCCGTCGGGTGGACCGCTGGCAGTCCCTGCTGGGCAAGCTGGAGTGGATTGCATCAGTCCTTCCTCCGGCTCGTCTCTACCTCCAGCCCCTCTGGGCATCGATCCCCTATCGTCGAGGGCGCCCGTGTAAGTACTGGTCGGTCAAGGTATCCCCCGCGGCCCGCGCCTGTCTCCTCTGGTGGCGACGGTTCCTCTGCTCGGCTGCCTTTAACTCCACCTCCTGGTCGGCCTACTGGCCTCAGGCACCCGAGCGATGGCACCGCATCTTTTCTGATTCAGCAGGTTCTGAGGGCTTTGGGGCAGTGGCGGGATCGGAAGTCATCATCGGCCGTTGGTCTGCGGTGGGGGCCATGACGTCAGCGGAGGGTGGTATGAGCTCGTCCTGGAAGGAGTATGTCCCGGTCTTACTCGCCTTGGACCGACTGGCAGCATCTTTGTCGCCGGGCTCGGTGGTGGTGATTACGACCGACAACCAGGGAAACGCCTTCGCCATCAATAAGGGCAAGACCAACCCGACCAACCGCCCGGTGTTCGAGGCCATCCTCACCATTGCCTTCCACCACCGCATCTATGTCCTCGCCGATTGGATCCCGCGTGAGTACAACGTTCTGTGTGACAACCTCTCGAAGCTCCCCTACCCCTCTTCACTTCGCCTTGCCCCGCTCAGGCCCCGACGCCCCGGCGACGCTCTTGTCGAGCGGCTCCGCGGGCTTCCCTCCTCCCTCCTACCACCGGCGGGGCCCACGTCTAGGCCTCCCCCCGGGGTGTCTCCTGGCCACCATGCCTAAGCCACCCCTAGCCCACGCCCTTCCACCTGAGCGGGCAAGAGAAGAGACACTTCAGCTTCAACATTCATTCACACAGATCCAACAATCCGCGCTCGAACCCTCGACCCAGGCTGCCTATGCGTCATGGGTCCGCAACTACGAGGCATTTTGCGCCTCCACCGTCCCGGCTACTCAGGCTTGGCCTCCCACCAGCTACAACCTCGGCCTTTTCTGTGTCCGCTACTGCCGCGACCAACAGCGGACTACGCGGAGTCTGGGGGGTGCTCTTAGCGCCTTCAAGGACTATAGCATGCGTCACGGGTATCGGTGGCTCAACGAGCGCCAGTCTTGGCTCTTGGAACGCACCCGTCGTGGCCTCAACAAGCTTGATCGTTCTGCCCCCAAGCGCAAGCAGCCCATGACCCGGCAGCGTCTTCTTGAGCTCTGTTCTTTCAGCGACCCTTCCAGCCGCGTTCACCGGCAGTACGTCACCATGAGTTATGTCGCCCGCGATGGTCTCCTGCGCTGCAAGGAGCTCCTCAACCTCCGCCGCGGCGATGTCACTCTCCTGCCCGACGGCCGCGTGTCCCTCGTCATCCGGGTTTCCAAGATGAGCCACACCGCCCCTCCCGAGACCATCCGTCTCTCAAACTATGGTGAGTCATCAGGTGCCCAGTTCCTCCGCCGCTACTGCCGCGACATCCTCGGGTGGGATATTGCTCCGCAGCCCCCCCCCGACCATCTAGACTGGTTCCTCTTCCCTTCCATCTCCCAGACGGGCCCCAGCACCTTCTCCTTTACCCACCGACGGGAACCTCGAAAGGACCCCTTCGTGGCATGGATTCGTGAGTGCATGCGCAAGGCGGGCCATAACCCGGGGGATTACTCGGGCCATAGCTTTCGGTCCGGGGGCGCCACCGACCTCTTCACTGCGGGGGCCAGCCTCCGGACAATTCAGCTTTCTGGTCGTTGGGCGTCGCAGGCTTTCCTTCTCTACATCCGTGACAAGGGGGAGGTCTCAGAAGCCGAGAAAGCCGCGGCATTTGGCCTGCTCGAGGCCACCCACAACGCGTCGCCC
>JBMOHS010000351.1:0-2128 GCA_049317725.1 Blastocatellia bacterium
CTCCACGCGCTCGATCCGGACCTCTACCTGGTCTACCGGGCTCCGGTGGCAGGACGCTACCGGTTGGAGATTGCACCGGTGATCGAAGAGACCCCGATCTTCGAGGGACCACGCTGGCGTGACGAGGGGCAAGCCCCCGTGGCGACGCCCTTCCCAAGACGGACTCCCTGGCCGGCAGGCCACCGTGTCCCCCTGACCATCGATCTGGCCCCAATCGATCTGACCGCTGACGGACAGAGTGGCATGTCGGTCGAGCAGGAGCCGAACGACTCTCCCGAGATGGCACAGCCGATCGCCCTTCCAACCGGCGAGGGATCGCCTTCCATCCACTCAGTCCGGATCTCGGGAGGGGCCGATGATATCGAGTATTTTGACAATGGCGCGGTGGGGCGCTCAGGTGAGGACTGGTTCCGGTTGGACTTTACCGGCCAGGAGCCCCGGATGTTGACCGCCGATCTGGCCATTCCCGATCAGGCGGTCGCCGCACAGTTGCGCCTCTACGCGGTTGATCCAGCGGCTGGGCCAGCGGCGGGTGCGGGGGCGACCCCGGCAGGTGGCTGGCCCCGCCCACTCCTCCCCTTGGTTGAGTATACCGAGGGGCGGAACGAGAACGAGCGGGTCCACCAGCAGAATGAGGGGCACCGGGTAGCGATCGTGCGGCGACTCAAGCCCGGGGGGGTCTACTTTCTGCGTGTTGAGGCCAATGCCCCGGGCTACGAGGTCGAGCTGCGCGTCCTGCCGCCGGCGCCCTACACCGATCCGCGGCTGGCGGTCCGACAAGCGATGTATGACCACATCGGGCAGGTCGACGCTTGGTTGGCCAATCGGCCGCGGGGGGCCAGCGTCGAGCGTCGGATCCGCGAGACGGGCAATCTGATGGGGACGCACTGCATGAGCTGCCATACCCAGTCCGGAGTCTGGGGGCCGGTCGTGCCGATCGAACAGGGGTATCGGGTCGAGAATCTGCAACACTATCGGCGCATGATCAACATGATGTACGAGTCGTTGCGGCCGACCAACTATCTGCGCGAGGCGGCCAACAACACCAGTCTGCCGCCGCTCGACATTGGAGATGGACCCGCCGGAACCCGGGTGACGGGCCATGCGGTGGCGACCGTCGAGCGCATCCGCCCCCCGCGCAAGCTCCATTCGAGTCAGTTGGTACGGGCGGCCAACCTCATCCTGCAGACGGCCGATCCAAGCGGCATCAACGCCGCGGGGCCCGGATCGAACGTCGGCCAGTCGGTCGTCTATGGCTATGCTGGGGAAGTCCTGCGGCGAGCCTGGGACCGGACGGGCCATCCTCGCTACCTTGCCGCCCTCGAGGAGAAGGCCGGGAAGCTGCTGACGGTGACCCCACGCTACACCGATGATCTCGCACATCGCATCGAATTTTTCCGACGATTCTTCCCGGCAGACTATCTCCAGCAGAGCGCGAAAGCGCATGCGGCACAGGCGCAGTTGCCGCCCGAGCCCGTGCCGCCTCCCGTCCCTCCGCCAGTCAAGGCAGGGGGACCCACCCCGCCCCCTCCCCCGGCGCAGTTTCCGGCCTACCGGTTGCAGTCGGAGGCAGAAGCATTGGCGATGGAAGAGCGGATTCGGAAGCAGTTGGTGGAGGACGAGGCACGGCTCCGCGCGATTCAGAATGCCGATGGATCGTGGGGATTCGATCCCGGGAAGCGGCCGAGCCAGGATGTCAGCTGGAAGACGGATGGAGAGTCCGATCCGGCACCGACCGCGTTGGCGTTGATCGCACTGGAGGCACTCGGTCACCGGACAGATGATCCGGCCGTGGCGCGTGGAGTTGCCGCGCTCCTGCGGGTCCAGGATCCGTACGGCCGCTGGAACAAGAGTGCGCAGACGGGTTTTGTGACGACGGCCTACTGCCTGCACGCGCTGGCGAGGCTCTACCCGGTCACCGATCGTCCTGAGATCCCAGAAGCGAAGACGTTGCAGGGGCGGATCGCCCGGGCGCGGGCGCTCTCCCACGCTGAGGATCGAGCTTCCCTCGCAGAGCTGAGGTTATTGGCGCGCGACGCGAGCCCGTGGGTCCGGATGTGGGCGGTGATGGGATTGGGAGGGCTGCCCGACCGTCGTTCAGTTCCCACGCTGATCGAGGCGATGGGGG
>JBMOHS010000352.1:0-2125 GCA_049317725.1 Blastocatellia bacterium
GGCTGGCTGCGCCGGACGATTACCGCGTGTCTCGGATGGCTCGAACGACGCCGTGGTAAACGGCGCTCTTGATCAGCCACCACAGCACTGCAAGGCTGATTCCGGCCCCGAACAGGGGTCCAAGAATCCACACGATGAGGAGCAAGATTGCTAGTTCCTTGTCGGGTTGAGGCATACTGGTACAATATGGGGATGGATGCATCGGTGCGAGCATCCCTCCGGCGCATGGATGAAAGCCGCGGGGTGTGGTGGCTGGTTCGCCGGGACTTTTGGCCCCGGGAAATGTGGGATTTGTCGTGCGACCCAGACGCTGGGTGGGATTGGCGCACCAAAGTAGGCACCCATAAGTGCTTCGCGATGAATCGGTTACGCGCCGCTCGTGAACGAAAGAAGCGGTCGCACCTTCGCGAAGCAAAATTGAAGCAATTACGCGCGATCGTCGATAAGATGCACCCGTAGCGGTGCGTGCATCTGTGTCAGCGGCTGGAAGGTCCCTTGTTCTCGTTTAACAGAACAGCCATAGCAGGGACCGGTTACTGACCACGCACCGCTGCCATGAAAGGCAGCGATATGCGAGAGATGAAGGACAGCGCCACGATCCAGATTCGGATCAGCTCGGAGCTTTATCGGGCGGCGGCGGTTGAGGGACAGAAGCAGCACCGCAGCATCCGCGGGCAGCTCGAGAAGTGGATCGAAGACGCACGCCGCGCCGAGAAGGCCGCAGCGAAGCAGCTGGAGGTGCGTCATGGGTGACCTCCTCTCGCCGCAGGATCGCGTCCGTCAGAACCAGGCGGTGGTCGCCTCCGTCGCCAAGCTCGTCCAGGACAACTTTGTCGTTCGCGTCCAGGGGCGCGGCTACCTGATGGTGCAGGGCGCCCAGGCGATCGGCACCGCGATGGGCTACACGACCGCCATCGAGTCGATGCGCCATGTACCGGCTGGCGATGACGGAATCGCCGGCTACTGGGAGGCGATCGCCACCGTGATGGCCGACGGCACGATCGTCGGTCGCGGCATGGGCTGCGTGTTCGATGACGAGAAGCCGTGGTGCAACCGTCCCCAGTTTGCACGGCAGATGATGGCGCAGACTCGGGCGACGGGCCGCGCATTGAAGGGTGTGATGGGCTGGGCGACCGCTCTGCTCGGTGCCGAGGGATCGTTCGCCGAGGAGATGCCCGAGGACGCCGCGGAAAGCCGTCAGGAGGCGCCCGCTCCGATCAAGAGACTCCCGGCGCCATCCAAAGGCGCGGACGCGCCCAAAGGCGACTCCGGCGCCCTACGCGAGGTTCGCGGCGTTTGTGCGGGCGTCGAGCAGAAGGTGAGCCGGGCCGGGAAGGCGTACTGGGTCGTGACGCTCGAGGGGCACGACGGTCGCGAGGACATGGAATACACCTCGTTCGAGCCGCTCGCGGACATGGCTGGCCGGATGGTGATGGTCAAGCTCAAGCCGTACAAGGACGGCCACATCGTCGCCGACCTCATCGACATGGAGGTCGATCATGGGTAAGAACCTCCCGAGCGACGTTTGGCGCCTGGCGCCTTGCCTGACCTCCGAAGAGCTGCTGGTGCTCCTGGCGCTCGCCGACTACGGGGACCGGATCTTCCCGTCCCAGGCGGCGCTTGCGGCGAAGACGAGGCTCCATCGAACCACCGTCAACCGGGCGCTCCATTCGCTCCGGAAGAAGACGGTCGTGCAGTCGAAGGGATCCGGCAAGGCTCTCACCTACACGCTCGACCTGTCGCCCACGGCTACAGGTACCTGTAGCCCACGGCTACAGGTGGTGTCGCCCACGGCTACAGGTGCTGTAGCCCGCAGCGACAGGGATCCTAACTATAGAACTAACTCACAACCTAACCCCGGCGCGGCTGACGCCGCAGCGGGGGGGCGGGAGGGTTTCGATGAGCTGGTCCAAAGGATCCGAGCCCGCGATCCTCGAGCCGACATCGACGCACAGCGCCGGGTCTGCTCGCGGGTGCTCGAGCAGCACGGCCTCGCGAAAGAGGACATCCCGCCGGCGTGGCGGCTCCTGTGCCTGAACTGGGCTCGTACCGGCAACGCGCCCTATGACACGCTCCAGCGCATCGTGAACAGCCTCGAGGGCGCCCGCGACGTTCGGGCGGTGGT
>JBMOHS010000353.1:0-2120 GCA_049317725.1 Blastocatellia bacterium
ATGTTTGCTGCTGTGGCCCCGTTGACCGGGGACGAGGGAAGGCACCTGGACGGCCCCGACAAGATCGTCAAACTCTATCTTCGTCAAGAGGCGGATCTCCCCAAGCCGGCTGCGAAAGTTACCCAAGGGCCAATTTCGATTTGTAGGGGCAACCCTTGTGGTTGCCCCACTAGACTTCGCACATTTCGTGCCAGAAAAGGGGGCGTTGTAGCCAGCGCCCCAACGGGGCCCAGGGTGCAACCCTGGGTTGACGGGGCATTCATTGAGGCGTTCTGAAGGAACGCCGCCGATGCCCGAATGCCCGGTTGGAGGGCGTGTCGCCAACCAAAATGGATACGGCCCGATGCGCCGTTCCTTGCTACTCAAAAAGACCATGGACCAAACACAACTCAACTGGCTGACAAACTTCATCTGGGGCATCGCCGACGATGTCCTGCGCGACCTCTTCAAACGAGGCAAGTACCCGGATGTGATCCTGCCGATGTGCGTCATCCGCCGGATGGATGCCGTGCTCGAGTCAACCAAGGCACAGGTCCTCGAGCGGCGGAAGTGGTTGGACGAGGCGGGGATCACCGAGCAGACGGCGGCACTCCGCGACGCGGCGGGGCAAGCCTTCTACAATGTCTCGAAGTTCACGCTGCGTGACCTGCGGTCGCGGGGCAACCAGCAGCAGTTGTTGGCCGATTTCGAGGACTATCTCAACGGCTTCTCCCCGAACGTCCAGGACATTCTCGACAACTTCAAGTTTCGCAACCAGCTTCCGACCCTCTCGAAGGCGGATGCGATTGGGACCTTGATCGAGAAGTTTTTCGATCCGCGGGTCGATCTCTCCCCGGCCGGCATCGACAACCACGCGATGGGGACGGTCTTCGAGGAGTTGGTCCGCAAATTCAACGAAGAGAATAACGAGGAGGCGGGGGAGCACTGGACGCCGCGCGATGCGGTCCGGTTGATGGCCAACCTCATCTTTCTGCCGGTCGAGGAGCAGATCAAGAGCGGCAACTACCTACTCTATGACTGCGCCTGTGGCACGGGGGGGATGTTGACCGTCGCCGAGGAGACCCTCGCGGGGATCGCCGGCAAGCGCCAGCAGCAGGTGACGACCATGCTCTACGGCCAAGAGATCAACCCGGAGACCTATGCGGTCTGCAAGGCGGATATGCTCCTCAAAGGAGAGGGGGAGAACGCGGACAACATCGTCGGTGGTGCCGAGTGGTCGACGCTCTCCCACGACGCGTTCCCCGCCCGGGAGTTCGACTTCATGCTGGCCAATCCACCCTACGGCAAGAGCTGGAAGAGGGACCTTGAGGCGTTGGGGGGCAAGGAGGGGATGCGCGACCCGCGCTTCAAGGTCATGCACCAGGGAGAGGAGCTCTCGCTGGTGACGCGCACCAGCGATGGCCAGATGCTCTTCCTCGCCAACATGGCCTCGAAGATGAACCGCACGTCAGGGCTCGGCAGCCGGATTGCCGAGGTCCACAACGGCAGCTCGCTCTTCACCGGGGATGCCGGCCAGGGCGAGAGCAACATCCGCCGCTGGATCATCGAGAACGACTGGCTGGAGGCGATCGTCGCCCTGCCGCTCAACCTCTTCTACAACACCGGCATTGCCACCTACGTCTGGGTGCTCTCGAACAGGAAGCCCGCGCACCGCCAGGGGCAGGTCCAGCTCATCGACGCCAGCCAGTGGTTCAAGCCGCTCCGCAAGAATCTGGGCAAGAAGAACTGCGAACTGTCACCCGAGGACATCGACCGCATCACCCGCACCTTTCTCGACTTCGAGGAGACCCCGGAGTCGAAGATCTTTCCCAATCAGGCCTTTGGATACTGGAAGGTGGTGGTCGAGCGCCCGCTGCGTCTGCACAGTCAGTTGACTCTCCAGGCGATCGAGTCGCTGCGCTTCACCTCTGGCGAGGAGGAGCTCCGCGCGGCACTCTACGAAGAGTTCGGTGACGACCTCTTCACCCAGTTCGCCAAGGTCCTCCCCGCGCTCGAAAAGCGGCTTGCCGAATGGGGCGATGATGACGAGGCGGACGAGGAGGAGGGCCCCGCCCGGGGATTGTCGGAGAAGAAGCGCCGGAAGCTGCTCGATCCGAAGACGTGGGAGCGCGATGGCCGGC
>JBMOHS010000354.1:0-2116 GCA_049317725.1 Blastocatellia bacterium
CCACGACGCTGAGTTGAAGTCTGGAACATTCTCTCCCGGTGCAGGTTGTGGATAGCCATGTGTGGGATCGTCGGAACAATCGGGTACGTCCCTTCGCGCGAGGCACAAGCGCGCGCGATCGGAGAGATGAGCCACCGCGGACCAGATGCGCAGGGGAGTTGGACGGAGGGGGTGTGCTGGCTGGGGCACTGTCGGCTCGCCATTCTCGATCCGGGGCCGGCAGGGAACCAGCCGATGTCGAATGAGGCGGGATCGATCCGTCTCTCTTATAACGGGGAGATCTACAACTATCGCCAACTGCGGAACGACCTCACCCGACTCGGGCATCGCTTTGAGACCAGGACCGATACCGAGGTTCTGCTGGCTGCCTATCAGCAATGGGGTGAGGAGTGTCTGACCCGGCTGCGGGGGATGTTTGCGCTGGCGGTGTGGGATCAACCTCGCGGGCGGCTCTTTCTGGCGCGGGATCGGACAGGAAAGAAGCCGCTCTTCTACCGCGCAGCGGGGGAACGCTTCTCCTTCGCCTCGGAGATTCGTGCCCTGCTGGCTGTCTCGGAAGAGGAGCGCGAGGTCGATTGGGAGGCGATTGGCCAGTACCTGCGTTACGGGTACGTTCCAGGGGCTGGAACCGCCCTTCGCGGAGTCAGAAAACTCCCTCCTGGTCATTGCCTGACGATCGATCTCGGCGCCCCCCCCTGCGTTCGACGCTACTGGAGATTGGAATATCATCCCAAGGTCGAAGGGAGACGGGAAGATTGGGGCAGGGAGCTGCGGGAGAGACTGACGGAGGCGGTACAATTACGGATGGTCAGTGATGTTCCGCTGGGGGCGTTCCTCTCCGGGGGGATCGACTCGAGCCTCGTCGTCGCCTTGATGGCCCAGTCCTCCGATCGACCTGTGCAGACCTTCTCGATCGGGTTCCGCGAAGCGCGCTTCAACGAGCTTGCCTATGCACGCCGTGTTGCCAAGAAGTGGCAGACCGAGCATCACGAGTTCCTTGTCGAACCGTCGGCCGGTGAGCTTCTCCCCGCGCTGGTGGCCCATCTGGGAGAGCCCTTGGCGGATGCCTCGATCCTGCCCACTTGGTACCTCTCCCGGCTGACAAGAGCGCACGTCACCGTCGCCTTGACGGGGGATGGGGGGGATGAGAGCTTTGCCGGGTATGAGCGGTACCGTTGGATCTGGGGGACGGAATGGCTGCGCCGGCGACCTTCCCTTGCCCAATTCGCCAGTCGGACAGGGGCCTTGATCGAGCGGAGTCCTTTCGTCAATGGCAAAGGCAAGAGAATTGGGCAACTCCTCCGCGAGGTTCCGCGGCCACTGGCTGAACGCTATCCTCGCTGGGTGACCTATTTTTCCGAGGAGGAACGGAGCGAGCTCTACGGCGAGAATCTCTCTCCACATCGGGAGCGGTGGCTCGAAGCATTGATCGAGGAGCAGAGGGATCGGCTGGGGGATGAAGAGGTAGAGACGGCCATCGCCGTCGATATCGAGTCGTACCTCCCTGATGACCTCCTCTTTAAGGTCGATGTCGCGACGATGGCCCACTCCCTTGAGGCCCGCTCCCCCTTTCTCGACCAGGAGGTGATGGAGTTGGCGGCACGCCTCCCCGCACACTGGAAGCTTGGCTGGAGCGGCACCAAGCCATTTCTCCGGCAGTCGCTCGGGGATCTCTTGCCCCGCGAGATTTGGGACCGCCCCAAGATGGGATTTGGGATCCCGCTGGCAGAATGGTTTCGGGGGGCTTGGCGGGAGATGCTTTATGATACCCTTCTGGGAAGATCTGGCAGCCTGGTTCGACGCGGCGCGGTCGAGCGACTGATTGGGGAGCATTTGACCCGCCAAGCGGACCATTCGTTTCGTCTCTGGAATCTGTTGGTGCTGGAGCATTGGCTCGACTGGATCCGCCAAACTCCGCGTCACCGTCTGGGATGATCTCACACGAAGAGATCAGATGGCCCAGTTATTTTTCTCACGCGAAGCCGCGAAGACGCAAAGAAACGAAGATTTTTCAGGAAGAAGGAGTCCGCCTCCATCTCTCCCCCTTCGCGTCTTCGCGCCTTTGCGTGAGCCTCTGCCCTCGGAGCGAGGGCCCGGTTGTTTTTTTCACGCGAAG
>JBMOHS010000355.1:0-2107 GCA_049317725.1 Blastocatellia bacterium
GCGGCATGGGCGCTCGCGACAAGAACTTCTACTTCAATCTTGCATGCCGGTATGGCTATGAGGCCGCCGCTCACGAGGTCCAGGACCATTATCTCGCCGGTCGCAAGGCCGAGGCATCGAATGCCGTCCCCTATGCCTTCGTCGATGAGGTCGCCCTCTGTGGTCCCCGGGAACGCATCGCTGAACGGCTGGCCGATTGGAAGACTTGCGGGATTACGACGATGATCTGCAGCGCTTGGGACGTCTCGACCCTCCGTGTCATGGCCGAACTCGTCCTCTGATCGTTGATGGGGAAGAGGCTCACGCCAAGACGCGAAGGGGGGAGGGGTGAGGGAATGAATGGGCGCTTGTGGGTGACCGCTTCCTGAAAGCCCCCGCGTCTTCCCGCATTTGGGTGAGAAAAAAGCCAATACGGAACTCAGAATCCCCATACTCTTCCCCATTTCCCCTCCTGGGCTTGGAAATTGACCCGAATTCATATCCATTCATCTTTATTCAGGTTCGCTCACCTTGAGATGGGAGAGGCTTCCCGATCTCGCTGTTGCAGAGAGATCGCCTCCGTGACAACGGTGTCCCGCGCAGGCCCAGGAGGATTTCTGGGCCTCGTGGAAGAGAGGCATGGTTGGTGTAACTGACCAATGGATCGCAAGCAGGGAAGCCTTCGACCCAAATGTACCCTCCCCACGAGGCGGTCCTCAACTCGCCTCACGTTTCCATTCTTACGTCCCACACAGCCTGACATCCCTTCGCCTACCTCCCCGCCCTCCACTTCTCAACAGTAGATTCACCTTCGTTCATCCCATGTTCAGATGCGTTTACTCAAGGATCAGCAAGACTGAATGTGTAACTGCCATTTCCGCTCATTCTTATTCATTGGCATTCAGAATTACTGATTAGGCTTTCATCCTGCCAATTTTTTATAAGGGAATCCGGAGTCAACCAAAGAAGAACGAGAGTCAACCCCCTTGCAGCGATCGGCAGATCGACTCGCGGCACGGACTGGAATCGACTGGTTGGTCTGAGTCTTCCCTTTCAGCCACCAGATTCTGCCACCCAAGGGAAAGACCTGGGTGGATGACCTGAATGAACTACACCACTGCGACAGAAGCGGTCGTTGGCTTGCGGGGCCCCTCGGCGCCGGTGAAGGACGGTCCGCGTAGTGGAAGAGGGCCAATATGAAGAAACTTACACTGAATACAGCCATCCGTCTGATGTGTCTGGCTTTGACCGGGCTCCTCATCGCCGGACTCGCCTACGTGATTTTTCTAAGATCCGTCAGACCCGGACTCGCCGCACCGTACGCGGGCACGATCAGCGGGATTGTCTTCGACGACTACAATGCGAATGGGACCAAGGACACGGGGGAACCCGGCCTCTCCGGAGCCACCGTCACGGCGACCGACAACCTGGGGAACACCCAGACGGCGGTGAGCGACAGCGTGGGGAACTACACGCTGGCGAGCCTCGCGGGGGCGAGCGCGCGCATCGAGTTCAGCACACCACCGAGTCAGCCGGGCGATCCGACGAGCCGCTACGCCCCGACCGTCGCGGGCAACACCTCGGTTCAATTCCTGACGCTGAACGGGAACCTGACCGGGGTCAACGCGGGCTTCATCAACCTGACCGACTTTTGCAAGAACAACCAGCAGCTCGCGGTTCCTTGCTGGACGTTTGGAAGCTACAATCACCCGACCGTCCAGAACGAGCCGGTGCTGGTCTCCACGCCATATGACGGAACCGCGGAGCGGAACAATCAGACCTACTTGGCCAACTCCGCGCAGTTGGGATCGACCTGGGGGCTGGCCTTCCAGGAGAGCACCGGGCTCCTCTTCGCCTCAGCAGTCCTGCGACGTCACACCGATACTGGCCCACGGGGTCTAGGTGGAATCTACGCCGTCAAGCCGGGCTCGACTGGTGGGACGGTCGTCTGGAGCCTCGATCTCAACACGCTCAGCAACACCTTTGGGGCGCCCTTGACCCGCGACCTGACGACCCTCAATACCCCGAACCACGACTCGCAGGCCGATGACAAGGTTGGGAAGACCGGCATCGGCGATATCGATCTGTCGGAGGATGGCAATACCCTCTGGGTGGTCAACCTCGAGGC
>JBMOHS010000356.1:0-2066 GCA_049317725.1 Blastocatellia bacterium
CTGGCGCTTGGTGAGTAGACGTGGGGGGCGATCGACACCGCGGAGTTTGAGAAAGGAGGAGCCGTGACGGAGCGTTTGACGGAGAAGAATGAGCGAGGGATGGCCACCTCTGAGGCAGACCGGGAGGTCGAAGCCCGCCGCCAGTGGGAGACGGAGACGCTCGCTCCCTCGCTGGAACGGATGCCAGAATCGAAGGGCCCCTTCACTACCGTCTCGTTGCGACCGATCGAGCGGATCTACACCGCTGCCGACCTGCGCCAGCGCGAGGAGGGGGAGCCCGACCCGATCGGCTTTCCGGGCGCTCCTCCGTACACACGCGGGATCCACGCGACCGGCTACCGGGGAAAACTCTGGACCATGCGCCAGTTCGCGGGATTCGGCTCGGCCTTCGACACCAATCGCCGTTTCCGCTATCTGCTCGCACACGGTCAGACGGGGCTGTCGACCGCCTTCGACCTGCCAACGCTGATGGGGTACGATTCGGATCACCCGCTCTCCGAGGGAGAGGTCGGCAAATGCGGCGTGGCGATCGCCTCGCGACAGGACATGGAGGCGCTCTTCGAGGCGATACCGCTTGAGCGGGTCACGACCTCGATGACGATCAACGCCCCGGCCTCGATGGTATTCGCCTTCTTCCTGGCGGCGGCGGAACGCCAAGGGGCAGGGCTCCAGAACATCGGCGGAACCCTCCAGAACGACATCCTCAAAGAGTATCTGGCCCAGAAGGAGTGGATCTATCCCCCCCGGCCGTCGATGCGATTGATCACCGACACCTTTCGATTCTGCACACGTGAGATGCCCAAGTGGAATCCGATCTCGATTTCGGGGTATCACATCCGGGAGGCGGGGGCGACTGCGGCGCAGGAGTTGGCTTTTACGATCCGGGATGGGATCGAGTACGTCGAGTATGGGAAGCGCGCCGGGTTGGAGGTCGATGCCTTCGCGCCGCGGCTCTCGTTTTTCTTCAACGCCCACAGTGACCTCTTCGAGGAGGTGGCCAAGTACAGGGCGGCGCGGCGGGTGTGGGAGCGGGTCATGCGCGAGCGCTTCGGGGCTCGCGATCCACGATCGTGTCAGTTGCGCTTTCACGCGCAGACGGCGGGGGTCAGCCTGACAGTCCAGCAACCGATCAACAATATCGTGCGGGTGAGCCTGCAGGCGCTGGCAGCCGTTCTGGGAGGCGCGCAATCGCTCCATTGCGACGCCTATGACGAAGCTTTGGCGTTGCCAACGGAGCGGGCGGCGCTGATTGCCCTGCGCACCCAGCAGATCATTGCCGCCGAGACGGGAGTGACCAACACCGTCGATCCATTGGGAGGGTCCTATTTCGTCGAGACGCTGACCGACCAGCTCGAAGAGGAGTGTTGGGACTATATTCGACGGATCGATGAGCTGGGGGGGATGATCGAGGCGATCGAGGTCGGCTTTCCGCAACGGGAGATTCAGGAGTCTGCCTATCAGGCGCAGCGGGCGATCGAGCGGGGCGAGAAGACGATCGTCGGTGTCAACGCCTTCCAGATGGAGGACCGGACGCTTGGCGAACCGAACATTCTGACCATCGACGAATCGGTGGCGCGATTGCAGGAAGAGCGGTTGGCGCGACTGCGTCAGGAGCGGGACCCGGTGAGGGCGCAGCGGGCACTCGACGCCTTGCGCTGGGGAGCCGAGGATCCAGAAGTCAACACGATGCCTCTGATGATCGACTGCGCGCAGGCGGACTGCACCCTCGGTGAGATGTGTGATGCCTTGCGACCGATCTTTGGGGAATATCAAGAGCCCAATCTCTGAGGCTCGCTGGACTTTGGACATTTCGTACCTCAAAGGGGGCATATCCACCAGCGCCCCAACGGGGCGCCGCATACCAGCCCAGGGTGCAACCCTGGGTCGACGGGGCACCACATTCAGGCGTTCTGAAGGAACGCCGCATCGAGATTGATTGGACACGCGTCCTCTGACCGGACTCCAACCGGACATACGGACATATGCGGCGTTCCTTCAGAACGCCGAGGGGTGTCGGGCAAGGTTCCCAGGGCGTTGCCCTGGGCTGGTATGCGGTGTCCCTTCGG
>JBMOHS010000357.1:0-2060 GCA_049317725.1 Blastocatellia bacterium
GGGGGGAGTGGGCGCTCTCGGAGGTGGGAGGGCAAGCTCCAGCCCGGGAGCGTTCGACGCCGGCACCAAAGTCTTCTTACTACGAGACACGGAGCAAACACGACCCGGACGGGATCGGCAAGTTCTACCTCGGGCGCGAGATTGCGCACGTCATGGGCTATCAGGGAGCGGGCTGGCTGGAGCGGCCGGAGCGGATCGAGGAGGAACGGCCAGACGAGGTCGTTGCCGCCATGCGACTGCGGCCGGATGACGTGGTCGCTGATGTCGGGGCAGGGACGGGCTATTTCACGTTCCGGTTTGCCCGGGCGGTTCCGCGCGGGACCGTCTATGCCGTCGATCTGCAGCCGGAGATGTTGGCGATGTTGGAGTCCCGAATGAAAAAGCTCGGGGTGAGCAACGTCTCGACCATCGGAAGTACCGAGACCGATGCGCGCCTGCCGGCGCAGTCGGTCGACGTCATCTTCTTCGCCGATGTCTATCACGAATTTTCCCATCCCCGCGAGATGATGGAGAGCTTGGTCCGCGCACTCAAACCGGGGGGACGAGTCGTCCAGATCGAATATCGGGGGGAGGATCCGGAAGTGCCGATCAAGCGGTTGCACAAGATGACGGTTGCCCAGTGCCGCAAAGAGATGGAGGCGGTCGGGTTGGTCTGGAAGGAGACGAAGAACTTCCTGCCGATGCAGCACTTCCTCGTCTTCGAGAAGCCACTGGCGAAGTGAGGAGACGACGGCTCACTCGGTAGGGCCCAGGCCGAGCAGGGCATTGGCGGCGGCATAGCCGGAGAGGAAGGCCCCTTCGACCCGCGGCTGGCCGAAGGCGTCTCCGGCGAAGAGGAGCGGGGCCGGTTGGTCGACGCGAAGGAAGGGAGCGGGAAATGGCTCGACCGGTTGGCTATAGCGCCAGCGGTGGAGCTGCCAGTGTTGCACTGCGTCGCGATCGAACCATTGGCCGGCGGCGAGGAGCAGCTCTTCGGCGACGACCTCGGGCGGTGTCTCCCAATGGGTTCTGCTGTAGGTCGGCCCGGCGTGGATGGTGACGGTGACGATCTCGGCGGAGAGCCCTTTGCGGTGATTGTCACCGATCCAGGAGATGGGTTCCTCTCGCCACTGCAGGGCACCCGGATCGGGCAGGCGGCTGGGCCGGTCGAGTTCGACCAGCAGGGCGAGGCAGGGATCGTAGGCGATGGCGGCGAGCTGTTGCTCTTCCCTTGCTGGCAGCACGGTCGATCCTGAGGCGAGGAGCTGGAGAGACTGGGGAACGGGCGGCGTCAGCAGCACCGCTGGCGCGCTCCACGTCTCGCCTGTGGCGAGGTGGACCGACCACCCGGCCGATCCCTCCCCCGTAATCGCTGTCACTTGCGTTCCGGTGAAGACCGGGAGTGGGTTGGCGAGATGTCGCGCGAGGGCGTTCATTCCTCCCTCGACCACGTACCGGGGGTGGCCGTCGAGGTGGGGCTCAGTCGCTACGCCCGCGAACCCCCGCGACCATTCCCGGACGAGCCCTTCCTGCCGCCATCGATCAACGAACGAATGGAAGAGGGGCGTCCGGACGGTGAAGAATTGCGCTCCGTGATCGAAGTAGGCACGGCCGCCCCCATCCCTCTCCCGCCAGCGCGTGGCGAGGCGTCCCCCGACCCCGCGCCCCTTGTCGACGAGGGCCACCGCCAATCCTTGCGACCGAAGCCGGTGAGCGGCGGCCAGCCCAGCCACTCCTGCCCCGATGATCAGGCAATCGACGAACGGACGGTGGGAACGATCTTCTGCGGTCTCGGTCAGTTTGTCACTCATGCGCACACTTCTGGATTACTTCTGGGTGATGGTCACCCCGGAGAGCAGGCGGACCGTGATCTGAGACTCGGCGGCGATGACTGCCGCATCTCCACGGGTGGCGAGAACGGCCCCGGTTCCAGCGGCTCCGCCGGCACCGGCACCAATCGCCGCTCCCTTCTTGCCACCGGCAATTGCCCCGATCGCCGCTCCGACCCCTGCGCCAATCCCGATCTTGGCCGCATCCTTGCCCTTGGTCGTCTTGGCTTCCCGCGTAAACTCGCTGGTCGA
>JBMOHS010000358.1:0-2057 GCA_049317725.1 Blastocatellia bacterium
CGGGACACGGGGAATGTTCAAAGTTCAACGAGAGACAAAACTCGCGCTTCGTGCCTGGATTTGATTCGTATTCGACGAGACGAAGTGGTAGTTCACTCTGAGTGGCTGCCAAGTAATACAAAAATCGCTGAAAAAATTGATGATCGAGACTACAACGATCTCATTTTTTCCAAAGTCCCAGGCTCAGGCGTTCTGAGCGAGCGTTCTGAGTGAGGAGGATTCCATGGCCCAACAACAGACATATGCCAATCACGTTCGTTATCACGCGCCCTTTCACTATTTTCTCTCTCCATTGATGCTGCTGCTCTTGGTCTGGTCGGTCGTGCAGGTCGTGCGCCATCCGGGGTGGGAGACGGCGATGGGGCTGGTCCTGACGCTGGTGCTGGTGGTGACGGTGTTTTTGACGAGGGTCTATGCGATGAAGGTCCAGGACCGGGTGATCCGGCTGGAGGAGCATCTGCGCTTCGCGCGCCTTCTGCCGGCGGAGGTGGCCCGGCAGGCAACGGAGAAGATCCCGCTCCGCTTCATCATTGCCCTCCGCTTCGCGTCGGACGAGGAGCTGCCCGGGTTGGTCGGTAAGGTGCTCGATGGGTCCCTCGCGCAGCCAGCCGAGGTCAAGAAGGCGATCCAGAAGTGGCGTGGCGACTACTGGCGGGTGTAATGGATGCTCAAAGATAAACGGTTCGTTCCCATCTTCATTGTCGTCTTTGTCGACCTGCTGGGGTTCAGCATCATCCTGCCGCTGCTGCCCTACTATGCGCGGAACTACGCGGCGACGCCACAGACGATTGGGCTGCTGATTGCGACCTACTCGATCTGTCAATTTCTCGCTTCGCCGATCCTGGGGGACTTGAGCGATCGGTATGGTCGAAGGCCCGTGCTGCTCTACAGCCAGCTCGGGTCCTTTCTGGGATTCATCCTCATGGCGGTGGCGATTCACCTGCCGAATCCGCTGGCGTGGCTCTTTCTGGCGCGGATCATCGATGGGCTATCGGGGGGCAATCTGACGGTCGCGCAGGCCTACATCAGCGACATCACCCGACCGGAGGAGCGCGCGCGAACCTTCGGCTTGATCATCGGGGTCTCCTTCGGACTTGGGTTTTTGATTGGGCCGATGCTGGGGGGGTTCTTGTCCCGGTATGGCTACGATATTCCCGCCTATGCGGCTGCCTTCTTCTCCCTGGCGAGCATCATCGCGACGATCCGGCTGCTGCCCGAATCTCACCTCGATCGGGAATCGACGCGTGCCCATCCATCCTTTCTGCGCAACTACACGAGGGCCTTCGACTATTTCGCGGTGCCGGGGCTGGGGAGGCTGCTGGGGATCTTCTTCTTCATGTCGCTGCCCTTTGCGCTCTACGTGACCATGTACCCGCTCTTCACCGACCTGCAATTGCGCTTGACGGCGGAGCAGGCCGGGTACTTCCTCGGGTTCGCCGGCTTTATGGGAGTCGTCTGGCAGGGGGCGGTGGTGGGTCCACTGGTCCGGCGGATCGGGGATGTGCGGGCCATGGTGGTGGGGTTGACCTTCAGTGCGCTGGGGCTCTTTACCTTGGCGCTGGTCGATGTCTGGTGGAAGCTGCTGATCGTCGCGGTGCTCTTCTCGTTCGGGCACGGGGTCTCGCGGCCCTCGCTGACGAGCGTCATCACGATGACGGCGCCGCCCCAGCGTCGGGGAGGAGTGCTCGGGGCGACGACCTCGATCGAGAGCTTCACGCGGATTCTTGCGCCCTTGATGGGCGGCTGGATCATGGCTTGGCAACCGGCTTGGCTCGGCTGGATCGGGGGAGGGCTCTTCAGCGCGGCGGTGCTGATTGGGCTGACAGTTCGGCCTCAATCTGGATCGGGGGAGAGCCATCCCCACTCGTCACCGCCCTCCGAGGGGAGCAGGTCATCCTGACCCTGCCCGTGGGGTGGGGGGTGAGATCACTTGACGTCGCCGCCACCAGAGCGGATGAGAGAGGAGTCGATCGATGAGCAGAAGAATATCGCTTCAGTTGGTCCTGTTGGTGGGGCTGATCGTCACGGGGGGCGCGACTTCGCGAGGGACGGTCGAG
>JBMOHS010000359.1:0-2042 GCA_049317725.1 Blastocatellia bacterium
TTATCAATGACTGCTGACAGGAAGGAGGCCAGGTGAGGAGCCAATCTTCACGAATGCGACCCGCGGGAAGAGACGCCGCGCGCCATCTTCTGAAATGGAGTGCGGCACTGCTCCTCGGATGGGCCGGATGGGCCGGATGGGCCGGATGGGCCGGATGGGGAGGCGGGGAGGCCCTCGCGAAAGAGCCGCGCTGCCTGCCCTTCGCCGTGGGCCACGCGGCCGGAAACTACCTTGTCCCGGGATCGCTCGGAGAGATCGTCTATCGCCGGGAGGGAGGGGAGGTCCGGGCCCTCGACGCCTACGTGCAACCGGGCCGGCAGCCGCGGCCAGCAGTGGTCGTCGTTCACGGAGGGGGAGGTGCCACCGGGAGTCGCGTCGCCTTTGTCGGCCAGTTGCTGGAGTTATTGACGCGGGCGGGGGTTCATTGGTTCTCGATCGACTACTCACTGGGAGGACCGGAGCGAGCCGAGGCGGCCGTGGCCGACGTCGAGAGCGCCCTCGCCTTTCTGCGCTGCCACTCCGCTCGGCTGCGGATCGACCCTTCGCGGATCCTGCTGCTCGGGGAGGACACAGGAGCCGATCTCGCCCTTGAGGTCGCCACCCGGGCTGGCGTCGACCCGCTGTTCGGCCTGCTCCTTTTGGGTGGTCGCTACCCGGAGTTGGGCCAGATGGGGAAGCTCGGGGGTCCCCCCCCCGCCGGAAAGGCCCCTCCCTCCGTGCTGGTAGTCCACGGAGGAGGGGACACAGAGGTACCAGCCGAACGGGCCCAATCCTTCTGCCGGACGCTGCGGGTGCTCGGAGGCCGCTGTGAGGAGATCATCGTCGAGGGGGCTTCTCACCGTCTGGAGAACTGGTGGCCAACGTCCCAGTGGGGGTACCGCGAGGAGGTGCTCCGGTGGATGGAGAAGGTGACGGGACTGACGCCCTCTTTGGTCAAATCAGCCCGGGGGTCAGCCCGGCGGATCGGGGGGCGAGGGCGGCCAACGGGCACCCTCCAGAAGGGGCTTCGCTACGGATCGGCGAGTCGACAGACGATGGATGCGTGGCTCCCCGCCGGGCCCGGTCCCTTTCCAGCCGTGCTGATCGTCCATGGCGGTGGGTGGGAGGCGGGTGACCCTGTCACCTATGTCGCGCCCCTCTTTCGTCCGCTGGCGGAAGCCGGCTGGGCGTGGTTCTCGATCGACTACCGGCTGACGCCGGAGGTGCGACACCCCGAGCAGCTCGAGGACCTCCGGCGGGCGCTCCATTTCATTCAGAGCCAGGCGGCGCGCTTCGGCATCGACCAAGAACGCCTCGTCCTGCTCGGGGAGTCGGCGAGCGGCCAGATGGTGACGCTCCTCGCCGCCACCCAATCCTTCGCTGTTACCGGGCAGGCCGCCGAGCGTCGGGGGATCGCCGGAGTGGTCTCCTTCTACGGTGTCTACGACCTGAGGGCGATGGCACGGCCCGGCCGGCTGGCGGCACGATCGATCCCGGCACGCCTCTTTGGCCTGGAATCGTACGGGGAGGCAGAGCGGGCGCTGCTGGCCACGTACTCACCGCTGGCCCACCTCAAGCCGGAGGGGCCGCCGATGCCTCCGCTGCTGCTGCTCTGCGGAACAGCGGACGGCCTCTACTCACAACATCAGGCCATGGTCGAACGGTTGCGGGAGGTGGGTGCCAAGGTGACCTCGGTCGAACTGAACGGGGCCCCCCACGGATTGGAGAACTGGGAGGGCCATCCGGAGTGGGCCTTCTACCAGACGGCGCTGCTCGACTGGCTGAGCAAAGTGGCGCCGAGGAGGGCGGCCCGATGATCGCCAGTCCCAAGAGATTTCCCGGCAAATGCGGGGGCTTTCTGCTGCTGATGATCGGGACGGTCCTCGGAGCGGGGCAGGTGCCCTTACCAGAACTCCCGGTCATCGTCCCGGAGCGCTACGGAGAGGAGGCCCGGGCGCAGATCGCCCGCGCCGTGGCGGAGGCGCGCGCCGAACCGCGCAGCGCGGAACGGGCAGGCCGACTGGGAATGGTGCTCCAGGCCTATGAAGAGTTCGAGGCGGCGG
>JBMOHS010000360.1:0-2042 GCA_049317725.1 Blastocatellia bacterium
CGGCCCGAACCAGGCCCGGTAGATCCGTGACGGATTGCCATCCAGCGCGTAGCCGGTCACCCCGCGTGCGCCAATCCGCGAATCCTCCGTCGGATTGTGGAGCGCGATCCAGCCTGCCTCCCCGCACTCGCTGCAGTGGAAGGCCGGCAGCACCGGCAGGGCCTCCCCCCCACTGCCCGCCTCATCCAGCCACGCAAAGGCCGGCCGCGCGTCGACCCGCCGCCCCAACCGCCGCAGCTCGCGGATCCAGAGCTGCGCCTGCGTCGGCAGCAACGGAAAGCTCCGCCCATCCCGCTCATCTCGCGCCAACGCAATCAACGCAAAGAATGACGCGCCGATCGCACGCTGCTCCTCCAGTGTCAAACCGGATGGAAACTCGCTCAGGGCGAGCCGCTCGACGATCTGTGCCCACGCGGGCATCGCCTCACCGGCCGCCTCGGATCGCGCAAAGATCTCCAGCAGCGTCCGGAAGAGGCGTGTCCGCCGGATCCACCCGCCCAGCGCCACTTCCCAGCGCTCACCCGCCTCCGTCTCGCGCACCGGTCCGCCCCAGAGTGGCGCCAGTCGTGCCGCATATCCAATCGCATCCTCGCCCGGACGGGGGAGGCACTCGGTCGCCGCCGGAATGGTCACCTCCTCCGGCTCGACGGCGACCATCTCCTCGACCGTCAACCGGTCCTCCCCGATCACCGCCTCGCCACCGATCTCCTCCTCGAAGAGCGTCGAGGCAAACCGCGCCAGCCGGTCACTGCCCAGCTCGCGAACGTCGAGGGCCGGGGCGTCCGCGGCGACCTCGGCATCCCGCCGTGGCTCGCGGTCGTCGAGCGTCGCACTCGTCCCGATGACGCAGAGCTGACCGCGCGCGATCCCCAGCCGCTCCTTCAACCGCCGGATCAGGCAGGCGACGTCCGCTCCCTGCGCTCCATCGTAGGTGTGCAGCTCATCCAGCACGAGGTACTGCACCCGCCCCGGCCCCTCCGGTCCGTTGAATCGCCACAATCGCTGGTCTCGTGGCCGCATCAAGAGGTAGTCGAGCATCTTGTAGTTGGTCAACAGGATGTCGGGCGGCTCCTTCATCTGCGTCTCGTGATCGCTGATGCCGTGATCCCGCCCCATCGTCGTCGTTCCGTCGCTCCCCCCCTCGCTCGTGCCGTACCGGCCGGTGTAGTTCCCGACGCGGATGCCTCGCAACCGCGCGTTCTCCCAGATCGTTCGCGCAAACCGCTTCTCCTGGTCCGCCGCCAGCGCGTTCATCGGATAGAGGATGAGGGCCTTGATCCCCGGCACCCCCTGCCGCCTCACCCGTTGGCAGTGGTCGAGGATCGGGTAGAGAAAGCACTCCGTCTTTCCCGAACCTGTCCCGGTCGTGATGATCGTCGATTGCGGATCGTACCGCAGCGAAGAGAGCCGCTTCCACGCCTCGACCTGGTGCCGAAAGGGGCGAAAGGGGGGCTCGATCTCGAAGAGGGCCGACTTGAGCGGTTCCGCCAGCCGGAATGGCCGCCGCAGCTGCACCCACGGCCCCTTGAACAACCCCGCCTCTTCCTCCAGCAGGAAGCGCGCGAACGCCTCCTCCACCCCGCGATCGCGGAAGACGAAGGTCGATTGCAGATAGAAGAGGATCTGCTCGCGGATGCTCTCGGCTAAATGGACGGGTAACATGATCGCTCCATCGTAATGTCGGGCGGGACTCCCCAATGATCCGTCTGGCTACTCTCTGGCTCGCCTCCTATCCCATCAAGGGTTCTCCCGATTCTGTAGGGGCCTGCCCAGTTCTCGATTGAAGGAACGATGGGGCAACCACAAGGGTTGCCCCTACAACACGCACTGGCCGTGTTGAAGCGCGGCACCCAGGAGGCCTTGTGCCTGCCCGGTTCTCGATTGAAGGAACGATGGGGCAACCACAAGGGTTGCCCCTACAACTCGCACTGGCCGTGTGGAAACGCGGCACCCAGGAGGCCTTGTGCCTACCCGGTTCTCGATTGAGGGAACGATGGGGCAACCACAAGGGTTGCCCCTACAACACGCACTGGCCGTGTTGA
>JBMOHS010000361.1:0-1998 GCA_049317725.1 Blastocatellia bacterium
CAATGACGGAGTACTCGTCCGGGCGCAGCAGGACCTGCTGGAACATGGCGTCCGCAATCCGGTCGTTGATCAGCACCTTGCCTTCGGGCATCTTCCCGCCGTGATCCTTCCAGAGTTCGTCTTCGGTGACAATCTGGTCGCGGAACTCTTCCTTGGCCAATTGGTATCCCCAGTCACGGAACGCCCCCTCGGTAAACTTCATGATGTTTCCCTTGTGAACGAGGGTTACGACCTTGCGTTGCTGGTCGATGGCGTATTGAATGGCGCGCCGAACCAGGTTGCGGGTTCCGGTAACCGAGATCGGCTTGATCCCGATGCCGGAGTCGGCATTGATCCGGTAGCCCCACTCGCCGAGAAACTCGATCAGCTTGGCCGCCCGGTCGGTTCCCTCCTGGAACTCGATGCCGGAATAGACGTCTTCGGTATTCTCACGAAAGATGACCACATCCAGCTTCTCTGGATGGCGGACCGGGGAAGGCACCCCGTCGAAGTACCGGACGGGTCGAACGCAGGCATAGAGGTTCAGGACCTGCCGCAGGGCGACATTGAGCGAACGGATTCCTCCGCCAACGGGAGTGGTCAGTGGCCCCTTGATGGCGACGACAAAATGCTGGATCGCGTCAAGAGTCCCCTGGGGAAGCCACTCCTGATAGTTCTGGAAGGCCTTCTCGCCGGCGAAGATCTCATACCAGGCAATGCGACGCTGGCCCTGGTAGGCCTTCTGCACGGCTGCGTCGAAGACACGCTGGGAAGCCGCCCAGATATCGACACCCGTTCCATCGCCTTCGATGAAGGGGATGACCGGGTTGTCAGGCACTTGAAGTCGGCCACCTTGTACTCGGATCGGTTGGCCATCGGCTGGGGTTTGCAGTCCATTGAAAGTGGGCATAAGGGCGTACACTCCTGATTCCGTTTGAGTTGCTGTAAGCTTCTGCATCGATCTCGGCAGGAAGGCAGTCGGCCCAAGGGATGCTTTGCCACAGGTCACCCCAGAGGGGACGACAGCCGTTCGGAGATCGTTCAACAGGATCGACGAGTCTAGCAATGGGCCGGGAAGGTGTCAAGGAACGGAAAAATGGAGAAGGCGGAGCGGCTTTCCAAGAGATTTCCGTGTCGGCTATAGTAGCGACTTATGGGTGAGGAGACCAACCAATACGAGGCCTTCGATCAATTCTTGGCCGGACTGTCGACAGAGCACGCCGTGGGCATGGCCGGGCGGGCCGTGCGGCTGATCACAGAAGGGACGCTGGACGAGAGAGACCAAAGATGGGAGGGGTGGGAGGGGTGGGACTGGCCGCCGCGGGCTGCCGTCTCCCTCGTGGGGGCGCTGGCTGGGCATGCCAACCGGGAGATCGCGGAAGCGGTCACCACTCTCCTCTTCCGGGAGGGGATCGAGCGAATCAACGATTCGTTTACACCGAGCGCCGAAGAGGTCTATCGACGGCTCTTCAGCCAAGTGATCCACTACTGGAGTCGACGCCCAGAAGGGCGATTTCTCGCCAAAGGACTGCAATTCTTCGCGGTGGCGGACGAAAAGCAGTTGGTGGATCGACACCGTGCGCTCGCCAGCCGTCCGGTTCCTGCGGCCACGGAGCGAGCCGCTGTGCGGAAGATTCTCTTCCTGTCGCGGGTGACCGTGGGTGCGGACGTGGCCATCACCAGCGTGCTGATGAATGGCATAGGGCGTGCCTTGCCGGGTGCAGAGCGGGTGCTCCTTGGAGCCGGACGACTCCAGGAATTGTATGGCGGTGAGGCCGGTCTGCGGATCCGACCGATCGATTACCCACGTGGGGGGACCTTGCTGGTCAGGCTGCAGAGCTGGCCGGCGACGCTTGCCGCCATTGCGGAGGAGTTGGAAGGGCTTGGCCCAGGGGAGGGGTGGGTAGTCGATCCCGACTCGAGGCTGACGCAGCTCGGGCTGCTCCCCCTGCTCCCAGGGGACCGCGGATATCACCACTTTCCAAGCCGGGCAAGCTGGATTGCTGGGGAGCCAGCCAC
>JBMOHS010000362.1:0-1997 GCA_049317725.1 Blastocatellia bacterium
AGAAGGCCGACCCTGGGTGCGCGGGCCTCCGGCCCGCATCGTTCTCCCCATTCCCAATTCTCCATTTACCTCATTCTCCATTCTCCATTCTCCATTCTCAATTGACTATTCCCCATTCTCCATTCCCCTGTTAGCCTCCTTGACAGTCAGCGAGCCCCTTGTCGATACTGACAAACCACGGCGGGAACGCCCCCCGGTTCAACACCCAAGCCAGCAACCCCGAGAGGAGATTTCCGATGGAGACACCGATCCGCCCCTTCTACGCCCACGACCAGCTCTACCTCGCTGGGGCCTGGGTCCCCTCCCAAAGCCAGGAGACGATCGACGTCATCCATTCGACGACCGAGGAGGTCATGGGGCGCATCCCGGCCGGGACTGCCGAGGATATCGACCGGGCGGTGCGTGCCGCCCACGCCGCCTTCGACCGCTGGTCGACGACCTCCATCGAAGATCGCGCGACCCTGCTCGAAGCCGCCGCCGCCCGCCTCAAAGAGCGCCAAGCGGAGATCGCCACCATCATCGCCGCCGAGGTCGGCATGCCTCTCCCGCTCGCCCACTCCGTCCAAGCCGGCATGCCCGCGCTGATCATGGCCTCCTACGCCAAGATCCTCCGCGACTTTCCCTTCGAGGAGACGATCGACAACGCCCTCGTCCTGCGCGAACCGATCGGCGTTGTCGGCTGCATCACCCCTTGGAACTACCCGCTCCACCAGGTGGTCGCCAAGGTCGCTCCGGCCCTCGCCGCCGGCTGCACCGTCGTCCTCAAACCGAGCGAGGTCGCCCCGCTGACCAGCTTTCTCCTTGCCGAAATCTTCGACGAGATCGGCCTGCCCCCGGGCGTCTTCAACCTCGTCACCGGGCTCGGCACCGTCGCCGGCGAAGCCCTGGCGACGCACCCCCTCGTCGAGATGATCTCCTTCACCGGCTCGACCCGCGCCGGCCGTCGCGTCGGCCAGCTCGCCGCCGCGACCGTCAAGAAGGTCTCGCTCGAACTGGGTGGGAAGTCGGCCAACCTCATCCTCGATGACGCCGACCTCGAACGCGCCGTCAAGAGCGGCGTCGGCAACTGCTACCTCAACTCGGGCCAGACCTGCTCCGCCCTCACCCGCATGCTCGTCCCTCGTGCCCAACACGACCAGGCCGTCGAGATCGCGCGCCGCGTCGCCGAGGGCTTCACCGTCGGCGATCCGACGACCGGCGAATTCAAGCTCGGCCCCCTCATCTCCGCTGCCCAACGCGATCGCGTCCGCGCCTTTATCCAACAGGGCATCGACGAAGGTGCCACCCTGGTCACAGGCGGCCCCGAAGCACCCCCCGGCCTCGAGAAGGGCTTCTTTGTCCGCCCGACCGTCTTCGCCAACGTCCGCCATGACATGACCATCGCCCAGGAGGAGATCTTTGGCCCCGTCCTCTCCATCCTCCCCTACGATGACGAAGAGGAGGCCATCCGTATCGCCAACGACACCATCTATGGCCTCGGCGGCGGCGTCTGGTCCGGCAATCCCGAACGGGCCGCCCGGGTCGCCCGTCGCCTCCGCACCGGCCAAGTCGAGATCAACGGCGGCAAGTTCAACCTCCTCGCCCCCTTCGGTGGCTACAAGCAATCCGGCAAGGGCCGCGAACTTGGCCGCTATGGCCTCGAGGAGTTCCTTGCCGTCAAGGCCCTCCTCCGCTAGGCCGCAACACGCCCCGGCGAGGGGGAAGGGGGAAGGGAAGAGGGGCGAGGGGGAAGGGGCGAGGGAAGAGGCTCACGCGAAGGCGCGAAGACGCGAAGATTTGCAAGCGGGTGAACATTCCCACATTCCCGGTTCGTTCCTGGTTCGCTCTCCTCCCCTTAGCGGCTTCGCGGCTTCGCGTGAGAAAAAACAACTGGGCCCGCGCGGAGAGGGGCGAGGGGGAAGGGAAGAGGGAAGAGGGGCGAGGGGTGAGGGAAGAGGCTCACGCGAAGACGCGAAGATTTGCAAGCGGGTGAACATTCCCGCATTCCCGGCTCATAC
>JBMOHS010000363.1:0-1953 GCA_049317725.1 Blastocatellia bacterium
CCTGGGGCAAAGGTGTTTCCCTCGGCGTATTTCGACTTCATCGAGTCCAATCTCAAACGCTCGTCAGTTCCGTATATGATGCAGGAACACAATAGCGGCTGGGGCATTCATTACGTGGCGCAGCAACGCGCCATGAGCATGAGCGCCAACCAACTGTTCTATCGGAGCCGCGCGAGCATCGTCCTCAATCTGGTGGCCGGACGATCGGCCTCCCGGCAGTATCCCCATCCCTTTGGCGTCCAGTTTTCAGGTCAACTCAACCTCGAGTTGAAGAACGCCGAGGCCGTGGTGTCGAACCGGGAGCCGGCCCACTACATCATACCGCCCTTCAGATTGGGCCCAAATTATGGGAAGAGCTATGCTCTCAACCGGCAGATACTCTATTTGTCCTGGCTGAACGGTGTCCGCTTCTTTCAGTGGGAGACAGGCGAGTTTATCAAAGTGTCGCCAACTCAAAAAACCCCTTCCCCCCTGGGCACTTTCACGGCGAAGGCAGCCGGGATCATCTCCAGCTTCGGTCCGACCGGCCCCGTCCAGACGCCGATGGCTATCCTCAGCGAATTTGGCAATGCCTGGCGGCCACCGGAAATCCAACGAAACGGCGGCATTGACTTCAAGATCGTCGGAGACGCCCCTTATGCGCCGGGGGATTACCAGATGCATGGGCTCCTGGATTGGTTCTACCCGCACTATCTGCAATCAATGGTTTATGAAAAGAGCATGGGGGAAGACTTCGCCCTCGTCCCGACTCCCTTTGGAAACAGCGTTGATCTCATACGGAGTGACGCGCGAAAAGAGGTGCTCGCCAGATACGGATTGCTGGTCTGGGGCGGCGTGCCGCCGGAGTCGCCTTCCGTGGTCCGTGACAAAGTGCTGTGGCACCTCAACACCAACCGAGGACGAGTCGTCTTGTTTGGTGCGGTGGCGCGCCGCGTGTTCCCCGAATGGTTTGCCGACCAGTCGCCAACCACCGTGGCTCGGGGGTCGGTCATCACCTGCGGCACTCGCACTATCACCGAATCAGCGGACTTTTCGCTGGAGACGCTCCGTGAGGATTTGGATGCAAAGGCACTGGGCCTCCGAGTTCTTGGCAGTGTCGGGGGAAAGCCTCTGATCGTCGAGTGCCTGGGAGGGCTGGTGCTGGTTCTCAGCGACTACGGTCTCAACCAAACCCAACACCTCTCCCCCGACGCCGCGCGGTGGCAACCCGACCAGATGGTCAAGGACCTGCCCCACACCTTGTTGCAGCACGCGACGCAGCTCCTGGCCGACGAGGCGGCTAGGCAGACCTTGTTCACCGTGGACAACGCGACCCTGCATTATGTCGTGACCCGGCCGCGCAGTGGCGAATACGTCTTGGGCCTTTTCAATGACAAGTTGAACAGCGAACCCTTCCACATCACTTCACACATCGGCACCATCACATCGATGGAAGAGGTCCTGCTCGATGACGGCAAAGCCGAGTTGAAAACGGCTGCGGGAGGCGCTGCCTACGCTCCGGCCGGTTTGCGAAACTCTCCCCGCCTTCCCCTGGACTACGGCCTGTCCGACGCCTCGCACATTGAGGGGCGCGATGTCCGCTTGTTCCGGATTCGCGTGCGAGAGAGCGGCGTCAAAGAACTTCCCGCCATCCGATGCTCCAACCGCCCTGCCAATCGAGTGCTCGCGGTGAACGGGCTGGAACAGATCCGCCGCTATCTTCAGGCAATGCCGTCGTTTTTCGAATGGTTCGATGGGATCAAAGTGGACGCCGATGCGTTCCTGTCGTTGGACGACAACTGGGTCGTGGAGCAGGCGCATTGGCTGGATCGGCGCGGCGTGCGCGTCGTGGTGGACGGCACGGGGCTTGACGGCAAGAAGGCGGCTGGTGTCTTATCCAAGCTATCGCTGCTGAAACGGGCGCCAAAGAACCTGGTTCTGGGCTCACCCACGCCGGAGTTGCTGGCATCGAGC
>JBMOHS010000364.1:0-1941 GCA_049317725.1 Blastocatellia bacterium
GCCTCACTTCAAGACGGACCGAATGATCTGGAAGGGCCACCCTGGTGGTTGCCCCCGTCTCCTTTGAGCGAGAGAGAGGAGGCGGGCCGGAGGCCCGCGCACCCAGGGTGCCACGCCTCAACACGGCCCGTAGGGGTTCCCTGGTGGTTGCTCCATCGTTCCTTCAAACGAGACAGGGGCAGGCACAAGGCCTGCCCCTACAAATCGCAGCGGCTCTTTCATTTAGCACCTCGTTGGGCAAAGGTCGCCCCCGCCCAACGGTGTGCCATGATTGTTCTCAATTCTCAATTCTCAATTCTCCATTCTCCATTCTCCATTCTCCATTTCCCCCCATTCTCAGTCCCTTTTGAGCTCACCCTCGACGAAGGTGACCCGCTGGACGAGCCGCCCCCGGGAGTCCCAGGAGAAGGCCGGGCCGTCGGCGCGTCCGTTGCGCCACCCGGACTCGAGGCGCTTGCGCCCATTCGGCCAGTAGTGGGTCCAACGGGAACGGCCCGCAGGTTGATGGTCCCACGTCCAGCGCAGGACTCCCGCCTCGTTGCGGAAGACCTCCCGCCCGACGCGCCTTCCTTCCTGCCAAGTCGCCTCGTACTGTTTCCGCCCATCGGGGGTGTACCAGATCTCCGGACCGTGGCGCTGATAGCCTCCATTGGCAGCGAGGCGGGCGTGGCCCACGCGGCGCAGCCGGCCCTGGCCGTCGACCTCCCGCTCCTCGGGGAGGGCCCGGACCGTCCCGGCTGATGCTGCGCCCGCCTCGCCCCCGAGAATCCAGGCCTCGTTGATCTCGAAGTGCTGTGCCGGCTGCGTCATCGTCGCGATGAGATGGATGACGCCGTTCGGAGCCTGCTTGGCGACGCTATACCCGAGGGTCCCGTCGGTGTTCCCGGAGAGGTGGCCCTGGTAGTCCGGGAGGACCTGGGAGCGGTGGCGGAGCGCCCCCGGCAAGCGCCGGATCTTCCACGTCTCGCCCTCATCCTCGGAGAGGGCCACGTAGGAGCCCCGCTCGGTGATCCCGGCTGGACTCTTCCCGTTGTAGTGCTGGAAGTCTCCGGCGAAGAAGAGCCGGCCACTCGCCAAACGGATCAGCGTTGGGCGTTGATTCGATCCGAGCGAGGCGAAGGGAGTCCGGCTGACCGACCAGGTCTTGCCCTTGTCCTTCGAGATCGACTTCGGCATATACCCGTCGATGTCGGTCGACTTCCCGCCCATCCCGAGGATCGAGCCGTCGCGCAGCAGCGCGAAGGTGGTGTGGCGACCGCCGGTGCGGCCGCCCGTGTCATACCAAGTCGCCCCGTTGTCGCGGCTGGCCCAGAGGAGCGACTGCCCACCGATGCCGTCGCTCGGGATGTAGATCGTCCCCTCTGCATCGCGGAAGGCCGAGTTGATCGGCTGCGGGTAGTGGCCTCCGACCGTCCCTGTCAGCACCGGGAAGCGGAGCGGGCTCCACGTCGCCCCGTGGTCGGTCGACTGATCGATCCGGAAGGGCACGCCAGGAAGACCGACCCCGCCGCTGAACTGCCAGATCGTTCCCCGGTCGTTCCAGAGGAGGGAGGTCTGGTCGTTGACGTCGGGCAGGTCGTAGATGATCTCGGGCATGTCCCAGACCTCGCTGCCATAACGCAACCGTGTCGCGACAAAGGCCGTGTCGGGCCAGTACTCGTAGCCGATCGACTCCTTCTCCTGGCGCCGATCGTAGCGGCTCGACGGGTAGTAGGTCGCGGTGAAGAGGATCACCAGCACGTCGCCATTGTCACAAACGACCATTCCTGGGGAGTGGTTATGGCCGAGAACGGCCGGGTGGAGCCCGGAGGCACGGATCGCCTCGAGCGTCGTGTTCTCCGGTGGGATCGGCAGGAGATCACGCTGGCGCAGCCACGGCGACGTCAGGGCGGGGCCAGCCGTGACGTGCTCCGTCGCCTGCCGCACCCCTTGTCGAATGAA
>JBMOHS010000365.1:0-1929 GCA_049317725.1 Blastocatellia bacterium
GCGGAGGAGTTGCTGGTCTCGACGCGGAACTCAGCGATCGCGTCGACATTCGGCTTGTAGCCGATGCGATTGTCGATCGTCTCGTCGACGCTGATGCCATCGAGCAGAAAGGCATTGCCCTGCTCCCGATTGCCGTTGACGTAGGGGCGGCCTTGCCCGTTCTGGAGGCTGACGTTGTTGAAGGCACCCGGGTTGGGCGTGACCGCGCCGGGAACCAGGAGGGTCAACTGCTGGAAGTTGCGGCCATTGAGCGGCAGGTTGGTCGTCGTCGTCCCGGAGATCACCTGCCCGACGGTCACGTTCTCTGTCTGCAGAATCGGGGCGACATCCGAGACGGTCACTGTCTCGGAGACGGCTCCGACCTGCATGCTGAGGTTGATACGGGCGATCTGGTTGACTTCCAGTTTGAACTCCGAGGAGACCAGTTTCCGAAATCCATTCGCCTCGATGGAGATCAGGTACGAGCCCACCGGAAGGAAGGGGATGGTGTAGACCCCTGCGGCGCTCGTCTGCACGGCGTACTCGAGGCGCGTTCCCTGGTTGACGGCGGTCACTTTGGCCCCGGCAATCACCGCGCCCTGCGCGTCGGTGATCGTCCCCGTCACTGTTGCGGTGTAGGTCTGCGCGAAGGACTGCTGCTGAAACAACAATGCGAGGAGGAGCAGCGAGAGGCTGTGAAGGAGCCAGCGGCGTCTTCCCAATGGCAATCGATCAATCTTGGTCTTCATGATGTTTGTGTCTCCGAATCGAGAGAGTTGATTGACGGGAGCGACAGGCTTTTCCAGTCGGATCTTTCCGGCTGGAGGCTCTCGTCGGGGGCCCTTCCTGCGCTTGAGCGTGGGATCAAGGGTACCCCGCATCTGGCCCAAGTCTGCGAAACGAGCCGGAATACCCACCGAGGTTGTCTGCGCCGTTCGACTCGCCCAAGCTCCCTCGGGGCGACACGCCCGAACCATGGGAAAACAGAGGAGAAGCGAGCCGGCTCGCCTGGTCAACCAGCGACGACCTGATCCCGCCAGAACCAAGGTAAGAGTGCCCCCACCCACAGGCCCTTGGGGAGACTCAGCAACCATTGCCACGATAACTGTCGAACGGGTGATGAAATACCTGGTGGACAGTCGGTTCCATGGCAGAGACAGATCGGGTTAGATGGCGACCGGCGGAGTATGCGCCTATCACCAACAGAAAGCAATCGCCTTTCAGGAAAAGTTGCTACGGCAGAGACGGAAGGGTCAGCACCCCCTCGGCGACGGCCACAGCGGAGCCGCCCACACGCAGGGAGGTGATTGTCCCGTCGGCCTTCTCCGCCGTGACTTCGAGGCGACTGGGTCGCCCGATCTCGATTCCCTGCTCAAAGGTCCAGTGGAGAGAGGTGTCGGGGAGGGAGGAGGCACGGGCGAGCCAAGCGCCGAGGGCGACTGCGGCAGACCCCGTCGCCGGGTCTTCGTTGACGCCCAGCCCCGGCGCAAACATCCGGGTGTGCCAGTCGGCCCGGGTCAGGTCGTCAGAGGGGCTGAAGAGAGAGACCTGGGGAACGCCCGTCATGGCGACCAGTTCCCGCCACGCCGGCAAGTCGATCGACGCCCGCTCGACACCTCGCTGCGTCACGACCGGGACGATCAGAAAGGGCAACCCGCCGGAGACGACCCAGCAAGGTTCCCCTGCCGGGGAAGCGAGGTCCCCTTCGGCGAGGCCGAGCGCGCGGGCGAGCAGTCCGGCGGGGATCTCGAACGGAGTGAAACTCGGCCGACGGGGGGCGGTCAACTGACCAAAGAAAGAGCCATCGCCTCTCCACTCGACCTTGATCGCGACGGGTCCAGCCGTCGTCCCGAGCGTGGCCATGGCCACCGGGTCAGGCCTCAACCGGCCCAGACGGGTCAGAACGAAGGCCGCCCCGATGATCGGGTGGCCGGCAAAAGGGAGCTCCTC
>JBMOHS010000366.1:0-1925 GCA_049317725.1 Blastocatellia bacterium
CGCCCCGTTGGGGCGCTGGCTGCAATCCCGCCTTTTCGAACACAAAATGTCCAAAATCACTTATCAGGCTCCACAGGGTTATACTTCGAGTTTCTCTCTCTTACACTCTGTCCTCATAAGAATGCTCCTGTTTCTTCATATAAGTGATTGTGCACAAAGTTGTTATCTCCTCAACAACAGCCTTTTTCCAAACACTGATGAGAAATGCGGGCTAGCAGTCATCCCAAGGCATGGCTCACACGAAGACACGGAGGCACGACGTTTTTATTGGTCATTGAGACGATCCGTCTCATTTCGTGGAGACTCTCCGTCTCATTTTGTGTGAGATCTTCCGGTAATTGATCCCTTTTTTGGGGTTTCTGGATCCCTTCCATTCAGGTGGAGAGGAGAGGGGGCCCCCTCTCCTCTCGGCCGTTGAGTCTTTATACCAGTGGAGTCTTTCCCGGAATCGGCACCGCGGGAACCGCGAGCGGACCCCACGAGAGATTTTCCGGTACCAGCGACTCTTTCGATTCGAGCGCCTGTTCCCAGGTGACGGTCTTTCCGGTATAGGCCGACATCCGTCCCATGATCGCCGTCAGCGTGCTCTCGGCAACGGTCTTGAGCTCGTTGATCGGCTTGGCCGCCCGGATACTGGCGATGAGATTGGTGTGCTCCTGCACGTAGGGGTTGTTGTCCTTCTCGGTCATCCGCCAGCTCTTCTCCCCAGAGATGATGTACTTGTTGACTTGGCAGGTTCCCTTGGTTCCGACCAGGGCCTCGGAGACGCTCGAATCGGTGTTGACGATCTGCCGACAGTAGCTCGACAGATGCATTCCATTCTCGTACTCATAGTCGATGGCGAAGTGGTCGAAGATGTGGCCATAGGCTGGGTCAGTTCGCTGTTGTCGGCCCCCCATTCCATAGGCCTTGACCGGATGCGTCCCCATCGCCCAGTTGACGACGTCGATGTTGTGTACGTGCTGCTCGACGATGTGGTCCCCGGACAGCCAGGTAAAGTAGAGCCAGTTGCGAATCTGCCACTCCATGTCGGACCAGGTCGCCTGACGCGCCTTGTTCCAGAGGCCACCCTGGTTCCAGTAGGCGCGGGCGGCGACCAGCTCCCCGATCGCTCCATCCTGGATCCGCTTGAGCGTCTCGAGATAGCCGGTCTGATGGCGACGTTGCGTGCCAGCGGCGATCCCGAGCCCCTTGGCCTTGGCCTGTTCGTAGAGGGAGAGACAGAGGCGAATCCCAGGTCCATCAACGGCGACGGGCTTCTCGGTAAAGATGTGGCGACCAGCGGCGACTGCCGCCTGGAGATGGGCGGGACGGAAGGCTGGTGGCGAGGCCAAGATGATGTAGTTGACGTCGCTGCCGATCACCTTCTGGTAGGCATCGAACCCAACGAACATCCGCTCTGCCGGGACATCGATCTTCTCTGCGTACTTCTTCTTGAGGCTGGTCACCCCTTCCTGGAGTCGATCCGCGAAGGTATCGCCCATCGCGACAATGCGCACACCGGGAGCAGAATCGAGGACGTTTCCGATGGCGCCGGTCCCGCGGCCGCCGCAGCCGATCACGCCGACGCGGATCTCATCGCTGCCTTGCACCCAGGCGCCGCTCAACCGGGGAAGAGAAGCGCCGTTGACGATCGTACTCCCCCCAAGGGCAGCCCCTGCCACCCCTACCACCCCTGCCACCCCTGCCACCCCTGCTGCAGATGTCTGGATGAAGTCCCGACGCGAACTCGCCGGACCCTCCGCTCGATTCACTCTCCGTTTGCTCATAGACTGCTCTCCTTGCTTATTTGGCTAATAGGACTGGCCAAGTGGAGCGCGCTCGCTGCCGCCGGGCCAGGGGGTTGATCTGGACAAGGAGCGAGGGAGTCCTCCCCGCTCCGTAATGGATCAGCTCGTTCGCTTGAGAATGAAAAGGGTGATGTC
>JBMOHS010000367.1:0-1904 GCA_049317725.1 Blastocatellia bacterium
CCCTTCCTCCCTTCGCGTCTTCGCGGCTTCGCGTGAGCCTCTTCCCTCACCCCTCACCCCTCACCCCTCTTCCCTGTGGGCCCGGTTGTTTTTTCTCACGCGAAGGCGCGAAGCCGCTAAGGTTTTCAGGGAGAAGAAAACCAGATCCCCTCTTTCAATCTTCTCAACCCTCTCCCCCCTTCCTCCCTTCGCGTCTTCGCGGCTTCGCGTGAGCCTCTTCCCTCACCCCTCGCCCCTCGCCAATTGTCGGGCGCCCGGCGCGTGTGGTAAATTTTCAATCGCGGGAGAAAAGACGAAAACGTCGCCCCGCGAAACCAATTTCAGAGCGCGCCAACTTCCCCTTGATGAAGGAGGCCAGGAGAGGATCAGATGCCAATTTACGAGTATGCCTGTCTGAAGTGTGGGCATCACCTCGAGGTGATGCAGAAGATGAGTGACGCTCCCCTCACCCGCTGTCCCGAATGCAAGGGGAAGCTCGAAAAGCAGTTCTCCCAGACCAGCTTTCAACTGAAGGGGGGCGGCTGGTACGCCAGCGACTACCGCAGCCGCGGTACCGCCACCCAAACGGAGAAGGCCGAGCCGGCGGCCGCCTGTGCCACGACCGGCGGGGCCTGTGCCACCGGCAACTGCGGAACGGACAACTGAACAGAGAAGTACCCCAAGGAAATCCTGCGGAATGGGAACGACGACCCACTGGCGACACCGACTCTCCCCCCTTCCGATCTGCCTTCTGATCGTCGGGTGGGGAGTCCTCTGGGTCGAGACGGGTCTTGGTCAATCCGGCCGGCCGACCACCTCCGGTCGCCGCACCACTGTCCTCCACGTCATCGGGAAACGGATCGAAGACCCCAATCAACCGCGCAACCTGCTGACCCCCACCGAGGTCGAGAAACGCGAACAGGAACGGATCATCCCCCGCGACGTCATCAGCCTCTACGACGGTGGCGTCATGCAACGCATCGAGTCCTTCTCCCCCGACCCGACCCCGGCCCGAATCGTTGTCCTTCTCGACAACTCCTCGACCCTCCGCACCGACCTCCGCAAACTCGCCAGCGTCCCCGCAGCCTTTGCCCCCGAGATCTATGAGGGCGACCAGGTCATGGTCATCGGCTACGACCTCAAACCCGAGATCATCACCGACTTTACCGATCAACCCGATCAACTCCAGGGGACCCTCAACCTGCTCCGCAAGAGCGATGCCCCCCGCCTCTATGACGCCCTCCTCGTCTCCCTCGAGGACGTGCTCCGCCCCGCCGTCGGCTTCTCCAAGCGGATCATCCTCGTCGTCAGCGATGGCCTCGATCGCGGCAGCGGCATCCGCTTCGAAAAGATCCTTGCCCAACTCCAGAACGAGAACATCACTGTCTATGCCATCCAAGTCCGGGACCGCACCCGCGGTGCCCTCCGCAAGGACCAACCCAAACCGGCCGAGGTCATTCGCCAACTGACGGAAGGGACCGGCGGCAAGGTCTATCAGATCGAGGGCGATGTCCGCGAGGCTGTCCGCGACATCTGCGACGAACTGCGCAATGATCGCTACCAACTGACCTACTACCCCGAGGGGATCAACCCGATCAACCTGCGCCGCCTCCTCCTCTCCTCGACCGACCCGACCGTCACCCTCCGCGCCAAGGAGTGGCATCCCCCGCTCGTCACGCGATGACCGCTCGCCAATCGCCATCGCCCCAAGGATTCTCCCGATTCGGTCAGGGCCATTCTCGCTTCAAGGAACGATGGGGGCGATCTCAAGGGTTGCCCCTCCTGATCTCTGGGAGCAGGCTTGGGGAGGACGATGCGGGCCGGAGGCCCGCGCACCCAGGGCTTATCCCTGCCCCAATCTCGTCGAGGTGGGCAACTATTTCTTTCAAATCATTCTCCATTCTCCATTTTCAATTCTCCATTCC
>JBMOHS010000368.1:0-1896 GCA_049317725.1 Blastocatellia bacterium
CGACAAGTCCCGATGCCGGCGATCAACGCGCGCCAAGCCATGGTCATGGAGGGGGCCACGGTCCTGCCCAATCCGAACGGCACGGCGCCAGGGATGATCGTTCGCCAGGGGAACTGCACGGTCGTCCTGCTGCCCGGACCACCGCGCGAGATGCGGCCAATGTTCGAGGCGGGCGTCGAACCGCTCCTCCGTGAGCAGGCCGGCAACCAACGACTTCTCCGCCGCAAGCTGAGCCTCTTCGGCTTGACCGAATCGCGGACGGACGAGCTGGCCGCCCCCGTCTACACCCGCTTCACCAACCCCTCGACGACGATCCTCGTCAAGAACGGCCAGATCGAGCTCCACCTGACCGCCCTGGCCCCGACCGAGGCCGAGGCGGAGCGGCTCCTCGACGAACTCGACGGGCAGCTCGACGAGGTGCTCGGCGACTACCTCTTCTCCCGGCGCGACGAGACGCTCGCGCAGGTCGTCGGTGAGCGGCTCCGGTTCCGCCACGAGACCCTGGCAACCGCCGAGAGCTGCACTGGCGGACTGCTCGCCGGGCGGATTACCGAGACGCCGGGCAGCTCCGCCTACTTCCGCGAAGGGCTGGTCACCTATGCCAACGAGGCCAAGATGGCCCGCCTCGGCGTTCCCGCCTCCCTCCTCGAAGCCCACGGCGCCGTCAGCGAGGAGGTCGCCTGCGCCATGGCCAGCGGCGTCCGGCAACTGGCCGGGACGACCTACGGCATTGGCATCACCGGCATCGCCGGGCCGGACGGAGGGAGCGAGGAGAAGCCAGTCGGCCTTGTCTACCTGGCCCTCGCCGAAGAGCACGCCGTGACGGCGCGCCGCTTCGTCTTTCCCGGTGACCGCTCGTTCATTCGCACCCTCTCGGTCAATTCCGCTCTCGACCTGCTGCGACGAAGGATTCGCTAAGGAGGATCTCGATGACCACCTTCTGGTTGATGCTGGGGGGCTACTTGCTCGGCTCGATCCCGGTCGGCTACCTGATTGTCCGCTGGAAGAGCGGTGCCGACGTGCGCCGCGCCGGAAGTGGCGCGACCGGGGCCACCAATGTCACGCGCCAAGCCGGGCGCGCCCTTGGCATCCTGACCCTCTTCCTCGACGCCCTCAAGGGAGCGCTGGCTGTCTGGCTCGCCCGCGCCGTCCTAGGCGAGGAGGGCACTCCCTGGGTCGTCGCGGCGACGGGCACCCTCGCGGTGATCGGCCACTGCTTCCCCGTCTGGTTGGGCTTCCGGGCCGGCAAGGGCGCAGCGACGGCGCTCGGCGTCTTCCTGGCAATCGTCCCGCTGACGGTGCTGGCGGCGCTGGGGATCTTTATCGGCACCATCTGGTGGACGCGGTATGTCTCGCTGGGCTCGATGCTGGCGGCGGCCTTCGTCCCCCTCGCGACGGCCCTCCTTCACTGGACGTACTGGCCCAATCCCGATTTTGGCCCGGTGATCACCTCGCTCTGCCTCGTCTCAGGGCTGATCATCGTGCGCCACGCCGAGAACATCCGGCGGCTGCGAGCCGGAACGGAGAGCCGCTTCGGTACCCCTCGGCCCTGAGCCCCCCGTCAAATCGGATCCTTGACTCCCGGGGCCCAGGGGAAAGGATGCCTTCCCCCTCGACTTTGAACATAAAAATTACATCGTCGCGGTCTCATTTTTTGTCCAAAGTCCAGTGGGCGACCACAAGGATTGCCCCTACAATTCATACTGGCCGTGTTGAAACGATCCCCCCTGGGTGCGCGGGCCTCCGGCCCGCCTCCTTTCCCATCAAGGATTCTCCCGATTCTGTCGGGGCTGGCCCGTGTGGAATGCAGAATTGAGAATGGAAAATGGAGAATTGGGAGCAGTCGTTTCACACTGGTGGGGGAGCGACCTTTGCCGAATAATGCGCTAAAAGAAA
>JBMOHS010000369.1:0-1871 GCA_049317725.1 Blastocatellia bacterium
AGTGGGATCCTGCTCCACCCGACCTCGCTTCCGGGACCGTTTGGGATCGGGGATCTCGGCCCGGAGGCCGACCGCTTCGTCGATCTTCTCGAAGAGGCCGGGCAGGGCCTTTGGCAGGTGCTTCCGCTCGGACCGACGGGCTATGGGGACTCTCCCTACCAGTGCTTCTCCGCTTTTGCTGGGAACCCCCTCTTGATCAGCCCTGAGCGGTTGGCGCAGGAGGGGCTTCTCGCCCCCGCCGATTGGGCGACTCTCCCCTCCTTTCCCGAAGCGGAGGTCGATTATGGGAGGGTCATTCCCGCCAAGATGTCCCTTCTCGAGCGGGCGGTCGATCGGTTGCTCGATGCTGTTGGGGCAGGGGAGACGGGCCCGCTCGCGCCGCTGGTGCGGGAATATCAGGATTTCAAAGCAGAGACGGGCTGGTGGCTGGAGGACTACGCGCTCTTCCGTGCGATCAAGGAGCAGCAGGGGGGCGTGGCCTGGACTGCGTGGGATCCCTACTTGCGGGATCGCCAAGCGATGGCGCTCCACTTTTTTCGCGAGAACCATCCGCGGCTGATCGAGCGCCACCGCGGGCTCCAGTTCCTCTTCTTCCGGCAATGGCTGGCCCTGGCCCACTATGCGAGGGAGAAGAGAGTGCGGATCGTGGGGGATGTTCCGATCTTCGTCGCGCACGATAGCGCCGATGTCTGGGCCCACCGCGACCTCTACCACCTCGACGAGGAGGGGCACCCGGCGTGGATGGCGGGTGTGCCGCCGGACTACTTCAGCGAGGATGGCCAGTTGTGGGGCAACCCGATCTATCGCTGGGACCGGATGAAGGAGGACGGGTATCGTTGGTGGCTGGCGCGTCTGCGGGCCGCGCTCTCGCTCTTCGATCTGGTCCGGCTCGACCACTTTCGTGGCTTTGAGAAGTACTGGGCGGTCCCCGCGGGGGAGAAGACGGCCCGCCGGGGGACGTGGGAGTTGGGGCCAGGGGCTGACCTCTTCCGGGCGATCGAGGCCCACTTTCAGTTCGTTGAGGGGGGCGATCTCCCGATCATCGCCGAGGATCTCGGCTTGATCACCCCGGAGGTTCGCCAGCTCCGCGAAGCCTTCCGTCTTCCTGGGATGCAGGTGCTACAGTTCGCGTTTGGAACCGATCCGGAGGCGGATCGGTTCAAGCCCTACAGCTTCGAGCCGAACACGGTGGTCTACACCGGGACGCACGACAACGACACGACCCGCGGCTGGTTCCAGTCCATGAGCGAGGCTGGGACCGGGACTCCCGTCTCGGAAGAGCGCCGGCTGCTCCTCTCCTATGTCGGGACGGATGGGCGAGAGATCCACTGGGACCTGATTCGGGTGGCACTGGCCTCGGTGGCCCATCGTGCGATCCTCCCTTTCCAGGACCTGCTGGGACTGGGCAGTGAGGCGCGGATGAACAGGCCGTCACGCGAAGCGGGAAATTGGAGTTGGCGTTTTGTGCCCAGGCAGGTGACCCCGGCGATGATCCAACGGTTGGCGGAGATGACCGAGACCTATGGCCGCAACCGGGAACGACAGGCGCAGAAGCGCCAGGTTCAGGAGGCTGCTGCTGCGGTCGCAGAGGAGAGAGAGGAGGCCCTGGACGGGACCAGTTGATGTCGACGGCAAGGCAATTTCACCCAAGCAACCAACTGCCTCATCCCGCTGATGGGATCGTCTCCACCCGCGAGCTGGGAGCGATCTACGCGCCCGAACAGACGATCTTTCGCGTCTGGGCTCCGACCGCCAGTCGGGTGACCCTTCGCCTGTATGAGTCGCCTTTCGGGGGAACCGCGAACCTCGTTTCGATGCGCAAGTTCCCGGATGGTTGTTGGGAAGCGACCCTGCCCGGGGATTGGAAAGGG
>JBMOHS010000370.1:0-1851 GCA_049317725.1 Blastocatellia bacterium
CCGCATTGCCCGGCCGGATCGAGACGCCACGCCCTCCCCCCTGGAGAGCCCGTTCCCGCGTCCGCAGGTCCAGCCCACTCATCGCATCCTCCCCGTGGCACTGCAGGCAGGCCTGCTGGAGGATCGCCATCGCTTGGCGCGGCACCTCGGCGGCCGCTTGAACCTCTGCACGCCCATCTTTTCCGAAGAGTCCCAGCGGAGAGTCCTGGACCACTCCCCACCAAGCCAAACAGGCCACCACGAGAAGCCCCTTGACAAGTCGATGATTGATGCTCTTGATCATAGCTGTCATAACCGAATGTGACGATCGGGACGATCCATTTTCCTTGACGTCTCTCCCCCCTGATACAGACTTGCCGGCACCAGCTCCCTCACGGTAGCCACTCTCGTGCGGGAGAAACAGAAGCGGGTTCGGGACACTTCGTGATTATAGTCACAACTTCTGGTTTGACCAAGTCGCGAGATGGGAATGGGAGAATTGCGGAGGTGGGTGGTCGGAGATCAGTCGCGAACGTGGCGCTGCAGGCAATCGTGGGAGCAGAAGGGTTGGGTCGTCTTGCCCAAGCGGAGGGTGATCGCTTCGGAGGCGGAGACGAAGGCGCCGCAAGCAAGGCAGCGGACCATCTGGGGACCGTTGCTGGTCGCCTCAGGAACAACGATTTGGCGGAGGGTTCGCACATCACGCATTGTCCCAAAGAGGAGATGGCGCAGCCGCGCAATCGACTTCAAGACAAAGACGATCCCGGCGAAGAGAAAGAGAACGGCCAGGCAACGCAGGACAAAGTACACGGCGACTCCAGAAGAACGAGGGAAGTGGGCGCGGGTCACGGAGTCGGCGGTTTCTCCGAGGGCCCGTGATCAAGCACGCTGCGCGGACCGGCGGGGCTCTTGGAACGTGCCGTCGTCAACTCGCCGCGCACCTGGGCAATCGTCGTCGGGTCGATCCCGCGCCCTTCAAGCTGCGTCAGCAACCGCTCGGCCTCGTCCAGCTTCTGGCCCGTCCGGATGTAGGAGGCGATCAAGAGAAAGGTCGCGCCCGGGTTCTCGGGGGTGATTGCCAAAGATTGGGAGGCCCATTTGATCGCTTGGTCGTAATTGCCAAGCATGAAGTTGGACATCCCGAGTCCGGCGAGGGTACGGCTATCCTGGCCATTGATCCGGTTCGCCTGTTCGAGGAAGGGGAGTGCTTCCTCCGGACGTCCCGTCTGGATCATCTGGTCGGCGGCGTCGAGCTGGGCTTCGACGTCCTGCGGATTCTGTCGCGCCCGATCAACCTGCTGACGAGTCTGGTCTGCGGCCGGAGCGCCTGCGGCGCTTACGCCCGCAATCGTCTGGTTGAGCGCTCGCTCCACGCCGAGCCGGTACTGGGTGTTGGAGATCTTGAACCCAATGTAGAGGCCAAGGACCAGCCCAGTCACGACAATCGCCGGCTTTGCGGTAAGAAATGAGTATTTCATGGCTCTCCAAATCGGCCAGATCGCCGGATCAGAGGATCTGGCACCGTGGCCCCAGTGGCCTCCTCTCCCGATGAAGACTGATTCAGGTGGAAGGAGTACCTTCCCGGAATCTTGCGGTCACGAGATTCGCACGCCCATCGGCAGGACTCTCGCAGTGTAACTACTCACGGAATCGATCAACTCCAAGGGACCCCGTCTTCTTCTCCGTGATCTCTGTGTCTTGGTGGTGCAACGACGTCTTCACTTCTGGCGTTGATTGCTTGTTGACCCGGCCTTCTCAGCGGTGGATCTGATCTCACCCGCTCTCACTCTTTCAAATTCTTCTCTGTGATCTCTGTGGCTCGGTGGTGCCATCATCTCTTCGCTTTATGAAGATTCGTGGAGCGAATCCTCT
>JBMOHS010000371.1:0-1849 GCA_049317725.1 Blastocatellia bacterium
GGGGCAAGGCGTTGCACGCTGACGAGCGTCCCCTCGCCAGCCGCGACGGTCTTGACCTCCTGCTCGAACTGGAGGTAGCTCGTCGCCGGTCTCAGCGCGAGCCGGGCCGGGTCTCCGGCCCGCTCTCCCGGCGAGATGGTCAGATCGATCAGGTGATCATTGACGACGACCGGCGAGACCTGAAAAGGGGGCGACCCTCCGCTCTCGTGCCGCTCGAAGAGCCGCTCGTCGATGAGGAGATCCTCGATCCTCCGGATGCCGGCGGTGGCGACCTGTCGGGCGAGATGATCAATGCCCGCTAACGCCTCCGTCCTCGTCAGCTCTGCTGTGGTACCCTGCGCGACGTAGAGACCAGCGTAGGTGTGATCCCGGTTGGTGAATTCGAGCTTTCCCTCCGTGTTGGTTCGACCGCTCAGATCTGGATCTCCTGAACCGCGAAGGATCAGGTCGCCGTCGAGGGTACCGTCAGGACTGATCTCTCCTCTTCGATGGAGGGGCGTGACGAAACGGTGATCCGCGCCGAGGGCGACCAAGGCCGCTGCACCCGAGAAGAGCTTGGTGACCGAGCCTGGGACAAAGAGCTGATCCGGGTTGAGCGCGTAGATCATCTCTCCCGTGGTCGCATCCGCGACGGCGATTCCCCACGAAGAGATCCGGTACTCGTCGGCTCGAATCACCGCTTCCACCTGTTCGGCGAGCCCCTTCTGTCCCGATTGGGCCCGCGGCCCAGGCTCTTGCCAGACGAGCAGTAAAAGGAGAAGCGTTCCCAGCAGGGAGCAGCGAGCGATCGTGTTGGTCGTCATATCTATTCTTTCCGGAGAAATGGCACGACACGCAGTCGGCCGATCGCGTCGCTCATCCCGAAGCCGCGCACGCGGCCGCGTGCGTCCCGCTGGAAGACAAAGTTACGGCCGGCTCCACTGAAGCCGTCCCGGATCGTTGGGAGCAGGGAGATCTGTGGGGAGGTTCGGTACTCCACCAAGAGCTTGCCCTTCTCGTGGCGGACTTCATAGACGATATCGAGCGCGGCGGAGTGATATTGCCCGACGTACTCTGCCAGATCTTCCGGGGAGGGGGAGCCCGCCGTTGTACGCTCGAAGCGGAAGACGGGTTGGCCAATTCCAGGGGTCAATCGGACCTTGACGAGGCGCTCGTTTGGGGAGGTGCCGTCCCCAAAATCGAACTCCGAGCGCAGCGAGTTCGTTCCCCGGAAACGGGTGGCGCTCAGCGGCGTCAGCCACTGGTTGAGGATCCCACTGCCGGGAAGGCTGGCCAGCAACCGCCCCTCGCGCAAGGTGATCTCGAGCGCGGTGCCGGTCTCGGCAGCGAAGTAGAGCCCTGTCCTCCCCTCCAGCTCCTCGCTCGACAGTGCTACCGGCGGAGGCGGACCTTCGGTCTCCGCCGGGCGTGGGTACTCTTTGGCCAGGTAGAGGTCGGCAACGCTCTGCGCCAACCGGCTGGCGTCGATGTTGTAGAGGTTGCAGAGGCAGGCGACAGACAACTTCCGTGTCGGGAAACGCAGCAGTTCGGCACGGAATCCGTTGTAGATGCCTCCGTGAGAGACCTGGGGCAGACCACGATACTCGCGCACCGTCAGCCCAAAGGCATAGGTGAGGCGGGTCCCGTCGTTGAGCCGCCCGGGCTTCAGGGCGAGTTCGATCATCTCCCGGCCGCCCACGCGCGCGTCGGCGAAGTTCTGATCCCACTTGGCGAGATCCTCGATCGTCGTCAGGAGTCCACCATCCCCCACCCGATCGAAGAGCGTCGCGAAGATGGCAAAACCGTCTCTTCCCGGTTGATAACCAGTCACGCGCCGGGGCACGACCCTCGTTCGATCGTCGTGAAAATG
>JBMOHS010000372.1:0-1829 GCA_049317725.1 Blastocatellia bacterium
CCCCTTCTGTCGTTGGTCTTCCCGACCCTCTCTCTTCCGAGCCAAGACGACTGGCGTCTCATCTCCCGGCACGCGATCTGGCGTGGGATCATCGCCGAGATGTTCGGGGTGATGCTGGTGACGGGTCTGCTCTTCTGGCGGGAAGGTTGGTGGGGCATCCTCGTCTTGCCGCTGCTCGCCTTCCCGCTCTGCTGGCTGATCAGCCGCGCCCAGTACCGGGGACGCGGATACGCTATTCGCGATGACTTTGTGCACACCCGCCGAGGATGGTTGGGGCGCTCGATCCACGTCGTCCCGATCGAGAAGATTCAAGACGTGGAGATCGTGCAAGGGCCGATCGATCGCCTCTTCGGCTTGGCAACGATCGAGATCGACACCGCCGGACAGATCTTCACCGGTGGGGGGCCTCGCATCCGCTTTCTGCCACTTGGGGAAGCCCTCTCTCTGGCGCATCAATTGGCACAGCAGGCCACCCTGACCCGCTACCGCTGGTGATTCAGCCCGACCTTTTACCGACGACGGCCCTCTTCCTCGACACAGGGAGAGGGCCGTCGTTCGATCTGTACCTTCCCTGCCTACTTGGCCAGTTCCGACATCTTGACCGTCCGCTTCTCGGCGGCCGAGAGGTCAGCGGCAAAGACGACCCGGTGGCTCTCGAAGGCGGTCTCGAAGTCGGTGAGGGGCATCGTCTCCCCCTTGCGCAGACTGTCGATGAAGGCGACAAACTGCGGCAGGTAGGGGTGGTCGTGGACATCGCCCGAGTCGATCATCCCGGTCTCGAGAGTGCTCCAGCGCTGCTTGGTCATCCCCTTGAGCTTGGCGCTGTAGAGTTTGTTGTCGAGGATGCTGCCCTCGCTCCCCACGAGATGAATGTGGAAGTAGTAGGGTTGGAGGCAATCGACCACCGAGGCGACCTTCCCGATCTTCCCATCCGTGAACTTGAGGAGGGTGACGATCGTCGTGTCATACTCATACGGCTCGAAGATCGGGTTCTTGGAGCGGTTGCTGTAGCTCGTCACCTCTTCGACCTCGCCATCCATCATCATCAAGAGCAGGTCGAGCGCGTGACAGCCGGCGGTGAGGAGGCTGCTGCCGCCAAAGTCCTTCTTGACGTTCCAGGGGAACTGGCCGTACCACGGGCCAATGCCGTGATAGTAGTCGACCTCGGCGTAGTGCAGGTCCCCGAGCAGCCCCTGGTCGATCGTCGAGCGGAGCATGGTCCCCTGCTGACTGAAGCGGACCTCGAAGCAGACACAGGTCTTGACCCCAGCCGCCTGGATCGCTGCCCGCATGGCGACCGCGTCGGGATAGCTGATGGCAATCGGCTTCTCGATGATGAGGTGCTTCCCGGCCTTCGCCGCGGCGATCGCCTGCTCGGCGTGGAAGGGATGCGGGGTGCAGATGTCGATGACATGGATCGTCGGATCAGCGAGCATCGCCGCATAGTCCCGATACGCCTTGAGCGGAGTCCCATACTGGGCCGAGATCTCCGCCTCGTTGAGTTCCCGGCGCGAGCAGACGGCGGTCACCTTAACCCCCGGGATCTGGTTGAAAGCGGAGATGTGGGCGCCAGCGACCCACCCCAATCCGACGATTCCAATGTTGATCTGTTCCATGGCGTGCGTTCTCCTCTGGGGAAGCGCCGGAGCGAAGGTCTCTCCGGCAGGGTTGAATGAGTACTTGAAGAAAAAAGGTAACTACTCACGGAACGAAAGAGATGATTGCACCATCGAGACACGAAGAAGAAATGGAGGATGAAGATTTCTCCAATCCAAAACCTTAGTGGCTTCGCGTCTTCGTGTGAGAAAAAACAACTGGGCCCACGCTGG
>JBMOHS010000373.1:0-1824 GCA_049317725.1 Blastocatellia bacterium
CTTCGCGCCTTCGCGTGAGAAAAAAACAACTGGGCCCGCATTGGGTGGCAGAGGGACGAGGGGCGAACGGTCGCAGTCTGTTCCGCGACCAATCGAGCATTCTTCTACGCCAGTCGCGGGCGGGAGCGGAAAGCCTCCCTCTTGCATTTCCCCCCTTTTTCGCCAACCATTGGGTCTGGGATGCCGGTTGGCAAGCTGGCCCATCGCTGGCGCCGCAAAGTTGAGGTTGGGGCGAGCTTGGGGTGAGCCTGAAACGAGGGGGAAGAGACGCATGAAGAGAAACTGGAGCGGGGGCTGGAGAGGCAGAGGCGGGTGGTGGGTGGTCTTGGCCATGGTTCTGTGGCTTGGAGCTGCCGTACGGGGGGGAGCGCAGGAACCCATCGTTCAGATCCGGGTTGCCCGAACGATCAAATCGGTCACCTATCGGCCCAATAGTGGCCAGACGACGATCGGGTTCCAGGGGACTCCGCTGCAGGGCCGGGCGCAAGGGCAGGCCCGGATTCAGAATCGCCAAGGGGTCACACAGATCGAAGGGGAGCTGAGTCGACTGACCCCGGCAACGAGCTTCGGTGCCCCCTACCTGACCTACGTCCTCTGGGCGATCACCCCCGAGGGGAGTGCTAGCAACCTCGGGGAGTTGGTGCTCAATGGATCGAATGCGCGAATCAAAGCCAGTACCAACCTCCAGTCATTTGGACTGATCGTCACCGCCGAGCCCTACTTCGCCATCTCCGTCCCCAGCGAAATGGTCGTTGTCGAGAACACCATCCTGCCCGAGACACGGGGGAAGATCGAGGCGGTCGACGCCAAATACGAACTGCTCGAACGGGGAAAGTACGAGGCTGGGGCCTTCGAGTCGCAGGCGATCGATCCCAAGGTCCCCCTCGAACTCTACCAGGCACGCAACGCGGCGCGGATTGGCCAATGGCTCGGCGTGGACCGCTACGCCACCGAGTCCTGGGCAAAGGCGATGAACGAGCTGCAGAATGCGGAGGGCTTCCAGTCACGCCGCGACCGCAACGCGCGCAGCGTGATGATGACGGCGAGGGATGCCGTGCAGATCTTTGAGGATGCGCGCTTGATTGCGATCAAGCGGCAGGAGGAGGAGCGGCTCGCCAATGAGCGCCGGGCCGCACAGGAGCGTCAGGCGCGGGCCCGCGCCGAAGCGGAGGCCGAGACGCAGCGTCGCAAGGAGGAGGAGGAGGCGCGTCGTCGCGCTGAAACCGAGCGGGAACTGGAGTCGATCCGCCGGGAACGCGCCGAGACCGAGAAGCTGAAGGCCGAGCTGACTGCCACCCTCGAGGCGCAGCGACGCGCCGAGGCAGAGGCCGCCCGGGCGCGGGCCGTGGCTGAGCAGGAATTGGCTCGCCGGGCGGCGGAAGAGGCTCGTCGGCGGGAGGAGATGGCGCGTCAGACCGCCGAGTCGGCGCGGCTGGCTGCCGAGTCGGCCCGCCAAGCTGCCGAACGCGCCGATCGTGAAAAAGCGGAACTGCGGGCACGCCTTCTCGCCCTCTTCAATAGTGTGCTGGAGACGCGTGATACGGATCGTGGCTTGGTCATCCAGATGGGAGATGTCCTCTTCGATACGGGTCGCTTCACCCTCCGCCAGCTCGCCCGTGAGAAACTCGCGCGCCTGGCGGGGATCGTCCTCAACTATCCCGACCTGATCCTCGAAGCGGAGGGCCATACCGACAACGTCGGAGGCGAGACCTTCAACCAGAAATTGTCGGAGCAGCGGGCGCAAGCGGTCCGCGATTACCTGATCTCCCAGGGAGTTCCGGCAGCGCGGATCACCTCCGTGGGCAAGGGCTTCACCGTTCCGGT
>JBMOHS010000374.1:0-1801 GCA_049317725.1 Blastocatellia bacterium
AAGTGGTAGTTCACGCTGAGTGGTTGCCAAGTAATACGAAGATCAATGAAAAAAACGACGATCGATACCGCAACGATCTCATTTTTTGTCCAAAGTCCAGGCACGGGCCTCCGGCCCGCATGGTCCTCCCCAAGCTGGCTGCGAAAGTTACCCAGCGGCCAATTTCGATTTGTAGGGGCACCCCTTGTGGGTGCCCTGTGTTTTCTGCTGTGGGCCCGTTGACCGGGGACGAGGGAAGGCACCCGGACGGCCCCGACAAAATCGTCAAATTCCATTTTCGTCGAGGAGACGGGCCGGAGGCCCGCGCACCCAGGGGGGATCGTTTCAACACGGCCGGGATGAGCGGGGTGCTCCCTCGTTCCGTCAAGCGAAAATCGGGCAGACACAAGGCCTCTTGGTTGCTCAAGAGGAGGGCGCCATTTTTTGATCGGCAATCGATCAGTTCGAGTCCGGTCTGACCACCGGGGCGGAGGCCCGTTGGCGCAGTGCTTCAAAAAGGACGATCCCAGCCGCGACGCTGACGTTGAGTGAGTTCAGTGCGCCGTGCATTGGGATCGAGATGACCGCGTCGCACCGTTCCCGGACGAGGCGGCGCACACCTTTTCCCTCGCTACCCATGACGATGGCGATCGAGCCGCGCAGGTCGAACTGGGTGTAGGGGGTAGGACTGCCTCCCTCAACCGCGACCACCCAGAAGCCTCTCTCCTGGAGGGTCGCGATCAGTGGGACGAGGTTGGGCACCTGGGCAATGCGCAGATGCTCGATTGCCCCAGCAGAGGTCTTCGCAACCGTCTCGGTCAGGCCGGCCGCGCGATACGCCGGCAGGAAGACCCCTTCGACTCCCGCCCCCTCGCAGGTTCGCAGGATCGCTCCGAGGTTCTGTGGGTCTTCAATCCCGTCGAGCAGCACGAGCAGGGGAGTCGGTCCGAGGTTGTCGAGAATGGCGTCCTCGCCGACATAGCCCGCTTCCGCTCTTCCTTTTTCCGGTCGGAGCAGCGCGACAACCCCCTGGTGGTTGGCGCCCCCCGCCCGCTCATCCAGCTCACGCCGGTCCCGCTGCAGGCAGGGAATGCGACGTTGCCGCGCCAACTCGACCAGCTCGCGCAGCCGTGCTGGCTGAACGCCTGTCGCCAAGAGGATTCGATCGATCGGGCGACGCCCGGATCGGATCGCCTCGATCACCGGGGAGACCCCGTAGAGCATCTTCACCGCGACGACGTCCTTTCTTGATCTACGATCGACCTTCTCTCTTCTTCTCAGCGCCGATACAGTCGGAAGTTGTCGACGATGAAGCTGCTCCGGATGTACCGTCGCTGATCTCCCCGCGCCATCAGTGTGAGGGGGCGATTCGGATCCTGCACCGAAAAATCGAGTTCGATTGTGCTGGGAATTCCCGACAACACACTCAAGCTCCGCACCGGCGCCGACCCATCATTGAAATCGACCAGCAACGAGACCGTCGTTCCCAAACTGGGAAGGACGTCGCAGACCACCCGATAGTTGCCGACTGGCAAACGCAGGTCCTGGGCACAGGAGTCGACCAGGATCCGGCCACTCGCCCGAAACTGGGCGGCATAGCTTCCTTCCGTGACACCAGGCCCCCCCGTGTAAGGGAACGCTCCCCCTTCGCCGACATAGTATGTCAGGATCCGCCATCCTGAAAGGTCGCCCGTCTCGAATCCAGGATTGATGAGCGCTGGCACCGGGGTAAGGGAACTTCCTGGGGGAGGGGTCGGTGTGGGAGTGGGCGTTGGGGTCGGCGTTGGGGTCGGCGTTGGGGTCGGCGTTGGCGTCGGCGTTG
>JBMOHS010000375.1:0-1783 GCA_049317725.1 Blastocatellia bacterium
TCAAAGTGTCGACACCATAACTCCAGCACCAACGTCTCGAAAAAGAGGTGATGGTAGCGCGAATTCCGGTTCTGTAACTCTTGCACACCGACCGGGGACAGCAGGCCTTGGCTGACGAGGTACCCATCCGTCAACTCCTCCGCATACCGTCGATAGATCGCCTCATGCCACTCATGCGTGGGAGGGGTAAACCCCCTCTTCCGCCGCTCAAGAATCCAGGGGGGCAAGTCTGGTCGCAAGGCTTCCCGCAACCAGTATTTGGGCTCCTTATGGCTGTCCCGATGATGCTTGCGCAACCCGATGACCGTCTCGACCAGTCGGTAGTCGACAAATGGCAACCGCAACTCGACCGAGGAGGCCATGCTCAAGCGATCCCCCTGGGTGATCCCGTTCTCCCGCAGGTAGGTATCGCAGATCAATCGCGTGATCGTCACGTCAAGGTCGACCCAGGGCCGAGGTAGCGTAAAGAGATCGGTGACCCCTCGCTCGCGAAGCTGCTCGCACCAAGAGGCGGAGTAGAGGCCCGGCAGATCTCGCCGGGCGTCCTGGAAGATCGGCATGGCGTCATAGAAGATCAGTTGATCGGCGGGCTGCGATCGATCATAGAGGTATTGGTTCCAACCAACATCAAACCCGCCACGCGAATGAACCCAGGTTCCAATTCCCTCCCTCGTCAAACTGTTCGGCCGTTTGAGCGTCAGGTACCGCAGCAGGCCAAGCCTCGATCCCTCTCGCAAGGCGGCCTTTCGATGGGAGCGTCGGGCCGCTTGACAGACCCAGGGATACCCCCAGAAGAGTTCATCCGCGCCGTGCCCCATCATCATGACCCTCACCCCGTGGGCACGTGCGAGCGCCATGACCGCCTGATAGCCAGTCCCGGCAATGTCGGCGATCGGGTCATCAGTTGCTGCAACCAGGCGGGGAAACTGTTCGACGACCTCCTCCGTCCTCAACTCGACCTCGTGGAAGGGGATCTTCAAGGTGTCGGCGAGACGCTTGGCCAGTCGACGCTCATCCATCTCCGGATGTCCTGTGTATCCAACCGAGAAAGCACTGACTGCGCCGGGGCGCTCGCGTGAAGCCAAGACCGCGACCGCGCTCGAATCGAGCCCGCCGCTCAGCGAGACACCCAGCGGAACGTCCGATCGCACGATCATCTTGAAAGCTTGCGTCAGCTCCTCTCGGATCGTCTCGACTGGATCGGAGAGAATGGCGGGAGCCTCCTCCATTCTCCAGTATGGAATTGTTCGACTCTGCCAATTCTCCCGATCGATCACCAGCAGTGTCCCGGCGTCGAGCTTAACGATTCCTTCGACCGCCGTCTCGGGTTCGGGGATGTACTTGTAATGGAAGTAGCGATCGATCGCCGCCGGGGCAAGTTTGAATTTGACGACATCTGCCGAGAGCAAGGCCTTCAGCTCAGAGGCAAAGTAGAGCTGACGATCATTGAGGTGAAAGTAGAGCGGCTTCTCCCCCATCCGGTCTCGCGCCAGAACCAGCCGTTGACGGTGCACGTCCCACAAGGCGATCGCAAACATCCCGCGCAACTGCTGAACAAACGGCAAGCCGCATTGCTCGTAGAGATGCAGGATCACCTCGCAATCACTCTCGGTCGTGAAAGTGCATCCCTTCTCCTTCAACTGCTGGCGGAGTTCAATGTAGTTGTAGATCTCACCGTTGGCGATCAGGACAAGACTTCGATCTTGATTGTAGAAAGGTTGCCAGCCGCCCATCAGGTCGATGATGCTCAATCGTCGCATCTCGAGGGAGACGTGGCGGTCCG
>JBMOHS010000376.1:0-1739 GCA_049317725.1 Blastocatellia bacterium
ACGACCTTCTTCTTCTTGACCTCGACGGAGACCTGCTTGGAGCGGCCGTGGCTGAAGCTCTGCTTCACGGTGCCTGTGTCGGCCCGCTTGAGGGTCAGCGGCCGGCGTCCAGTGTTGTCCGTGTCTTTTGTATCAGTCATTCACTCACTTCGTTTGCGATCGAGATGGTTCACGCCCGGGAGTCCGGAGGATCGCCCCCGGAGTTTTGGGCCTTCGAGTCTTCAATGTCCTGCCCGCTGGCGCCCGTGCCTGGAACGGACGCAGGCTGCCAGCCCGGCAGCCAGACACGCCGGAAGCCGGCAAGCCTTGCCAGCTCCCCCATCCATGCGTGCGCTATGCGGCCCTGTTTGAGGCAAGCGTGTACCACACGCTCACGCCCCAAGGCCATGCCCAATTCTTCGTCCGAGAAACAGGCAATCACGGGGGGAAGGCGCGCCTCTTTGGGGGGGTCACCGGGCTGGGGGCCATAGAGCCCGCGGACCAGGGCCAGCACCTTGTTCCGCTGGTCCTCGGATGCGTTCGCGGCAGCCATGAGACAAGCCGGGCGGGCGGAACGAACTGCCTCACGCACCTGTTCGAAGCCGAGCGTCAGGTCGCCGGCGCGCTTGGCCATTCCGATCATGCTGAGGATAGCCTTGACCAGAAGGTCCTCGGTCTGGCCGGCAAGGTCGGGCCCGGTTTTCGCCTGGGCCTTGAATGCGCGGGCAAAAGCGCCTCGTTTCACGGCCTGCTGCAGCGCATCGCGTGAGGCCGTCACCCATGCGCCGCGGCCCGGCAGCCGGGCGGCGATATCGGGGACGACCTGGTTGTCGGGTCCGAGGACGAACCTGATCATCTCGCCCTGCGGGCGCCGCTCCATCGTTGCAATGCAGCGGCGCTCGGGCTCGCCCGACGCCTTGCCAATACGGGGCGGTCCCCCATCCACTTCAGGAATGGGGGTTGCGGCATCCGGGGCGCCGTTCAGTTCGCCATCACTGGTCGTTTGAGGCATTCGCCCCCTTCAGGTTGAAGAGTTCATCGCCACGGCTGCGGGCCGTGCCGCTTGTGGTGTCGGAGGCCGCATCGAGTTCGGCTTCTTCGGCGTCGAGAGCGGCAGCGCGGGCGGCGAGGGCGTCTTCAAGCGCCTGCGGCTCGACCCAGCCAGCGACGACGCGGGCCTTGAGGATGAACAGTTCGGCATCCTCGCGGCTCATGTCGCTCTTCTCGAGCAGGCCGGCGACGAATTTCGGCTTGCCATCCGGACCGGGCTCCTTCCAGCCGACGAGATCGTCGGGCACGAGGCCGGCAAGATCGTCGATCGTCTTGACGTCGTTCTCGCCGAACTTCACCGCCATCTGCGGCGTCACGCCTTCCATCTCGGCGACTTCGTCGGTGACGCCGAGCTCCCTGCGCCTGGCGACGAGTTCCGCCGTCAGCTTCTCGAGATACTCGCGGGCGCGCTCCTGGAGTTCGCTGGCGACTTCCTCGTCGAAGCCTTCGATCGCGGCGAGTTGCTCGATCTCGACATAGGCGATCTCTTCGACCGTCTCGAAGCCTTCGGAGGCGAGCAGCTGGGCCAGGGTCTCGTCGGCGTCGAGGGCTTTCTGGAACAGGTCGGTGCGCTCCTTGAAGTCGCGCTGGCGGCGTTCCGAATCTGCGGTTTCCGTCATCAGGTCGATCTGCCAGCCGGTGAGCTGGGAGGCCAGGCGCACGTTCTGGCCGCGGCGGCCGATGGCGAGCGGGAACTGGCTCTCCTCGAC
>JBMOHS010000377.1:0-1723 GCA_049317725.1 Blastocatellia bacterium
TCTCCCGAGCAGATCGTCGCCGAGTGCATCCTGACCACCAAACGTCGGCTGCACAACCAGCCCGATTCAGCGCGTGCCGCCGCCAAACTCTCGCTTCAAGCGGGGGTGGCGACGACGACGACGCCTCCCCTGATCGATGCACGGAAAGTGATCTCCACCTGTCCGGAATGTGGGAGCCGCCAGATTGAGTACGCCGGCGGTTGCTACACTTGTCGCGACTGTGGCTTCTCGAAGTGTGTCTAAGAGTTACCTCCCTGTTGGATCCGCGCCTTCAGAAGCGGATCCCCGACGTAGTAACGACTTGAGCCGTGATGGAAGAGGGCCCTCTCCTGTCACGGCTCCTTTTTTCTCTTCCTGGAGGGGGGCTTGACGACCTTTCCATGCTCCGTTACAAAATGGACGGGGATTGGGCAGGTGGCACGCCAGATCAAGGGGCCCCCCGAACGGACGACCAGTGGCGGATCCGCGAAAGAACAGTCACAATTCGGTAACAGTTCGGCAAGAAAGATCGGCGAGCTTTCCAGTGTTGGGTAGGAGGGGGAGACTTGGACACGAGATCGAAGAGAAGGAAGGAACGATGACAGGAAATCGAATGAAGACGATGATGTTGTTGGCGGCGTTGACAGCGCTGGTGCTCATTCTGGGCCAAGCGCTGGGGGGGCGCGGAGGCCTCTTGATGGCACTCCTCTTGGCTGGAGGGATGAACTTTGCGAGCTACTGGTGGTCGGACAAGATCGTGCTGCGGATGTACCACGCACAGGAGGTCACGGAGCAAGAGGCCCCGGATCTCTATCGAATGGTGAGGGAGCTGGTTCAGCGTGCGCAGATGCCGATGCCCAAGGTCTACGTCATCCCGGAGGAGACCCCCAACGCCTTCGCGACCGGTCGCAGCCCGGAGAAGGCGGCGGTTGCCGTCACAGAAGGGCTCATGCGCATGCTGGATCGGCGTGAGCTGGCCGGAGTGATGGCACACGAGTTGGCGCACGTCACCAATCGAGACACGTTGATCATGACGGTATCGGCGGCGCTCGCTGGAGCGATCGGGTACTTGGCGCAGTTTGCCATCTTCGCTGGAGGGCTCTTTGGCCGTTCAGATGACGATGAAGGGCCCAACCCACTGGTGGCGATCATCGGAATGGTCATCGCGGCTATTGCCGCCCCGATGATTCAGATGGCCATCTCCCGTTCAAGGGAGTTCATCGCCGATGAGACGGGAGCACGATTGACGGGTGATCCGCTGGCATTGGCCTCGGCACTGCGGAAGATCGAAGGATGGAGCAAGCAGATTCCAATGCACGCCGGCACCCCGGCCACGGCCCATCTTTTCATTATCAACCCATTTGCCGGGGGAGGACTGGCGAGCCTCTTCAGCACGCACCCCTCGACCCAGGCTCGCATCGAACGCCTCGAGCAGATGCGCTTTTGAACTACGCGGCCACCTCCTTCCAGTCAACGATCGGTCAGTGCACGATCGAGGAGATGGGAGGAGGTGGCCTCACTCTTTGTCGATCCGTACCATGAGACGATAGAGTCCAATGAAGGCGGAAACGGTCCCCAAAACAACACCAGCGACACTCAGCCAGGGATCCGTGCCGAGCCATCGGTCGAGCAGGTAGCCAAGCAACAGTCCCCCGACCACCTGGGAGGAGATGGTCGCTCCCGCGGACCAGGCAAGGGTCAAACGCTTCTGCTCAGGCTCTTCTTGCATCCTCTTCTCCGTTTG
>JBMOHS010000378.1:0-1723 GCA_049317725.1 Blastocatellia bacterium
GAAAGAAGACCATCTCATACTCATCGACCAGTACTCCCTCACCACTGCGGATGATCCGATCGATCAGCCAGAGCACCTGCTCATCCCGGATCGTCTCTGAGATGATGCCGAAGAGGATCTCGTGATCGATAGAGGGAAAATGTTGCACGATATCCGACCGCAAGACGTAGCGGTACCTGCGGGAAAGCTGCTGCAGCCGGTCGATCGCCCGATGCGTACCTTTGCCACTCCGGTTGGCATAGGACTCCGCGATGAATCCCTCCTCGAAGATGGGCTCAATCACTTGACAGAGCGCGTGATGAACGACGCGGTCACGAAACTCTGCGGCACTGATCCGCCGTTCCTTCGGATCATGGATGGTAAAACTGTGGTAACCACAAGGACGATAGGTAAAGTTGGAAAGTTCTTCTTCGAGCAGCAACAGCCGGTCGGCCAGTTGGTGCTCAAACCCCGCGGCAGCCTGCCTTGATCGCTTTCCCTTGGCAGCCTTTCGGTAAGCGAGCAGCAGATTTGACCAGTCAACCACCCGTGCATAGAGAGGATTGAGCATATGAAGCAAAAAAGCACGACTCCCGAGATGACCATTCTCACCAAAACGTTTGACCTGCTCGATTGGCTGCTGCCGAGGCTCGAGACCTTTCCCAAGCCCTACCGGTTGACTCTGACCCTGCGGCTTGCCAACTCTTCCCTTAATTTTCAGGAATTGATCTTTGATGCGATGAGCGTCGGCGGCAGGACACGTCAGCGCCACCTCCGCTTGGCCGACGCGGAGCTCAATAAGGTCAGGCTCTACCTGCGACTTGTCCATCGCCGCAAGTGGATCAATGACGGACAGTACCGACACGCCAGCAGCATGGTCGCGGAGATTGGCCGAATGCTGGGAGGGTGGATCAAGTCTCCACTTCGCGACGAGGAAGTGTAGTCGCTCCTTGAGGGGTCGTACAGGGCAGAATGAGGGCGGCTGTGCCACCGCCATTCTGCCCCGCGATGCGCCCGACGGTGCAGATCAACCGTGCGGACCGGACCCCACTGCGCCTTCTCTATCTCTTCGCCTCGGCCGGCAAAGCGTACTCGGCCGGCATTCCTGGTGACCTCCGACCCTGATCAAAGGGGGAGGCCCGGCTGACTCCCGTTGGAATCGACCCTCCTTGAAGAGGGGACAGAGGAGTGGGACGCAACCCACCAACCACCCGAAAACCGATATTGTTGTTGCGGTTGGCTGGATGGTTGTTGTTACGGTAGGCAGCGCGCGCGTTGTCTTGATTGTTGTTCCACGAACCGCCCCGCACCAGCCGACGCGCTGCCGCGTCCTCGGGATCCTCTCTCTGATCGTACTTCCACGGGTACGGAAATCTCTCCTCGTCGTAGATAGTCGAGGTCCAGGTGTAGGCATTGCCGCTGAGGTCGCAGGCTCCCTCGGGGGTGGCGTTGGCAAAGATCCCGACTGGGGTCGTCCGGCGGATGTGCGACTCGAAGGTGTTGCAGCGGGCAGAGTCGAACTTCTCTCCATACGGGAAGGCCCGCCCGACACGACCCCGCGCCGCCGCCTCGAACTCGACCTCGGTCGGCAGGCGGTAGATCTCTCCCTCCAGTCCCGCCGTCGCCGTCAGCCAGCAACAGTAGGCTCGTGCCTCAAACCAGGTCACCCCGACCACGGGCTGCAGCGGGTTGTTGAAGCGTTGATCGTTCCAGAACTCGGGCTGGCGATAGACCTTTCCAGGTG
>JBMOHS010000379.1:0-1720 GCA_049317725.1 Blastocatellia bacterium
CAGCGATCTTCCCGAGGATTGCCAAGATGATCGAGGACGGGGCCCATCCGATCATCTTCTGCCGCTTCATCCCGACGGCGGAGTACCTTGCCGAGCAGTTGCGGCGCAAGCTGCGGGGAGTCGAGGTCGACGTCGTCACGGGCAACCTGCCCCCGGAGGAGCGTGAGGAGCGGGTCCGCCAGCTTGGGCAGGCCGAGCGCCGCCTGCTGGTCGCCACCGACTGCCTCAGCGAGGGGATCAACCTGCAGGAGAACTTCGATGCCGTGGTTCACTACGACCTGTCGTGGAACCCGGCGCGGCACGAACAGCGCGAGGGGCGCGTCGATCGGTACGGCCAGAAGCAGAAGCGGGTTCGGGTCCTGACCTGCTATGGTCGCGACAATCAGATCGACGGCCTGGTGCTCGACATCCTGCTCCGCAAGCATCGTCTGATCCGGAATTCCCTGGGGATCTCCATCCCGGTGCCGGTCGATGCCGATCAGGTGATCGAGGCGGTTCTGGAGGGGCTCTTGTTGCGCAGCAAGACCAGCGCCGAGGTCCAGCCGGAACTCTTTCCCGACTTGGTGGAACCGGAGAAGCAGCGGGTCTACCGGATGTGGGAGGCGGTCGAGGAGCGCGAGAAGCGGTCGCGCACGATGTTTGCGCAGGAGTCGATCAAGGTCGAGGAGGTCGCCCGGGAGCTGCGCGAGGTCCGCGCGGCGATTGGCAGCGGGGTCGAGCTCGGAGAGTTCGTCCGGATGACCCTCCGTGCGGCGGGGGCGATCATCGTCGAGCGCGACGGCAACCTCGAGGTCGATCTGGCGGAGACTCCGTTGGTGCTCCGCCAAGCCCTCACCGAGGCAGGCCATCTGCGCCGGCCTCACTTCACGGCGAGGTTCGAGCTGCCGATCGGTCCGGGGCAGCTCCATCTGACGCGCACGCATCCGCTGGTCGAAGCCTTGGCCAGTTACGTCATCGACACGACCCTTGACCCGCTCCTTGCCAGTCTTGCCCACCGCTGCGGCGTGATCAGGACCGGGGCGGTGGAGCGCCGGACGACACTGCTGCTCGTCCGCTACCGGTTCCACCTGCTGACCCGACGGGATGGCGTCGAGCGGCCACTGCTCGCCGAGGATTGCCGGCTGCTCGGCTTTGCTGGTCCACCGGACGATCCGCAGTGGCTCGAGGACGAGGCTGCCGAAGCCCTGCTCGCGGCGGTCCCGGAGGCAAACATTGCCGCGGCGCAGCAGACCGAGTTCCTGCGCAAGGTCGTCGATGGCTTCGACCACCTGCGGCCCCATCTCGACAGGGTGGCGGCGATCCGTGCCCAGGAGCTGCTCGAATCGCATCGTCGCGTTCGGCAGGCCTCCCGCACACGCGGCGTCAGCCATCGTGTCGAACCGCAACTGCCGGCAGACCTCTTGGGCGTCTTCATCCTGTTGCCGATTCCAGGAAAGGGGAAGCTGTGAAACTGCGCCAACGCCAGAACTTTCTCAACCTGCGCAGTGAGGGATCCCTTCTCCCTGTCGACCTGCTCCAACGGATCCAGGAGCGCGATGCAGGATTGAAGGGGCTCGCCCCGGACGACTACTACCTCGTCCCCCATCTTCGGCTCAACGAGGCGATCAGCCAATCGTGGACCCGCCTGCTCGGGGCGTGGCAATCGTTCCAGGAGTCCCTCCGCAAACTGCCCGTGAGTGATCTGGGGACGACGACGACGCGGGAGCGCTGGCTACTCCCG
>JBMOHS010000380.1:0-1688 GCA_049317725.1 Blastocatellia bacterium
CGAGGATCGGCGCCATCTTGATCGCTTCGGGGCGTGTCCCAAAAATCGAGAGAATCTTCATGGATCTGCAGCGTATGAGAAGCCCCGTTCCCTGTCAACTTGGCGTCCTCTTGCAAGCCCCACGGTGCGAGAAACCGAATCTCCATTGGGTTCTTGGTGGGTTCTTGGTAGGTTCTTGGTGGGTTCTTGGTGGGTTCTTGGTGGGTTCTTGGTATATGATGGAGTTTCTTTTCGGAGCCAATCTCACGGAAGAGAAGCCCCCCGAGGGCTCAACTGCGGCGATGGTCGATCGAGTTGCCGGAGCTGGATGGAAAGGTCTTCCCACCCGCTCCCCTTGACGAGCCATCCTCCCCACACACACCGCGAACGGGCTGCCCCCGTTGTCGCACCTTACCCAAGTTGTCAAAAAAATCGAATCAGCAGAGTTGCCCCCTGATCGTGTTGCCAAGCGTCGAATAGAAGCAGACTTGGCAAAAGAAGGAAGGAGAAGGAATAGGATGATGATCTGTCCGGTGTGTCGAAGCCAGAACCTTGAAACGGCCAAATACTGTGGGAACTGTGGGCACGCCTTTACGCGCTCGCCTCTCTTGAAATGCACGAACGAGCATATCTACAGTGCGGTCTACAGCAGCTGTCCCTACTGTCCACCGGTCGGCGCGGAGTCGGCCTACGCGACCTCGAAGAGCCCCTCCCAGACTGGCACCCTGACGGGACCACTCGATGGTTCACGAAATGGGGCAGGAAGCATCTGGACCGCCGAGAGAGAGCGGCCAGTCAATGGCACCCGGGATCCGGTCATCCGCGCCCGTGCCATCGAAGATCGAGTGGAGGAGCGAGTCGAGAAGCCGGCCGAGATGGCGGCGACGATCCTCGAGGAGAAGGAGCCCTGGACGGAACGGCGGTCAGAGGCGGCGCGGGAGACCCCCGTCGCCGGGCTGGGTGGATTTGCAGAGGAGGAGGCAGACGTCGCGGAGGTTCCTGTCTCCGCGCCCGAAACGCAATCGTCACGAGCGGATGAGGTGGCCGTCGTGGTCGAGCCAGCCCTCCCGCGAGAACGAGAGATGGCCGAGGAGCGACGCCCGATCCCGCTGGCCTCGGAGATGGAGCCGCCCTCCCCCGTACCAGTCCGTGCGGCGCCGGTGCACATTGAATCGCGAGAAGAGCCGATTCCGGCCCATCCGGCAATCCCCCAGGGACGAACCGTTGGGCGTGACGAGACCGAGGCCCGTCCGCGGCGTTCACCCGCCGTCGAAGCCGATCGCAAAACGATCATTGCACCCGACGCCCTTCTTCAGAAACAGGCCTCGCGTGGCAAACTGGTCGGTTGGCTGATCAGCTACTCCGGCAATCCGGACGGACAGGACTTTCGGCTCTACGCCGGCTACAACCGGCTCGGTGCCAATCCGGTCTGTGACATCGTCATCGACGATGACACTGTCAGTGGCTCACACGCCATCCTCGTCTATCGGGAAGGGCGCTGCCTCATCAAGGACGACCTCTCCCGCAACGGGACCTTCGTCAATGGACGCGAGATCACCGAGGCGCATCCCCTGCAGAACTACGACCAGATTCGCGTGGGAAACACCCATCTCACCTTTGTCGCGGCGCAGCGAATCTGAGCGGGTACGGATCGATGCCAATCTCCCCTGAAGAGAGAGATTTCTGGGGGAGCTCGTCGATCCGGAGCC
>JBMOHS010000381.1:0-1684 GCA_049317725.1 Blastocatellia bacterium
GCGGGGGGCGGAACGGGGGAGGCGCGAGAGAGGCCAGAGAGTGAGGACCGGCCGCGGTACGAAGTGGCGATCGAGTTGGACTATGACGGGGGACGGTTTCGTGGCAAGGAGGTCTTGAAGTGGCGAAATGGGACGGGGGAAGGGGTCGAGAGCCTCTCTTTTCATCTCTATCCCAACGTGGGGAGTGAGCGGGTCAGTGAGGCCAGCTTGCCGTTGCGGGTCGAGCGGGTTTCAGCGCGAGGGCGGAAGATCCGTTATGGGTACAAGGGGCGCGGGGGAGGGTTGCGGGTCGATTTTGAGGAACGGATAGGGCCTGGGGAGGAGGTGGAGCTGGAGTTCGGGATCGTCGGGGAGTTGCCGCGGACGCAGCGAGAGGAGGCAAGCCTGCTCGCCCATTTTTTGCAGGAGGTCGATGACGCCCTCGAGGAGGAGTCGGGGAAGCGGCCAGGGATGGATGCGCGAGACATCTATTTTGCGGGAGAGGACGCGCTGCTGCTCGGTCACTTCTTTCCGCTGCTGGCGCCCCGGGCCCAGTTGCTCTCCGAGGTGAAGTTTCCCTTGGGTACCCATCGGGCATTATTGGTGGAGGCGGCCGACTATGAGGTGACGATTGAGGTCGATCGGGGCGAAGTGCTGGTTGTGGGGTCAGGGGAGGAGGTCGAGGCGCGGACACACGACGGGGGGAGTCTCCACCGGTTCCGGCTGAAGGGGGGCCGAGGGTTCGCGGTCGTTGTGGCGGCCCACCTGCGATCGATGGAGCAACGGACAGGCCGCCAGCGGACGGTCTCCCACTTCCAGGAGGGAGATCGACGGCCAGGAGAACGCGCGCTGGATATCGCCAGCCGGGCCCTTGCCATCTACAGCGAGTCGTTCGGGCCGCTTCCCTGGTCGACGGTACAGGTGGTCGAGCTGCCCTTGACGGCCGGCTACAGCGTCGTCAGCTTCCCCGGGCTGATCGTGCTGGCGCAGGCCTACTATGTCGATGTTGAAACGCCGGAGTCGGCGCGATTGCCGGGCGTGATCCGCGAACAGGTCGACGTGATCCGCAGCTCCTTCGAGTTTCTGCTGGCTCAATCGCTCGCCCGACAGTGGTGGGGAGGAGTCGTCGGGAGTGACACCGAACGGAGTCCATTTTTGGGGGATGGGCTGGCGACTTTCTCCGCTGTCTTCTATCATCAGGCCGCCTATGGCGCGCCGCTCGGAGAGCTGGTACTCCAGCGGCACGTCCGTGGAATCTACCAGGCATTTCGGATGCTGGGGGGAAGCGATCAGGAGGTGGAGAGACCATTGCGGGAGTTGCGGAGCTCGCTCGAGTATGCTGCCATCGTCGAGTCGAAGGGGGCACTCTTCTGGGTCCAGCTCCGCCAGTTGCTGGGAGATGATCTCTTCTTCCGCTTCTTGAGAGGCTACTACGAGGAACACCGTCAAGGTCTGGTGACCGGCGAGCAGTGGCGGCAACAGGTGCAGACTGCCGGCGGTGACCCGCGGCTGGTCCGCCAGCTCCAGCAACGTTGGTTGCGGGAGCGTCGGGGGGATGAAGAGATTGGGACGCCGGATTTGACACTGATCCCCGCGCCCGTCTCCCGGATTCGATCGCTCGGTCGGCTCTTCCTGCGGATTGGGAAGACGGCCGCCCGTCCCTTTTGAGACAGAAGGGAGCGTGGCAATCTGTCCTCTATCCTCT
>JBMOHS010000382.1:0-1682 GCA_049317725.1 Blastocatellia bacterium
GAAAGAAGCCGGCGGCCATCGGCGTGCACATTCCAAGTTCCGTTTGCTCCGGCTCGACTCAACCAGACTTGTGTGACGGCTCCCCCCGGGCCAACAGGACGGCGCCCCTTTGAACCCAAGAGAGACAAACAGCCTGACATTTCCGGAAGAGCCACCACGCCCGGGCGATCTCGTGCAGGTGCGCTCGCGGCGCTGGCTGGTCGAGGAGGTCGTCGCCCCGGCGAGTCCCGGCCAGTCGGCGCTGGTGCGGCTCGCCTGTGCGGATGATGATGCCCAGGGCCAAGTGCTCGAGGTCTGGTGGGATTACGAGATCGACCGTCGGATTCTGGAAGAGGAGGGCTGGCGGGATCTCGCGGCGCGCGGCTTCGACGAGCCCCGTCAATTTGCCGCCTTCCTGCACACGCTGCGGTGGAACTGCATCACGGCGACCGATCCGAACCTCTTTCAGGCACCGTTCCGGGCGGGCATCAAGATCGACGCCTACCAGATGGAGCCGCTGCGCAAGGCGCTGAGGCTGCCGCGCGTGAGCCTGTTCATTGCCGATGACACCGGCCTTGGCAAGACGATCGAAGCGGGCCTGATTGCGCGCGAGCTTCTCCTGCGAAAGAAGGTCAAGACGATGGTCGTCGCGGCGCCGCCGTCGGTCTTGGAGCAGTGGAAGGCGGAGTTGGAGGAGCGCTTCGGTCTGGTCTTCGAGATCCTTGACCGTCCCCTCGTCGTCCCGGTGCTTCGCCTCTCCGACGCGGCATTCTTCGAGGTGACGGCATGACCGGGGCGCTGCGCGACCTCCCCCGCATCTTCGCCAATCGTCGTCGACGATGAGGTCGTCTGCGTTACCTCCGCGAACCTCACCGAGGCGGCGCTCGACCGCAACATCGAGCTTGGGCTCCTCGTCCGTGATCAGGCGCTCGCCGCCAGTATCACGCGCCACTTCGGTCTGCTCATCGAGCCCGGGCGGCTCGTGCTTCTCCCGGCGGCGTGAGGTGGGCAAGAGGGGGCTCACGTCGGGCTGACACAACTCGGAGTCGGCCACTCTCTGCGTGGGAACCTGACAAGGACCTGCAGTCGAGGGGGTCGATGTGGTGCAGTTCCGTGGGAGCTGGTTTTGTGTAAAATGAATGAGGTATTTCTTGGCTGGCAGATCACGACTTTTGATTGTTGGCGGACCCAATGGCTCTGGAAAATGAATGGAAGCGATCGGATCCAGGATGTATCTGTCGGATCACGATACGAGTTGACTGTTCGAGATGCGGCACTCCATCGAACTTTCATGACATTGGTTGGATCTCTCGATGATCAAAAAAACTGGCCTGACAGCTGAAGAATATGCAGCAATTGATGAATTGGTGCGACTTGGCGGCATTGCTGTTCTTGAAGCCCAAAACGAAAGCAGGCGTTTGGGCGTACCCAACGTGTATTCGATCAATGGTCGACTCTATTACGAAACTGCGACCGGGGAACTCTCTGCCTCAGACCCCAGCGCCGAGACTACAGAGCCTTCGAATGGACACGAGTCACCGGGTTGAGTCTCTCATTTGTGCCAATATCAGTTGAGGGGCTTCAGTGTTTTGTCTGGGAATAGCAACAATTTGCGAGATATGACATTTGCACCTTTGAAAGAGGGTAACTGCTCACGGTGAGGAAGAGATGATTGCACCGCAGAGAGATCACCGAGAAGAAGA
>JBMOHS010000383.1:0-1655 GCA_049317725.1 Blastocatellia bacterium
CCAGATTGACCAGATTGCGTGGTTTGAGCTTGTCCAGTAACGGGAGAGGTGAGGATGGCCAACGCCATCCCCAGACCGGTCAGCCAAGACCGGAGGCGGGTCTGATTCATGTTGTCACTCCTACCCTGCGTGCGGTGAAGGTCGTTGCGCATTCGATCGTCGAATAAACTTATGATTGTGGCCGGAAGAAGAGCACCAAGCTGGATCCAATGACGACCAGGACAAAACCGACCAGAAGAAGCGGATGAACCGACGCCTTCGGTGGATGGAGGATCATCGTCACCAACACATTGACCACCGGGGCTCCCCCAAAGACGATGGGCATGACATAGGTCGGCAGCCCTCCGGATTTGAAGGCCCAGATGATGCAGGCTGCCCCCGTCGCTCCCAACGCACCGGCAAAGGTCGCGAGCATCGTGCCGGACATCCCGAAGCCCTGCGGCGACAACTGGTTCTGGGAGGCCAACCCTGCCACGGGCACGATCACCCCGATCAGGAAATAGGCGACTCCGACGCAGAGCAGCGCCCGGAGGGGACTTCCCAATTTCGCCTGCCCTTGGTGCAGGAGCGCTCCATACACTCCCCACGATAAGACTGCTCCGAATGCAAAGAGTGCCCACAGCATGGATTTCGATTTCTCCTTCGTCATGGTGATCCCGTCTCTTGGTCTGGGTGGATTGGTCGGTTCTCGTCGGTCTTTGCTGGGAAGATCTGGCACGGACGCTCCCAGCCTGAGCAGAGGGAGCAGTTCCTGCTTGATCGTACCCGTTGGTCTGTCGAACTCGGTGTAAATAGAACCAGTGTTCCTGCGGGGATGAAGGTAAACAAGTTTGCCGAGGAATGCAATCCGTTTCCCGCTTCCAACCTTCAGTGGGTCGACATCTGCGCGGCGATCTCTTTGAGCAGTTTGGCACAGACCCGGGCCGTGATGCGGCTTGGGTCCATCCGCGGGTTGTACTCGACGAGATCCGCTCCGACAATCGGACTGCTGATCCGCTGGATGACGGAGAGCGCTTGCCGCGTACTCAATCCGCCCGGTTCTGGGTGAGAGACCCCCGGGGCAAAGGCCGGGTCGAGTCCGTCGATGTCGAACGAGAGGTAGAGCGGAGAGTCAAAGTCGAGCGGCTGGTCATCCCGCCAATCCTTCATCTCGAAGACCTCGACACCGAATCGCTCGACCTGGGCTCGCTGATGCGCGGTCATCGTCCGAATGCCAATCTGGACGAGCCGCTTGACCAGCCCCTCCTCCATGATCCGCGCAAAGGGGCAGGCATGCGAATAGCGGTTTCCTTCAAAGTTGTCGTAGATGTCCGGGTGGGCGTCGATGTGGAGGAGGCTCAGGTCCGGGTAGTGCTTGGCGTAGGCCCGCAGGATCGGGTAGGTGACGGCGTGATCCCCGCCGAGCGAGAGGACTCGGTGGCCCTGCCCCAGTTCCTCCTCGATGGCCCTCTCGATTGTGCCCAGCACTGCCGCGGTCTCCCCCACGAGGGAGAGGTCCCCCCGGTCGATCATCTGGAGTGTCGCGAGATCGATCCCATTCTCACACCAACTGTTGGAGGATTCCGCGTGCAGGGCTTGCCGGATCAATGGGGGCGCTTCCGCCGCGCCTCGGTGCAGGGACGACTGCTGATCCCACGGAACTCCGACCAGAGAGA
>JBMOHS010000384.1:0-1636 GCA_049317725.1 Blastocatellia bacterium
GTCTCCTGCGTGCCGGATCGCTCCTCGATGTCCAACTCGACCTGCTCGCCTCGGCCCCACGTCCGCTGCGCTCCCGCTCCCGGGTTCATCTTCACCACGGCACGGCCGAAGTCCTCGCCCGGGTGGTGCTGCTTGGCCAGACCGAGGTCCCTCCGGGCCGCTCGGCCATGGCCCAGCTTCGCCTCGAGTCTCCCCTCCTCGCCCTGCCTGGGGACCGATTCATTCTCCGTGGGGCCTCACCGCTCGTAACGATTGGCGGTGGAGTGGTGGTCGATGCCGCTCCCGCGAAGCACCGCGCCCGCGATCATGCCCGCATCCTCGATCAGTTGACGCAGTTGGCCCAGGCTGACCCAACCGAGCGGATCGCCCTCTTTGTCGAGATGGCCGGCGCGTCCGGGGTGAGCCAGCCAGATCTCGCCGCTCGCGTCGGGCAGACCCCTGGCGCGCTCGATGCGGCCATTGCCAGCCTTGTGCGCGCACGACGTCTGACGATGATTGCTGGCCACCCGAGCCGCCTCGTTCCCCACTCCGTTTTCGAGGACTTGGCCCGCAAGGTCCGCGCCCAGCTCAAAGCCTTTCATCAAGCGGCCCCTCTTGAGACAGGGGTCTCCCGCGAAGAGATCCGCGATCGCGTCTTTCCCGATCTCTCCCTCGACATCTCCCGGGCCGTTCTGCAGGCCCTCCTTGATCGGCAGGAGGTCGTCGCCGAGAAGGATCTCCTCCGGCTCGCCACCCACCGCATCGCCCTCTCCACCGAGGAGCAGGCGGCGCGCGATGCCCTCGCACGCCTCTTCGCCGAGGCGGCCCTCCAACCCCTCTCTCTCGAGGAGGCCGTCTCTCAGGTCGCCGCCCAGTTTGGCATCGATGCGACCCGCGTGCAGCGCTTTGCCCAACTGCTCGTCCAGAGCGGCGAGCTCGTCCGCATCGGTGAACTCGTCTTTCACCGCTCCGCGCTCGAATCCCTGCGGGAATCCCTTCTCCGCTACAAGTCGACGCACGGACCCCGTCTCGACGTTACGGCCTTCAAGGACTTGACCGGCGTCACCCGGAAGTATGCCATCCCCCTCCTCGAATACCTCGATCGTCAACGCGTCACCCGCCGTCACGGCGAGGCACGCGAGATCGTCTGACCTCGCTGACGGTCCGAGTGGGGGCTGCCGGCAACTTACTGCCACTGCTCAATGATCTGCATGTTCCCTAGGTGTTGATTGATGATGGTGATCGCGATGCGGGTCTCTTCCTGGTTGACGCTGAGCCCTTGGAAGTTGAACGAGGTCATGCCGTCGATCGCGAAGAGCCGCTCCACTTTCCCGGTTTCGAGGTGGTAGCGATAGGCCACCGGAGGACCCGGTGTTTTCTGTGGCACATAGTAGAGATGATTTCTGCCGACATCCCAACTGTAGCCAATATTGACATCATTCAGGCCGCTCACCCAGTCATCTTCCCCGGTCAGCAGATCGAGCCGGCGCAATCGCTCATTGCGGTTATAGTAGAGCACCCGGCCATCGAACGACTCTCGCGACATCTTCCCACCCTCTTGAGTCAACTTGACGGGATCCCCCCCGGTTGCGGGTATGCGATAGATCTGGTGCTTGCCGCTCCGGTTCGAGGAGAAGTAGATCCACCGGCCATCCCG
>JBMOHS010000385.1:0-1607 GCA_049317725.1 Blastocatellia bacterium
ATCGCTCAGTCCGACATAGGGACGGCTGACGGCGAGGCGGCGTTCATCCTTGGCAACAGAGAGTGAGGCGAGGCCGTTGGCGGTGGTCTCCACCAACGTTGCCAGCTTGGTGATCCGGCGTGTCTGAAGGTCGAGTCGCTCGATGGTTGGAGCCGGGCCAGATTCGTAGTGGAAGAAGTAGATGGCCTGACGGCCAATGTCCCAGTTGCGATCGGTATAGACACGAGCCATTTCGACGATCTCCGACTCGGTTCCGGTGGCGAGGTCGAGCTGCGCCAGCCGGCTGCTTCTGTTGTGATAGAGGAATCTGCCGTCAGGAGATACCACCGGCACCGTCCGACTGATGATGCCAAGGGGAGTGACAAGGGAGGCTTGGCCACCCGACCGGCTGACCTTCCAGGTCTGGCTCGCAATGCGCGGGTGGGCTCGATTGGATGAGAAATAGATCCACTCTCCATCCGGGGACCAGAAGGGCAAAAAATTGTGACCGACCGAATCGCCAACCTTGACCGTCTGAGCCCCATTGAGATCGATCGAGTAGATGTCACTCTCCCCCTTGTTTCGCCGGTCAAAGACGATCCGGGTACCATCTGGGGACCAGCGTGGGCTTCCAACCCCCAGCTCCCGGAAGGTGGTCAACTGTCTCTCTTTGGTGCAGTCGGCGGAGGCGACGAAGATCTCATCCCATCCAGTTCGATCTGAGATGAAGACCAGTTGCGATCCGTCAGGCGAGAACTGTGGAGAACCTTCGTACCGGGTTGAATTGAGAACACAGGGTTGATCGGTCTTCCTTGATAGGTCGTAGACCTCGATTCGGGTGTCGATCACCTCATTGGTATAGGCGAGAAGGGTGCCTGAGCGGTCGGTGGAGAAGGACGTCATCGAGATGGGAAGAGAGGGGAAAGGGGTTGGGTTGCCCTCCATCAGCCCGACTTGCCAAAGTTGCCGAGGGCCAGCCTGTTGGGAGATGAAGAAGATGCCCGTGCCATTGGGATTCCACCGGATCGACCCTGGCTGAATGAAGTAACGCCCATTGGTCAGCTGACGGATCTGGCTATTCTGAAGATCGAGAATGAAGATCTGATTCTCCTCGGTCCCCACCGACCGAAGAAAGGCAACTGAGCCACCATCCGGAGAGAAACGCGGATTTGAGTCAAAGAAGGACTTTTCCTGATTTGGCGAAGTGATCTGCCGCCGCACCGATCCATCAATGGAGATGAGGAAGAGACCCATCCCTCCGCCCGTGCCGGCCAGTCCGGTGATGACCAAGTGCTGGCCATCCGGTGACCAGTCGAGCCCTCCAATGACCCGGGCCAATTCCCGCTCCTGCCCCCCGAGGGCTGGAACGATGATCAGATGGTCCGGTGTCCCAATTGGTTCTCCAACCCGCAGAAAGGCGAGTTGCTTTCCGTCAGGTGACCAGACTGGCTGACGATCCACCCCCGGGTGGGCGGTGACTCTGACCTGTCGACTGCCGTCGGTCTGCTGAATGTAAAGATCGTGGTTTTGGAGATTTCCGCCATCCCAGGTGTAGGCGATCATACTGCCGTCTGGGGAGAGGGTCGGATACTGCTCGATCCCGGGGTAGGCCGTGAGCTGCATCGGGA
>JBMOHS010000386.1:0-1581 GCA_049317725.1 Blastocatellia bacterium
GCCCGTTCGCCCTCGTTCGCAACCTCTCTCAGAAGTTCGGTCCTCAGGTTATCGTCTCCACAACCTCACTCGCCCGACAGCCGACGCATTGGTCCCGCCTGTACAAGCGCCGCTGGGGGATGATCGTAATCGACGAGGCACACCAGCATCCGCCCGGGACGCCGCTCTATGAGCTCTATCGCGGCTTGTCTCAGCGTACTGAAGGCCTCCTCGTCCTCTCCGCCACGCCGTCCAAGCGTGAGACTCAAGGCATTTTCGGGCTGCTGTCGCTCGTTGCGCCGGATCAGTATCCCCCCGGACATGAGTCGCGTCTCGAAGCGCTCTGGTTGAGCCGGCAGGAAATCTGGGATCGGCTCGGATACCACCAAGCCCTGCGCGAAGCCCCCGACTTCGAAGAGATGCCGCAATCGGCCATGGAAGCGCTTGCGGAGGATTGGGCCCCACTTCTCGACGCGGACGAGACCGCGGGCGAGCTTCTCCGGCAGCTCCGGAGGGGCGAGCGGGCGGCGTTCGACGAACTCGAAGCATACGTCCAGGAGCACTACCGCATCGACCACCGCATCATCCGGACTCGCCGACGAACGGTCCTCGCGCTCGGCCAGCACCTTTGCGAGCGGCGGCTGGAAGTTGTCGAGTACGATCCGGGCCCTGGCGAGGCCCTTTTTGTCGAGCACGTAGAGGGGATGGCTCCCGGAATAGCGATACTGGATGCCGCGCGCCGGGCGTTGGCGGCGATATACCTGCGCCTCCTGCGTTACCCACCGGTCCGGGTCATCAAGGCTTTGCAGGAGCGGCTGCGTTCGGTGCGTGACAGGGCCGCTTCGAGCCGCGACGACCGTTGGTGGACCGAACTCCTCAGCGATCCGTCTCCCGAAGAGGAAGCGCTGCTCTGGACGCAGATCCTGCGTGAGGTACACCCCTTCCCGGATGAGGAGCGCTGGCTCGAGCACGCACTTGCGCTCGCGGAGGCGTGGAGTCGCGAGACCCCAAATGGGGCGCGGTGGGAGGGCACGATCGAGTGGATCCGAGCACACCTGAGGACTGCCCCCGCGAAGAAGGTCCTCGTCTTCACGGAAGATCGCGATAACGCGATCCTTTTCGCCGGGGTCCTCGGTGAGCGGCTCAAACGTACCGTGGATGCTTTCCACTGGGTCGCGTCTGAGGAGGAAGAAGAGAAACTGAGGCGGGTCACGTCGGACTTCCAACGGCGTCCGGACCGCCCGGTTCTTGTCTCGGATGAACTCGGCGGGGAGGGACGCAACTTCCAGATGGCGGAGGCTGTCATCCATCTCGAGTGCCCATGGTCCGTCAGCCGGGTCGAGCAACGGATTGGGCGGCTCGACCGGATCGGGCGCGACGCTGACCGGCCCGTGCGCTCGGTGGTATTACTCGGACCCGGTTCGGTGGAGCGCTTGGTCCACCGCGCGCACTCGGACGTGTTCGGGGTCCACGCACGTTCGATCGGTGGGCTTGAGTTTCTGCTGCCAAAGCTACAGAAGCGCATCTTTGAGGCTGCGGTGAGTGGCGACATTGCGATGACTGAAGAGCTCAATGCGCTCTCCGCAGAGCTGCGATCCGGCG
>JBMOHS010000387.1:0-1573 GCA_049317725.1 Blastocatellia bacterium
CCAGAAGAGAGCTTACTGACCTGTCCACGCCCGACGTGCTGGTTGGTCATCAGCAATCCTTGTGGGGAGACCAGACAGCCCGTGCCACCGCCTGCCCCTTCGCTCAGGCGAACGGTCGCGAGGCGCAGACGGTCGAGCCAAGCCTGGTCCGGGGTGAACCCATAATTCTCCCGCCATTGGCGCAGCGGGGGATTGTCGAAGGTCCACATCCCCTCGTCAGCACGCACGGCCGCGGGTCGCCGTGCCTCCATCGCCGTCCAACAGAGCCCGCCGAGGAGGAGCAAGAGGATCCCAAACGCCTTCCTCGGAAGCCCCGGATTGCGCCGATCCCTCCGGCTCAGCCGCGTGGTCAGGCGAATGGGCCGTTCATCGATGGAGTCGGCGGAGCTGGCCGCTGGGTCTCTTGGCTGAAATGGTGGCGTCGTCCGTTCTGACTTGGAGAGATTCATTGGGCTCCTCTCTTTGGATCACCGTCCACCTCCCGATCAAGGTTGGGCAGTGGAACGTCAGGGGGAAGGGGACGGGTCGATTGGACCTCCGGCTCTCCTGCGTTGGGGCCGGGGGATGGGTGCCGCGACTCACCGAGGAGAACGGCGCTGCGCCCTCCGACCAGAAGAGTCGGCCCAGCCAAGAGATGGTCGTGACCGGGCAGGGGAGTCCGACTGGCGAGCGGGCCAACCGCGTAGGCCTTCCAGTCCCCTTCCCGCAGAGGTAAGACCACTGCCCGTGGATTGGCGTTGACCAGCAGCAGGGCCCGTCGCCAGGGGTCCTGCCCGGTGTGGTCTTCGATCTGGCATGCCAGACAGCCGGCGGGTACCGTCATCCCAAAGTGATCATCGAGAAAGAGGACCCCACGACGCACCTCCTCAGCTGTTTCCATCCGGAAGAGCGGGTGGGCTCGTCGCAGGGCGATCAGCTCCCGGTAGTACGCATGCACATCCTGGTGGGCCGCTTTGAGTGCCCAGCGGATCATGTTGATCGAGTCTGGCTTGTCATAAGAGTTGTGGTCCCCATGCTTGGTCCGCAGACAAGCCTGCCCCGTCTGCAAAAACGGGATGCCTTGCGAGGTGAGCAGCAGGAAGGCCGCCAGCTTGGCCATGGCGCGGCGATCGTCCGGGGAGACCCCCACATCATCAATCGTGCTGATCAGCAGCCGGTCCCAGAGCGTATGGTTGTCATGACACTCCACGTAATTGACCGATTCAAGCGGCGTTTCGGCAAAGTCATCGATTGCACCGCGAATCCCGGCCTTGACCCGTTCGACGTGTCGCCCCGACTGGAGAAAGCCGGTCGCCCGCGCGTCGAAGACATTGCCCTTGAGGGCGTCGCGGTAGTGGTCATTGAAGACGGCCCAGCCGTGTCCCCGCTGTCGGCCCTTGTGGGAGACCTCGATCGCCGAAGTCCCCCCTGCCCAGGGCTCACCGTAGATGAGGATTCCCGGATCGATCGCGCGGAGCGTCCGCACGATCTCGCGCAGCGTCTCGTGATCGATCAGCCCGAGCAGATCGAAGCGAAACCCGTCCACCTTGTACTCCGTCACCCAGTACCGCAGCGTGTCGAGCAGGTAACGCCG
>JBMOHS010000388.1:0-1535 GCA_049317725.1 Blastocatellia bacterium
CGAACTATATACGAAACGTCCGTGTGTACCCGCCAGGGATCGACCCGAACGCTCCGGCGGCGCCTGCGGCGCCATTGACAGCCTCCTCGCTTCGGCTCAGATCTGGTTAAGATGAGCTGACGCTCTTCCTGTTCATTTCATTCACGGAAGACTTGACTCCAGTCTATTCTGGGTCAGAACGTCAATTGGTGGCGACAAGGTTGCACCTTAAATTTGACGATTTTTTGTATTGAGAATGGGGAGTACCATGCCCATACCCCCCCCACCCAGTCTTGGTGCACATCAAGTGCCCTCCTCCTCACCTCATTTTCAGCCATCTCAGTGGTGCTGTGAGAGGACCTGTTCTGGAGCGAACTTGGGCTTTGGCCCGGGGAGGGCCCTAGAAAGCCATTCGACTTTCCTGTACTATGCAAAGGTTAGCGGAACGGTCTCCTTCCGCTGTCCCAACACTCGATCCTCCTTCCCGTCAGGTGAACAGGTGAAGAAGATCGGAGTGAAAATAAATGACAAACTAATTAACCGTGAGGCAAGGGGGATATGGATAACAGCGCACTCAATTCGCAAAATGTGCAGGACGCTTTTTTGAACAACCTGCGCAAGGACCGGATCAACATCACGATCTACCTGATGGGCGGCGTCAAGCTGACCGGTAAGATTCGCAGCTTCGACAAGTTTTCGGTCGTGCTCGAGTCGGGCAATCTTGAACAGTTGATCTTCAAGCACGCCATCTCGACGATTTCAGTTCCTCGTGGGAGTTTTCATCACGCCCGACACGAATCGTCGCATCAGCAGGCGAGTTCGACGCCGGCTCCCGCGGCCAGCAGTGGAGCTGGGACAACTGCCTCTCCCAGTCCTGCTTCGAGTGGTGGGACCAGTCAAACGTCCTAGCCCCTTCCTTGCAGGGAGCAGGTGCCAGCCGGTCTAGCTTCAGGTGGATTGTCTTGGTCTACCTGGAGCTTTTCTTTTCATCGCTTTCCCTTCTTGGCCCGGGGCAGGGCTTCGCAAGGATGGGAAACGGGTGGCACGATTGGCGGAGGGGATGAGGGGAGGCAACGGGGTGGCCGGACAGCTCATTACGGTCGAGGGGATTGACGGGTGTGGAAAGACGACGCAATTGCAACTGCTGGCGTCGTATTGCCGATCGCTCGGCGTCGAGGTGGTTGTTACCCGTGAGCCGGGAGGAACTGACCTCGGCGTTCAGTTGCGGTCGGTCTTGCTGGGAGGGGATCCCGGCTCGGTCGATCCCCTCGCGGAACTGCTCCTCTATGCCGCCGACCGCGCCCAGCACGTGCAACGGCTCATCCGGCCAGCACTCGAGGCTGGCAAGATCGTCCTCTGCGACCGATATGTCGACGCCTCGCTGGCCTACCAAGGCTACGGACGTGGCTTTTCCCTCTCCCTCGTTGCAGAACTGAATCGACTGGCGACCGGTGGAGTTGGCCCCGCGCGGACGCTGCTCTACGATCTCGAGGTCGAAGAGGGGCTGCGTCGAACCCAGCTTCGCCAGTCCCGGCTGACAGAATCGGCTTCCCCTG